>NZ_JASJPC010000061.1:0-15695 GCF_031426875.1 Sulfuritalea sp.
CTGATCTCAAAATGGCTCGTCATTATGTTTCGTAATTAATGCGTATCGATACTAGATCGTTTTTTTGATTTTCTGCGCACTCGCCAGCACTGCAATTGGATTCATTGGAACATGCGGGACGTCAACTACGGGTTCGCCGCTATCGAACATAGATACCGCGTTCTAGGCGGCGCACCTATTCAAGTATCTGAGGACCGAAAGTTTGACCTTTCGCGTGCGCTCGTGGACATCTACGGTGTCGGCTATATCGGTCATCCACGGCTTGAGATGCTGATTGAACTGAACAAAATCACCGCCAAAGACTTTATGACGGGAAAGCAGGAGGCGGCTGCATTTGACAACAAAGAGTTCGTCAAACTGCATCAGTCCACTCTGCGGAAAGTCGATACTTTAGCGAACATCTTTGAGAGAACGACAAACAAAAGCCTCAAGACAAAAGCTACCTGGGCTGAACAGTACGGATTTACCCCCGCCGTAATTGGTGAGTGGGCGAAGGAACATTGGCTTGTTACCACTCTCGTTGCCGGTGGCGGCTTACTTACCTTCGTTGTCCGCGTCTTCGATCTCTGGGTGCTCATCGTTGGCAAGAACCCCTAACATGGCGGCCGACCCCGCTCCCTTCGGTCGCTGGACGCTGCGCGATGAAGCCGCGCAGCGCCGGGCACCTCTACGCTAGAGATCAATCATGTACCGTGCCGCCGTAATCACCTTCGTAGATATCCTTGGTTTCAAAGCCCTAGTCAGTTCCTGTACCTACGACGAAATTCGATCAAAACTAGAAACGGTTCTAAAGTTCTCTGGCTTTGACGAGGAAGAAGACGGAGAAGGTTTTGAGCCCAGGATCATCCAGTTTTCGGATTCGATAATTCGCATTCGCCCACTGGATTCAAAAACCAATTCTGAGTTCCCATATGGGCTCGCCTTTTTCGAACTACTCGATCTGGTGCATATGCAGGGAGAGTTGATAAACCATGGGATATGCCTCCGAGGAGGTATATCCATTGGCGATATCCATTTCGAGGAAAAGACCATATTCGGGCCTGGCTTTGTACGCGCCTACGAACTCGAATCAATCTATGCAAAGTATCCGCGAGTTGTCGTTGATCCAAAACTTATCGATGCCCTGTCTACCGACAATCGCTTACTTTCCTCCCACAATTCATGGGACGAGGAAATCAGTAGCATTCGGAAGAACCTTCGACGCGAAGATGATGGTGTGTATTCAATTGACTATCTCCGGTCATTCCTTGGGGAAATCGATGAGCCAGAGGACCAACCATTTTTTCTAGAGAATCATAAGAAACTGATACTTTCGAATTCGAAAGCCTTCGGAGAGCTTAACCCCATATCCGCTAAGTATCTCTGGATGGCGCATTACCACAACACGGTTATCAGCGAACTGACAGACAAGTTCTTTGATGCGTATGAAATGGAGCGGAGCGACCTTGAAATCAGCCCGAAAGAAATGCCTGTTCTGCAGGCCCTTGATCTCTGACCCTGCGGTCCGCCGGGCGCTGCGCGATAAAGCCGCGCAGCGCCAATTCCCGTGAATGCTAGATGCTTACTACGCTGACTGAACTCTTCACGCAGGCCAGTAAATGGTCAAACGACAACCAAGGTGTTGTAAGCATCGGAATTTTTCTTGTGACTATGGGTTTTGGCTGGATCAGTGGCATCTTTTCGGCATTACGTGGAAGGCCAAAGTTCAAGTTAGGGCTTATTGATGGGCCAACGTTTTGCTGTACGTATCCCATCGGGAAAATGAACTGTGAGCACGAAGCACATCGCACAGGCATTGCTCTATATCTGGCAGTGGCAAATGCAGGCTCGGCCGCCTCAAGCATCGTAAACATTTCGATTGGGTACCACTGGCATATTCGCCCGTTTAGCCTCGCTTGGCTCAGATATTCCGTCGGCTGGTTCTGGCTCCACGATCAGATTGCTGCCCTTACCGATTTCCAAGCGAAGATTGGTGAAAACATCAAAGTGTTTCCGTTTCTCATGCAAACAAACCACCTTGCACCGGTGGATGCAAAGACCTACCTTCGACCCGGTCAGTCAACCAACGGAGTCGTGTATTTTGAGCAGTCGGACAGCTGGGGTGGTTGCTTTCCATCGCCACGCAAAGGGTTCGTCCCAATTAAGGTCGCAATTGAGGATGCCTTCGGGAAGAAACATTGTGCCAAGTTCAACATTCCATCGGTGCCAATGGAATATGCCCGGACGTATAACCCATCGTTTGGTAAAACGCTCGCGGAGTTACGCGGTGAGCAATTGCCATTTGACGCCAGCATCTAACGCCACCTTGAAATCCAAAATCACCGTCCCGCCAGCGCCAACTTTCGTGGCATGTCGTTACGCGTGGCGCGGGGTGGTCGCCGCGTTGCCCCTGCTGCGCCGACCTGCGGCAGCCCTCGCTGCGGTGCCGCGCCCGTGAAAACCGCCCTCTACATCCTCGCCGGCATCCTCGTCCTGGCGCTGGTGCTGGTGCAACTGGGCGTGTTGAGCGGCAGCCGCCCGGCGGACCTCGGCGTCAGCAAAGGTCGCCTGAAGCCGCCGTCGCCGACGCCCAACAGCGTATCGAGCCAGGCCGGGCTGTACCCGGATCATCCGCAGCGGGAATATGCGCTGATCCAGCCGCTGCCCCTGCGCGGCTCCGCGCCGGCCTCGATGCAGGCGCTGGCGGCGGTGCTGGGTGCGATGCCGGGCATCACGGTGATCGAGCAGCGGCCGGACTACCTGTATGCGCAGGCGACGACGCGCTGGCTGAAATTCACCGACGACCTCGAGTTCTGGTTCGATCCGGCGCGCGGCGCGATCGAGCTGCGCAGCGCGAGCCGGCTCGGGGGCAAGGATTTCGGGGTGAACCGGCAGCGCATCGAGGCGATCCGGGCGGCTTATCTGGCGCAGCATTGAAGGCATTGTGGGCGCGGTAGCCGCCTTTGTACCCCCATCCCCCCTCCGACTCCCCCCTTGAAAGGGGGAGAGTGTTCCAGGCGCAGCCATCTTGCGCGGTTGGTAGCCCCTCTAACTCCCCCTTGAAGGGGAAGAGTGTTGTGCGCCTAGGTGCGGCCGAAGAATTTGCGCACGGCGCCCGTTGCCGCAACCGTTTCCGCCTCTTCCTTCGGCTTGGGCCCACCTTCGCCGAGGCTGGCGCGCACCGCCTCGCTGTAGTTCATGTCCTCGCGCTTGATGTGATTCATCAGCCACTTGATCAGGGTGCCCTGCATTTCGACGGCGACGTCTTCGCCGAGCTGGAAGCGGTGCCGGTATTCGGCGATGCGCCGCGTGAAAAGTTCATGCACTTTCTTGTGCGGCGCCGCGTAGCGATAGCGGGCCTGGTCCATCAGCGCCTCCTCGAAACTGAAGTGCGACACCGTGTATTCCATCAGTTCGGCGAGCACGCTGCCGATGGCTTCCCTGTCCTTGCGCAAGCCCGCGTCGTGCAACTGGTTGATGTAGTCGACGATGCGTTTGTGCTGGTCGTCGATGGCCTCGATGCCCACGCTCAGGTCCTCGGTCCAGCTCACCAATTGCCCCATGCCGCCCTCCCTTATTGTTTATTGTCTTTATGCCCGTCGCGACGAATCAGGCGGGCTGGAGCCCGCGCCAGCAGACCAGTTCGGCCGCGGGCATCGGTTGTGCGATGCCGTTGCCCTGGCCGATCTCGCAGCCCATTTGCAGCAATGCCTGATAGTGCGCCTCGGTTTCCACCCCTTCGGCCACGATGTGCATCTCGAAGGCCCGCGCCAGCGCGATGATGCCTTGCACGATGGCGTGGTCGGCCTTGCTTTGCTGCATGTCGCGCACAAAGGACTGGTCGATCTTCAGGGTATCCACGTCGAGCTTGCTCAGGTAGGTGATCGAAGTGTAGCCGGTGCCGAAGTCGTCCAGAGCGAAACCCACGCCGAACTGCCGGCAGGCCTTGATCAGCGCGCCTATCCTGGCGATGTCTTCCAGCGCCGCGGTTTCCAGCACCTCGATCTGCAGGCGCTGCAGGCAGGTTCCGCCCTGGCTTGCGCAGGCGCCCAGCTTGTCGACGAAACCCGGCGACTGCAGGTGATAGGCCGATATGTTGATGCTCAGCTGGATCTCGAAGCCGGCCTGCTGCCATTGCTGCAACTGCTCGACGGCGGTGGCGACCACCCAGTCGCCCAGCTCGATTTCCAGCTCGGTGTTTTCCGCCGTGCGCATGAAATCCGCCGGCAGCAGCTGTCCGCGCTGCGGGTGGTTCCAGCGTATCAGCGCCTCGGCCCCGACCAGGCGGCGAGTCCGCAGTTCCAGCTTGGGCTGGTAGTGAAGCTCGAATTCGCCATGCCCCAGGCCGTGCCTGATCTGCTGCAACAGTTCGTGATGGGAGCGCGCGCGCAGGTCGCTTGCCGCATCGAACAGGTGGTAGCGGTTCCTGCCCGACTGCTTGGCCAGGCACATGGCCTGGTGGGCATGGCGCAGCAGGGTCTCCGCATCCTGCTCGTCCGCGGGATAGAGCGCCACGCCGATGCTCGCGCTGAGCTTGAGCACCGTGTCATCGATGTCGATCGGCTGCTGGATGCTTTCCAGCATGCGCTGCAGGCTGCCCACGCATTCCTCGGTGGCTTCCAGCCCGACCAGCAGCACGACGAATTCGTCGCCGCCGAGGTGGGCCACCGTGTCGTCGGCGCGCACCGTTTCCTTGAGGCGCCGCGTGACCTCCACCAGCACCCGGTCGCCGACCGCGTGACCGCAGCCGTCGATCACCGCCTTGAAGCCGTCCAGGTCGAGATGGCATACCGCGAGCAGGCCCCGGTCGCGTTTGGCGCGGGCCAGTGCCTGCGACAGGCGGTCGGCCAGCAGTGCGCGGTTGGGCATGCCGGTCAGGGCGTCGTAGTGCGCGATATGTTCCAGTTGCTTTTCGTGCGCGATGCGCTCGGTGACGTCAGTCGCCAAGCCGACAATCCCGCGTACGCCGCCATCGGGGCCACGCAAGCCGAGCCGGGTGATATCCAGCAGGTGGGCGTGGCCGTCGACAAAGTTCAGCCATGCCTGCGCATGATGTGGCGCATTCTGGGCCAGGCATTCCAGGTCCGCCTGCCGGCAGGCCGCGGCAGTCGCCGGGGGCAGCAGGTCGGTGTAATGGGCGGCGGCAAGAAACCGGCTCTCGGCGATGCCCAGGGCATCGCACAGGCTGCGGCTGACGACACGCATGCGCCCCTGCGCGTCGACCATCCAGATGGCCAATGGGGCATGGGCGAGGATAGCCTGGAAGACCGCATGCTGATCCCCGGGCGTTGGCACCGGCGCCGGGCGCAGGGCCTTTCGCTCTGCCTTTTTGCGCTCGGGCGAGTTCAGATCGATGGCGGGCAAACCGGGTGTGGGGGTATTCATGGCGTTGGGCAAAAGCTACTGCGGTCCATTTTACGAGTTCCCCGCCGCACTGTGCGGAAACCGGGCAGATCCGACGCCGTGGC
Source organism: Sulfuritalea sp. (assembly GCF_031426875.1). Taxonomy (NCBI): domain Bacteria; kingdom Pseudomonadati; phylum Pseudomonadota; class Betaproteobacteria; order Nitrosomonadales; family Sterolibacteriaceae; genus Sulfuritalea; species Sulfuritalea sp. Next base: position 5,448 of record NZ_JASJPC010000061.1, read on the forward strand.
GAGGCGGCAGGCAGTTGTTGTCATCACGCCGAATCCAGGCCTCGATCGCACCGGAGGCCTGCCGCCGGCGTACCGTTCTTCCGGGCAAAAAAAACCCGGCTGGATTGCTCCGGCCGGAGTTTGAAAGCCCCGCATTGCGCGAGGATGGAGTAGCGGGTCGCATGCGGCGTATGCGAACAGACACCGCCGTGCAGTCGACGCAAAAGATACTCTCGGCGCCATTCCGATGGAATACCGGCAATGCCGTATTTTGGCTACCTGCTTTCCGGTAGTGACGGTGGGGGCCACGCGTTCAGTCGAAGTAGCTGCGGCCTTCTTCGAAGCGCGCCGCGAACCAGCCCTGCTTCAGGCTTTCGGTGCGCACCTTGCCGCGGCTGTTGGGGGCATGGACGAAGCGGTCGTCGCCGATGTAGATGCCGACGTGCGAGTAGGACTTGTTGCGCGTGTTGAAGAACACCAGGTCGCCGGGACGCAGCTGCGCCGCCGCGACGGGCTTGCCCTGGCGCGCCAGATCGGCCGCCGAGCCGGCGAGTTGCATGTCGGCCGATTTGCGGAACACATAGCTGACCATGCCGCTGCAATCGAGCCCGGCTTCCGGATTCTTGCCGTCGAAGCGGTAGCCGGTTTCGATCAGGCCCAGCGCGAACAGCACCACGTCATAGGCCTTGTCGTTGATGTTGGGCGCCGCGGGCCGTGCCGCCGTGGCGCCAGCGCCAACTCTTGCCGCGGCCGGCGCCTGGCCGGCGGGCGGCAGGACGCCGCAGGCATTCAACGCCAGGGTCGAGCTGGCGAGCAGGGCGGCAAGCGAATAGCGGGAAGCTGACATGGGAACAAATCTAATCCGCTACACTGCAACGAATTAACCCGATCAAGGCAGAAAATCTCATGCAAATCCGCGCCGCCGTGCTGAGCCAGATGGAACAACCGCGTCCTTATGCGCAAACCCGGCCGATTTCGATCGAGACCGTGAACCTCGCCGGCCCCGGCGCCAATGAAGTCCTGGTCAAAATCACCGCCGCCGGCCTGTGCCATTCCGACCTGTCGATCGTCAATGGCGACCGCCCGCGGCCGATGCCCATGGCGCTCGGCCACGAGGCCGCCGGCATCGTCGAGGAGACCGGCCCGGGCGTCACGGATCTCAAGCGCGGCGATGCCGTGGCCCTGGTTTTCGTGCCCAGTTGCGGCCATTGCCTGCCCTGCCTCGAAGGCCGTCCGGCGCTGTGCGAGCCCGGCGCCGCGGCCAACACCGCCGGCACCATGGTCGGCGGCCATCGGCATCTGTCACGCGCCGACGGCACGCCGCTCAACCATCAGGTCGGCGTTTCCTGCTTCGCCGAATACGCGGTGTGCAACCGCGGCTCGCTGGTCAAGGTCAGCCCCGACCTGCCGCAGGACGTCGCCGCCGTGTTCGGCTGCGCCGTGCTGACCGGCGTCGGCGCGGCGATCAATTCGGCGCAGGTGAAGCTGGGCCAGACCGTCGCCGTGGTGGGCTTGGGCGGCGTCGGCCTCTCGGCCGTGCTCGGCGCACTGGCCGCCGGCGCGCGCGCAGTGATCGCCATCGATACCCTGCCGGCGAAACTCGAAACCGCACTGGCGCTGGGCGCGACACAAGCCTTCCGTGCCGACGATCCCGATCTCGTGGCCCAGGTCAAGGCCGCGACCGGGGGCGGCGTCGATATCGCGATCGAAGCCGCGAGTTCGGTGCAGGCGCTCGACGCCGCCTACCGGATCACGCGGCGCGGCGGCACCACGGTGACCTGCAGCCTGCCGCCGCCGTCCCACACCTTCAACCTACCGGCGGTGAATCTGGTCGCCGAGGAGCGCACGCTGAAAGGCAGCTACCTCGGCTCGGCGGTGCCGGCACGCGACATCCCGCATTACATCGCCCTGTTCCAGGCCGGCCGCCTGCCGGTGGACAAGCTGATCACGCATCGCCTCAAGCTCGACCAGATCAACGAGGGCTTCGACCGACTGGCCGCGGGCGAAGCGGTGCGCCAGGTGATTCTGTTTGATTAGGCGATGAACACGCCCCCGCAGTTTTGCGGAAAAGTCGGCGCTGGCGGCACGGCGAACCTCGCCTGGTTTGAGGGATGGTCATCAGTGACGCGGCAAATTCGAGCCCGGATGCCTTAACCAAAGGTTTTAGCGAGATATTCCCACTTGTTCCATGCTCCTGATTGGCTGTCGGGCAGTACCCTTTGGAAATGGTGGAACGCTGGAATTCGTCTTTACAGGCTCATGTGGTGAGCCACTTTGGAGTCCAAAATCAGTACTCGAAAGTTCGCGAACTACAACAGGCAAGCCACAAATGCGCCATTGGTCTGAAGAGAATCATTAATGAGTAGCCGTCAAGCATGGTGGAATCACCTTGACAGCGCCGAGAACTGCTCGGCGGTGGATGGGCTTGTCCGAGTGCAGGACTATGCTCCCCAAGGGCGGCCACCCGACGAAGTGGTGATGATGGAGAAAGCACGAAAGTACGGTGCGGACGCCGTATTTTTTGAAGCAGGGCGAAATGGCAAGCCTCCCGTGGCCCAAGCATTTATCTTCGTCACGAATCGACTGGACGAAGACCTTGCTTTTGCAAAGGTTCACAAGAAGCTCTGGAGCTGGGGTGGTGTACCTCTTGTGTATCGAAAGTTGCCAGGGCAACTGCAACTTTTCAGGTGCGCTCACGGACCAGATTTCGTGTCCAGGAATGGCGAAATCGTCTGCAAGCCGGCACAAACACTTCTCTTGGCATCGGCGATCAGCAACGATCCATGGTGGGATCTTGAACAACTTCGCAATGGGACTTTGTGGAACGATACGACTGCGTGCAGGGCTTTGCTATCGGCAAGGAAATCCGCGCACAAAGCGCTGGTTGCAGCGGTCAAACACCTTTCCGTGGAGCTAAACAAGAAAGGAATTCTGCCAAAACCATTGCGCCGGAAGCTCATAATCCTGTCCTTGCTGATTGCATACTTGGAGAAGCGCGAGATCTTTGAGGATGGCTATTTTGGCCGTTTCCTGGCTGGCGCCAACAGGTTCTTCGAAGTGCTCGCCAATGGAGCGGCTCTCGTCAAGCTGCTGAGAGCGCTGGAAATCAGGTTCAACGGAAACGTGTTCAGTCTCGGCGAAGCGGACCAGGAACGACTAAGCACCAGTCAACAGCTAGTTCAGTTCTCCAAACTGATTGAAGGCCGCGAAGAAGCGGGCGGGCAACTGACCCTGTGGGAGCTCTACTCATTCAAAGACCTCCCTGTCGAATTGATAAGCCACATTTACCAGTTGTTCGTCACGAACACGGACAGTTCCGTCTACACGCCACCATTCCTCGTCCGCCTGATGTTGGAGGAATCGCTAAGCTGGGAACGACTAGACCGCTTATGCCAACGCAATGAGGTCATATTGGATCCCTCATGCGGTTCCGGCGTTTTTCTGGTGGAAGCCTACAAACGGCTTGTGGTGCATTGGCGTAGTCGAAACAACTGGCAAAGGCCAGATGAAATTGTGCTGAAGGGCTTGCTGCAAAAGGTTCACGGAATCGACTTGGAAGAGGGCGCCGTGGAACTCGCGGCGTTCAGCCTGTGTTTGGCGCTTTGTGACGCCCTGGAACCGGAGGCGATCCGGGCGGCCATCAAGCTGTTTCCTCCCCTGGCCGGCAAAACGCTACACCACTCCTGTTTTTTTGCGGCGAAGGAACAGCGGCTGGTTGAGGATTCAATCGGGGTCATAGTAGGAAATCCGCCATTTGCTTCAAGTCTCAACACACCGGCCGCCGAGCGTAGTTACAAGCGGTACAAGGAAACTCACGGGGACTTGCCGGACAAGCAAATTGCGTATCTCTTCTTGCATGAGGCCATGGAGATGGTCACCGAGGGCGGCGCTCTCAGCATGCTCCAGCAATACAACTTTCTATACAACCAGCAGTCCCGGGAATTTCGGCGCCGCTTTTTCGCGAAATGGGACATCCGCGAGGTACTGGACTTTATCTCCGTGCGAGGCTTATTTCAGAAGGGAGGGGCCGACACAAAAATCGTGGTCGTCGTCGCCGAGTCCACACCGCCGCCTGCGAATCGGAAAGTCCTTCACGCCACCTTCCGCCGTAGCGGTCGTGTCGATGCCGAACAAGGGTTTGATATTGACTATTACGATATGCATTGGTTGCCACGCAAGCTGGTGCTGTCCAACGACGCAGTTTGGCGAGCTGACCTGCTGGGCGGGGGTCGTGTGCTCGACTTCATAGACCGCGTTAAACAGACAAGAACACTCGGAGAATATGCGGAGGAGCAGAAATGGAATTTCGGCGAAGGTTTCATCGAAGCAACTCCCAAGAGCGATCCGTCCGGTAGCAAGACAAAAAAACTATCTCCAGCCAGTCACCTTACCGGAAAGCCCCTGCTGCCCTCGAATGCCATGACAGTGGCAGGAATAGATCGGAACGCCATTACTGTCGTTGAAGCACAGATCTTTAAGTCCCAATACACGGCGGAGCGATTTACCGCACCGATGACGCTGATTCATCAACAGTTCGACTTGAATCACGCCTACGTTGAGACTGGCTATCTGACCTATAAGAATCAGATTGTGGGCTTCTGTGGCAAGCCGTCCCAGAAGAATGAGGTCCGTAAGGTGGACGAGTTCATCCGCGAGCATAAGCGTGAGCTTCAAGCCTTTGTCGCGGGTACTAGCATCAAGCTGTTTACGCAGCACGCTACAACGCTTTCAGCGGTCGATGTGGTTTCCCTTCCATATCCCAAGTCCGGCACTCTTGGTTGTAGCGAGAACGAGAGGATTGTTGTGGATGATGTCGTGGATTACTACCGCGACCTTGTCCGATTAGGTGAGGACTCGTCAGCGCTAAAAGAGACCGGACACGATGCGCTCGCGGACTTTTCGCGTGTCTTTTGTCGCCAGATAAGCGGCATCTACAAGAAGAACCCGTTGCTCGCCCTTGAGCCTCAAGTATGGCCGGGTGTCATCTGCCAGCCTTTTGTTTTCGGCAAGGGAAAGGTGAACTGGAGTGGTGCCGATGAATTGAGGGGAAAGCTCAATGCGCTGTTCCATGAACAGCAGGGCACCGCGCTTCACGTTTCGGGCATCTGCCGGATATACGACAAGAACTTCATATTTCTTCTCAAGCCGGATCAACTGCGCTACTGGCTACGATCCGTAGCGTTGCGCGATGCCGATGAAACACTTGTCGATCTGCGTGCGCAGGGTTTCTAAGGTTTTCCCATGCTAGCGGACTCCTCACGAAATCGTGCCCAGACCGGGACGCTTAGCAGAGATGTGCATTTGCAAGCAGCGTCGCTGTATGAATTGCTCGAATTCATAGCGCAAGAACTGCCACGTTGGCGGGATCGCCCCGAACGGCCACGGAAAACATCTGAAACCGATCTTACGTCTCAGCTTTGCGGCCATCTCGCAAGCGCTGCACGACTATCACTCGGCTGGGACTTTCTTCAGTTTCGAGTAGAAGAACCGGATGAGCAGTGCAATGACCGAAAGATTGACCTTGTAGCCGCGCCGTGTGCCGCCACAGTCTGGATCGATGGGCGTTGTTGCTACGACTTCCAGACCCTATTGCCCATAGAGTGCAAGCGACTTCCAACACCCAAAGACAAGAAGCGCGATGAAAGGGAATATGTCTTCTCTGGCGTTACCAGCACTGGAGGAATCCAGCGATTTAAAGCTGGGAACCATGGCGCTAAACACGTGCTGGCCGCCATGATCGGATATGTACAAGAAAACAACACGGCATTCTGGTACTCCCGAGTGACAAAATGGATCGAAGAGCTGGGGCGCACAAATCGTGGATGGTCAGCGAAAGACCTATTGCATATTGAGTCCGACAATCAGGGGGCTCGATTGTCGATCTATGGCTCTTCGCACACAAGAGAAAGCGGTCTACCGGAAATTGAGCTGCGTCACCTTTGGATAGAAATGAATGTATCGAAGTAGCGACGAACTGTCTCCAAGATAAACATGCATTCCAGGACTTATCTATTCACCTCCGAGTCGGTCTCCGAAGGCCACCCGGACAAGCTCGCCGACCAGATTTCGGACGCGATTCTGGACGCCTTCCTGAGCCGCGAAGCGACGGCCAAGGTGGCTTGCGAAACCCTGGTCGCCGACAATCTGGTGGTCATTGCCGGCGAATTCCGCACCGCCGATCCGGCGGTGTTCGACGAGGTCCATGACCGCGCTGCGGCGATCGCCCGCCAGGTGCTGACGGACGCCGGCTACAAGGACGCGGCGACCGGCATCGACCCGGAGCATTGCGAAATCCAGGTGCGCTTCAACCACCAGTCGATCCAGATCAACAAGGGCGTGGTGCATGCCGACGGCACGCTCGGCGCCGGCGACCAGGGGCTGATGTTCGGCTATGCCTGCGACGAAACGCCGGACCTGATGCCCTACCCGATCTGGCTCGCGCATCGTCTGGTCAGGCGCCAGGCCGAACTGCGCAAATCCGGCGCCCTGCCCTGGCTGCGGCCCGACGCCAAGAGCCAGGTCACGGTGCTCTACGAGGGACACAAGGTTGCCGGGGTCAGTGACGTGGTGATCTCGACGCAGATTCAACGCGACCTCGATCCGGCCTGGGTGGCGCGCGAAGTCACGCGCGAGATCATCGATCCGCTGGTGCCCGCCAAGCTGCGCACCGCGGACTTCCGCATCTTCGTCAATCCGGCCGGCCCCTTCGAGATCGGCGGCCCCAACGGCGACACCGGCGTCACCGGGCGCAAGATCATCGTCGACACCTACGGCGGCGCCTGTCCGCACGGCGGCGGCGCCTTCTCCGGCAAGGACCCGAGCAAGGTCGATCGTTCCGCCACCTATATGGCGCGCTACATCGCCAAGAACATCGTCGCCGCCGGCCTCGCCCGGCGCTGCCTGGTGCAGATCGCCTACGCCATCGGCGTGGCCGACCCGGTATCGGTGATGATCGACACGCAAGGGACGGGAACCGTGCCCTACGAAGCACTGGAAGCGGCGGTGAAAAAGGTATTCCGCATGACGCCGAGCGGCATCATTGAAACCCTCGACCTGGCGCGGCCGATCTACCGCCAGACCGCCGCCTACGGCCACTTCGGGCGCAGCGACATCGATCTGAGTTGGGAACGCACCGACCAGGTCGCGGCACTGAAGGCGGCCTTGGCGTGACGGCGGACTTGCGGACCGTAGGGCGGACTTCAGTCCGCCATCCTAATCCGGCCGACTAAAGTCGGCCCTACAACGCCATCCACCCCCGGCCGACTAAAGTCGGCCCTACAACGTCATCGTAGTCCGGCCGACTGAAGTCGGCCCTACAGCGCCTTCCGCCCGCGGCTGGCCGATCCGGTCCTTGGGTCCCAACACCGCCCTCAGGCCAGGAACGTCAAGGCGCGGCGGAATTCCATGCGCGCCATCATGCGGCTGCTCATGTTGCTGGTGAAGCAGAGGGCAAACCAGCGCTCGCCCGGATGCACGAACATGGCCGTGCCGCTGATCCCGGACCAGGCCATCTCGCCCGCCGCGCAGGGCATGGCCGCGGCACCCCAGTCGAGCCTGACCGCCAGGGCGAGCCCGAAACCGAAGCCGGGGCCGGTAAAGCCGACCGGGCCGTCGACGCCTGGGGGAAGCTGGTTGCCGCACATTTCGCGGAACAGGTCCGGCGACAGCAGCCTTTCGCCGGCATGGCTGCCGCCGTTGGCCAGCATGCGCGCAAAGCAGGCGTAGTCGCCCAGCGTCGCCACCAGTCCGCCGCCGCCGCTTTCCATCCAGGGCCGGTCCGGTCTGCGCAGGCCATAGCCGGCCACGCGCGCCTGCCAGGCTGCATCCTCGGCATAGGCCGCGGCCAGCCTTCCCTGCGCGGCTGACGGTACTTCAAAGCCGCTGTCGTGCATGCCCAGGCGTTCGAAAATCCGCGTCTTGAGTGCCAGCCCGAGTGGCAGTCCATCGAGCTTCGCCACGATCATGCCGAGCACGTCGGTGGAATAACCGTAGCGAAATGCCGTGCCCGGCTGCGCCGCGAGCGGTGCCGTGGCGAGAGCGTCGAGGAAGGCCTGGGCATCGACGTAGGGCATCTGCCCGGCAAAGTCGGCCTGTGCTGCCGCGGCGCGCAACTCGGCGTCCGGGATTTCCGAGGCGTAGGCCAGGCCCGAGGTATGCCGCATCAGGTCGCGCACCGTCGGCGCACGCTGCGGCCGCGCCCCCGACTTCATGCGCAGCCGGTCCAGCTCCGGCAGGTAGTTGCCGACCGGAGCGTCGAGTTCCAGCAAGCCTTCGTCGACCTGCATCAGCGCGGCGAAGCTGACGATGGATTTGCTCAGCGAGGCCAGGCGGAAAAGCGCCCCGTCGTGCATCGGTTCCTCGCTGTCGGGCCGCAGCCGGCCGGCCGCGCGGTGCGCCAGAACCTTTCCGGCGCGCTCGACATGGACCACGGCGCCGGGTGTGTGGCGCGCCTCGATTTGATAGGCAAGCAGGCGATCGATGCTGTTGCTCATGCTGTCTCCCGGGTTCGCAGGCTCAGGGCTGATGCGGCGCCTGCCAATCGGAAAATAATACCTGGATACAGGGGCCGGCTTCAGTCGACCGGCGGTGGTTTGCTTTGTAGGGCCGACTTCAGCCGGCCAGGGGTGGATGGCCTTGTAGGGCCGACTTCAGTCGGCCAGAATACGATGGCGGACTGAAGTCCGCCCTACGGTCCGCCCTACGCCCGCCCCACGCCCGCCCACGCCCGCCCACGCCCGCCCTATTCCTTGACGGCTTCAACGGTGCAGATGCTTACAATGGCGCCATCGAATTTCCGGTCCTGCCACCATGCGCATCGCGGTCCTGATCCATCTGCTGGGAGTCGTCGTCTGGGTGGGCGGCATGTTCTTCGCGCACGTCTGCCTGCGCCCCGTCGCCGCGGCCCAATTGCCGCCACCGCAGCGCCTGCCTTTGCTGGCTGCCGTGCTCGGGCGCTTTTTCGCGATAGTCGGCGTCGCCATCATCGCCATCCTGGTCAGCGGCCTGCTGCGCTTCGGCGGTCTGGGCGGCGCCGTCACGCCGTGGCGCTGGCATGTCATGGCGGGCATCGGCAGCGTCATGATGCTGATCTACCTGCTGATCGTCCTGCGTTACTACCCGCGCCTGACGGCCGCGGTGGCGGCCCAGACCTGGCCGGCAGGCGGCGCGGCGATGGATGCGATCCGCAAGCTGGTGCTGATCAATCTGGTCCTCGGCGTGGTCACGATCGCCATTGCCGTGGCAGGCTAGCGGAGCGCTGTGGTTCGATCTTCCGCCGTGACCGGATGCGATATCGACAGCCACGCCCAGCGCGTAGCGGCCTTGCTCGACCAGGGCTCCGTGGTGGTCCTGACGGGGGCCGGCTTGAGCACCTCCTGCGGCATACCGGACTATCGCGACCATGACGGGCTATGGAAGCGCAGCCGGCCGATCGACCACAAGGATTTCCTGGGTTCCGAGAGCACGCGCCGGCGCTACTGGACGCGCAGCTTTTTCGGCTGGCCCACGGTGGGTCAGGCTTCGCCGGGCCGCGGCCATCGCGTCCTGGCGCAGCTGGAAAACCGGCAGCGGATCGCCCTGCTGATCACGCAGAACGTCGACGGCCTGCACCAGAAGGCGGGCAGCCGCGCGGTGCTGGAACTCCATGGCGGGCTGGCCCGGGTGCTGTGCCTGGCCTGCCGGCAGACCTGGCCGCGGGCGGCCGTGCAGGACTGGATGAGCGCGGCAAATCCGGGCGTCGCCGGCGCGGCGGCAAGCATCGCCCCGGATGGCGACGCCGACATGGCGGCAGGACTCCATGCCGACTTCTGCATCCCGGCCTGTCCCGACTGCGGCGGCATGCTCAAGCCCGACGTGGTGTTCTTCGGCGACAGCGTGCCGCGGGAGCGGGTCAGTGCCGCCATGGCCGCGATCGACGCCGCGCGCGGCCTGCTGGTGGTGGGTTCTTCGCTGATGGTCTATTCGGGCTTCCGCTTCGTCGAGCATGCCCACCAGCGCGGCAAGCCGGTGATGGCGATCAACCTCGGCAGGACCCGCGCCGACCACCTGCTGGCGGCGAAGGTGCAGCAGGATTGCGACGAGTTCCTGCAGCGGCTGCCCATTGCCACCTGAGCGCCGCCTCAATGCCGCCTGCATCGCCGGATTTTGCGTGAGGCGCCGTGCTGCCGGCGCCGACTTTCAGACCTCCCTAGCGGCGCTTCTGTAGGGCTAGTAGTCAGTCAACAAGGAAATGGCGCATTCCCTGTAGGAGCGAGCTTGCTCGCGATAAGC
>NZ_JASJPC010000062.1:0-7120 GCF_031426875.1 Sulfuritalea sp.
AACCGATGGATGCAGGAGCGAGCTTGCTCGCGACAACGGCTTATCGCGAGCAAGCCCGCTCCTACGGGGAATGCGCCTTTTCCTTGTTGATTGACTACTAGCAATCATGTACATCCTGGTCAAATACGTACATGTCATCAGCGTGGTCCTGAGTCTGACCGGCTTTTTTTTGCGCGGCGTATTGATGATTCGCGATTCCCCGCTGCTGACAGCGCGCTGGGTCAGGGTCTTGCCCCATATCAACGACACGCTGCTGCTGGTCGCCGCGCTGACCTTGGCGGCAATGTCCGGCCAGTATCCGTTCGTGGTCGACTGGGTCACGGCGAAGGTGCTGGGCGTGATCGCCTACATAATCCTCGGCATCCTGGCGCTGCGGGAGGCGAGCACGCGACGGATGCGCGTCATTTGCTGGCTGGCCTCGATGGCGGTTTTCGGCTGGATCGTCTCGGTGGCGCTGACGCGCCAGCCGCTGGGCTTTCTGGCGGCAATGGCCTAGCCGAGGCGACCGTCGGCCGGCGTCAGCAGGGTCTTGAGGCGGGGAATGTCCAGAATCCGGATATGCTTTTGCTGCACCGAGATCAGGCCTTCGTCCTGAAAGCGGGAAAAGGCGCGGCTCACGGTTTCAAGCTTGAGACCAAGATAGGAGCCGATTTCCTCGCGCGTCATGCGCAGATGGAACTCTGCCGGCGAATAGCCGCGAGCGTTGAAGCGCTGGGAAAGATTCAGCAGGAAGGCCGCCAGGCGTTCCTCTGCGCGCATTGTTCCCAGCAGCATCATGACGCCGTGGTCGCGCACGATCTCGCGACTCATGACCTTGTGCAGGTGATGCTGCAGCGAGTGAATTTCGCTGGAAAGCATTTCCAGTTCGGTGAACGGGATCAGGCAGACCTCGCTGTCTTCCAGGGCCACGGCATTGCAGGTATGCACCTCGGTGCTGATGCCGTCCATGCCGAGAATCTCGCCGGCCATCTGGAAGCCCGTCACCTGGTCGCGACCGTCTTCGGTCAGTACGTCGGTCTTGAAGAATCCGGCCTTGACCGCAAAAATGGATTCGAAGGCTTCGCCGGCACGGTACAGGTGCTGGCCACGCTTCAACTTGCGCCCGCCGCCGATCAGATTGTCAAGGCGAGCCATGTCCTCGTCCGAAAGGCCGAACGGCAGACACAATTCGCGCAGGTTGCACTGCGAACAGGCGACCTTGAGCCCTGGAGTGATCAGCGGGACTACATTGTGTTTGACGTTTGCATGCACGCTTGTCGCGTTACCGGTTTAAGGGTAGCCCTTTGATATTTATCAATGCAACTTATTCGTGATTGCGGCATCGTGTAGACTTGCGGTGGATGTACCACCCGTGCCTCAATCTCGTACCTTTAGCCAATGGATTATCAGGAACTCATTTTTGACCCGGAAGTCATTCGGCGTTTCGACGTAAATGGCCCGCGATATACCTCGTATCCGACTGCCGACCGATTCGTCGAGGCCTTTGGCGCGGACGATTACACGCGCTGGCTGGGCAAGAGAACGGTGGGTGGCATAGGTCGACCTTTATCATTATACGTCCACATCCCCTTCTGCAACACGATCTGCTACTACTGCGCCTGCAACAAGATCATCACCAAGGATCATGGTCGTTCCGCCAAGTACATCAAGTACCTGGGCAAGGAAATCGCCATGCAGGAAGCTGCCCTGGAAGGCAGCCGCGACGTGGTCCAGCTGCATTTCGGCGGCGGTACGCCGACCTTCCTCAGCAACGACGAAATGCGCCGGCTGATGGATATCATCCGCAAGCATTTCCGCCTGCTACCGGGTGGCGAATACTCGATCGAAGTCGACCCGCGCAAGGTCGATCGCGAAACCGTGAAGTTGCTCGGCGAACTTGGCTTCAACCGCATGAGTGTCGGCGTCCAGGATTTTTCGCACGAAGTTCAGGTCGCCGTGAATCGCGTGCAAAGCCTCGAAGAAACCAAGCTGGTGATCGATTCGGCGCGCGAGTTCGGGTTCAAGGGAATCTCGGTCGACCTGATCTACGGCCTGCCCAAGCAGAACGTGATCAGCTTCAACCATACGCTGGACGAGGTTCTCAAGCTCGATCCGGATCGCCTGTCGATCTACAACTATGCGCACCTGCCGAGCCTGGCCAAGCCGCAGCGGCGCATCAACGAAGCCGATCTGCCGTCGCCCGATGCGCGCCTGCAGATCCTGCAACTGGCCATTCGCCGCTTGACCGAGGCGGGCTACGTTTTCATCGGCATGGACCACTTCGCCAAACCGAACGACGAACTTGCCGTGGCCCAGCGCCAAGGCCGGCTGCATCGCAATTTTCAGGGTTACTCGACCCATGCCGAAGCCGACCTGATGGCCTTCGGCGTGTCCGCGATCGGCAAGGTCGGACCGAGCTACTGCCAGAACGTGCGCACGCTCGACGAGTATTATGATCGCCTCGATCAGGGTGTGCTGCCGATTTTCCGCGGCATCGAGCTCAACGCCGACGATCTCTTGCGGCGCAGCATCATCCAGGCGCTGATGTGCCACTTCGAGCTTTCGATCGAATCCATCGAAATCGCCCATCTGATCGACTTCAAGTCGTATTTCGCGGAAGAACTGGCGGATCTGCGCGAAATGGAAAAGGGCGGCCTGCTGACCATCGACGACCAGTGGATCAGCGTCCAGCCGCGCGGCCGCCTGCTGGTGCGCGGCATCGCCATGGCCTTCGACCGCTACTTGCGCACCGACCGCGAACGCGTTCGCTATTCCAAGGTCATTTGACCTTGAGGGGGCTGCCCCGTCCCCACCCCAGCCCTCTCCTTGACGGAGAGGGAGATTATGGGTCGCTGACGCGACGTTCACGTTAATGCCTGACAGCGGTTTTCTCGCGGTATTTCTGATCGGCCTGTTGGGTGGGGTGCACTGCGCCGGCATGTGCGGCGGCATCGTCTCCGCGCTCACCCTGCAAGTGCCGGGCAAGCCGGGCACTGCGGGTCCGGCATGGACCATCCACCTCGCCTACAACCTCGGCCGCATCAGCAGCTATGCCCTGGCTGGCGCCCTGATGGGTGCGCTGGGGAGCCTCGGTCTGCTGCTCAACAACGCCTTGCCGGTGCAACTGACGCTGTATGTCGCCGCCAACCTGATGATGATCGCGCTCGGCCTCTACCTGACCGGCATAACCGGCGCGCTGGCCTTCACCGAACGTGCCGGGCAGTGGCTGTGGCGGCGCATCCAACCCGCGACCAAGCGTTTCCTGCCGGTGCGCGGACCGGCGCAGGCGTTTCCGCTTGGCTTGCTGTGGGGTTGGCTGCCCTGCGGCCTGGTCTATAGCGTGCTGGCGATGGCCCTGCTCACCGGCAGCGCGTTGCGCGGCGCGACAACGCTGCTGGCCTTCGGCTTGGGCACCCTGCCCAATCTGATGCTGGCGGGATTACTGCTGGCGCGCTTTCGCAGCGTGATTCAGGGACGCGCGCTGCGACTGGGATCCGGCCTGCTGGTGCTGGGTTTCGGCGTGTATGGGTTGGTCAATGCGGCGACCCTGGGCGGCAAGCTCTGGCAGGGCGTGGTCGGTCACGTTTGAAGAGTTGGCGCTGGCGCTACGGCGACGGTGCTTCGTTTCAAGGCGTCAGCGCCATACGGATAATCGGGCAGGGCATCTCCTGACCGCCACATTCGCACTCCCGCACCAGATGACGCAGGGCATTGGCGACTTTGGCCAACTGCTCGATGCGGGTTTCGATGCTGCGGATCTTCTCGCTGGCCAGATTGCGCGCAAGACGGTGGTCGCGGGTATCGTTGAGCGTCATCAGCTCGGCGATTTCCTCCAGCGTGAAGCCGACGCCCTGGGCGCGCTTGATGAAGTTCAGGCGCTCCAGGTGCAGCGTGTCGTAGCGGCGATAGCCGGAGACGGCGGGCGGCTCGGCGAGCAGTCCGCGGCGCTGGTAGTAGCGCACCGTCTCGACGCCGACTCCGGCGTCTTTCGCCAGTTTGCCGATCGTGAAAGTCTGTTCTGAAATTTTCATCGGAAACCCCTTGACTACGTACCAAGGTACGGAGTTTAGACTTGCTGCCGTGGAACTTCCAGCCGCACCTGCGGCCTGACTGGAGAGATGGCGATGAACGCAGCCACTGACAAAGAAAACGAGGCGCTGGAGCTGCCTTTGGCCGGCATGACCTGTGCCGCCTGCGCGATGCGCATCGAGAAGCAGCTGAACAAGCTGCCGGGGGTCGAAGCGACGGTGAACTTCGCCACGGAGCGGGCGACCGTACGCTATGCGACGGCCGACACCAGCGCGGCGAAGCTGGTCGAGACCATACGCAAGACCGGCTTCGAGGTGCCGCCGGCGACGCTCGAACTCGCCATCGGCGGCATGACCTGCGCGGCCTGCGCGGCGCGCATCGAGAAGCAGTTGAACAAATTGCCGGGCGTCGAAGCGACGGTGAATTTCGCCAGCGAAAAAGCCCATGTGCGTTATGTGCCAGGCCTCAGCGATGCCGAGCGGCTGGTGGCGACGGTGCTCAAGGCCGGCTACACGGCGACGGTCTCCGACAACGACACGCGGGCCGAGGAGAAGGCGCGCAAGCTGGCCGTGTATCACGAGGAGCTGCGCCGTTTCTGGATTTCCGCCGCGCTGACCCTGCCGCTGGTGGCGCAGATGATTTTCATGTTCAGCGCCAGCCAGCATGAGGATGTCATTCCGCGCTGGCTGCAACTGCTGCTGGCGACGCCGGTGCAGTTCTGGATCGGCTGGCGCTTCTACGTCGGCGGCTTCAACGCCATACGCGGCGGGGCGGGCAACATGGACGTTCTGGTGGCGCTGGGCACGAGCATGGCCTGGGCCTACAGCCTGGTCGTCACGCTGTGGAACCTGCATCACCAGCACGTGTATTTCGAGGCCTCGGCGACGGTGATCACGCTGGTGCTGCTGGGCAAGATCCTCGAAGCGCGGGCCAAGGCCAAGACCTCGGCCGCGATCGAGGCGCTGGCCAAGCTGCAGCCGCAGACGGCGCGCATCGAGAGAGGCGGCGAACTGGTCGACGTCGCGGTGGCGACGCTGATCCCCGGCGATGTCTTCGTGGTCCGTGCCGGCGAAGCGATGCCGGTCGATGGCGAGGTGATCGAAGGCGCATCCTCGGCCGATGAAGCCATGCTTACCGGCGAGAGCCTGCCGGTGACCAAAGCCGCGGGCGACCGCGTCTTCGCCGCCACCATCAACGGCGACGGACTGCTGCGCTGCCGCGCCACGGGTGTCGGCAGCCACACGCTCTTGGCCGGCATCATCCGTCTGGTGGAAGAAGCACAGGGCTCGAAGGCGCCGGTGCAGCGCCTGGCCGACAAGGTGTCGGCGATCTTCGTCCCGGTAGTTGTGGTCATCGCGTTGCTGACCTTCATCGCCTGGTGGGCGCTGGCCGGCGACTTCACCCAGGCGCTGGTGAATGCGGTGGCGGTGCTGGTGATCGCCTGCCCCTGCGCGCTGGGCCTGGCGACGCCGACCGCGATCATGGTCGGCACCGGCCAGGGCGCCCGCGCCGGGGTACTGATCCGCAATGCCGTGGCGCTGGAACTGGCGGAGAAACTCAAGGTGCTGGTGGTGGACAAGACCGGCACGCTGACCGAAGGGCGGCCCGTGGTTACCGATGTGGTGAAAGTTGGCGCTGGCGACACGGCGTCCGCAAGGGCTACCGTCCCCGGCACAGCGGGGGACATAACTCTGTTGCAACTCGCCGCCAGCCTCGAACAGGGCTCGACGCATCCGTTGGCCGCGGCGATCGTGGCGCGGGCCAAGGCGGACGGACTGTCCTTGGCGACGCCGCAGAACGTGGTGACGATGGCGGGACGGGGCCTGCAGGGCGAGGTCGAGGGCCGTCGCGTGCAGCTCGGTTCCGTGACATGGATGAAACAACAGGGCTGGTCCGCGCCGCAGGCGGATGAACTGGCGCAAGCCGGCCGCAGCGTCGTCGCGGTGGTGGCCGATGACGTCTTGCTTGGCTTCATCGGCATCGCCGATCCGCTGCGCGCCACGTCGCGCGCGGCGGTGGCCCGCCTCAACCGGCTTGGCATCGAGGTGGTGATGCTGACCGGCGACAATGCCGGCACGGCACAGGCCGTCGCCCACGAAGCCGGCATTGAACGCTTCGAGGCCGAGGTGCTGCCCGGCGACAAGGCGGCAGCGGTGAACCAGCTCAAGGGTGCCGGCCGCCTGGTCGGCATGGCCGGCGACGGCATCAACGACGCGCCGGCGCTGGCCGCGGCCGACGTCAGCTTCGCCATGGCGGCGGGCTCCGACGTCGCGATGCAGGCGGCGGACATCACGCTGATGCGCGACGACCTCGGCGGCGTGGCCGACGCGATTTCGCTGTCGCGGGCGACGCTTTCAAAGATACGGCAGAATCTCTTCTTCGCCTTCATCTACAACGTGCTCGGCATTCCGCTGGCGGCGCTGGGCATGTTGAATCCGGTGATCGCCGGTGCGGCGATGGCGGCAAGTTCGGTGTCGGTGGTGAGCAATTCCCTGCTGTTGCGCAGATGGCAATCAAACAAGGACTGATGACATGGAAACGACGACAATCAAGGTGGGCGGCATGTCCTGCGGCGGCTGCGTGAAAAGCGTGACCGGCGTGCTGACGGCGCTGGCTGGCGTGGCCAAGGCGGAGGTTTCGCTGGAGCAGAAACAGGCGGTGGTCGAGTTCGACGCGGCGAAGGTGACGCGCGAGCAGCTTGCACAGGCCATCGAAGATGCCGGCTTCGATGCCGGCTGAGTCGCGCTAGGCCGGGATGGGCCGGTAGCTGGGATTGTCGATCAGCTCGATGGCTTCGATGATGGCCTCGATAAGCTTTGGCCGGCTATAGCCTTGGCGCCAGGCCAGCGCAATGCGCCGCGACGGCGCGGGGTCTTCGAAGGGGATCGACACCACCATGCCGTTCTTGTAGATCCCGCTGAGCGAACCGGCCGGCAGCACCGATACGCCGTAACCCGAGGCCACCATGCAGCGCACGGTCTCGATCGAGTGTCCCTCGTGCAGCGAGCCTTCGGCGTGACTGATGTCCGGGCAAGCGTCGAGTACCTGTTCGCGAAAATGGGGTATCCACTTAGCTCCACTTGAGCTAGAATATACTGGATGGACATCCAGA
>NZ_JASJPC010000063.1:0-33305 GCF_031426875.1 Sulfuritalea sp.
CCTTGTCAGTCATGGCTTACAGCGATTCCACCTTCAATTTAACCGGACAGCAGTGCTTTGCCATCTAAACCAATTCCATGCAGTATGGATCACTCGGCGCCCGGAAACAACACCCGGCGCCGAAACGCCCGTGTTGATCCAGGTCAGCGTCGCGTAAGCCGTTGGTGTTAAATTGAAACTTTCAAAGTGATCACAGGAGAAGCATCATGGCGCTGCAATCCGAACTGGCCCGCGAAATGTTTCAAAGCGGCGTCGAAGCCGCCAAGGCGCAATCCGGCGCCAGCGACCCGCAGACCATCATGCAGTTGCGCACCCAGTACGCCCAGGAAACCACCCAGCGCATGGTCGCCGCCGCGCAACAAATCGCCGAAATCAGCAACGCCGCGCGGGCCGAGTTTTCCCGCCTGGTCACCGAGCAACTGGCCTCCGGCAGCCAGGACATGACCGAGTCGCTACAGACCTTCATGAAGTCGCTGCCCGGCCAGACGCCGAACATGATGGAATCCTTCCAGCAGGCCATCGCCACCGCCAACCAGGCCTTCGAGCAGATCGCCAAGGCTTCCACGGCCGCCATGGGCAGCGTCGGCGAGACGGTCAAGAAAGCCGCCGCCGGCGCCAAGCGCAAGTAAATCCGAAACCCGGCAAGTCCAACGGCTGAGCGCTCACGCGCTCAGCCGTTTTCATTTGGAGCTTTTAAAGCCAGGCTGAGGGGTGGCAGTTGCCTGCTACCGGCCCGGGATTCAACCGGTGGTGAAGTGAATGATCGCGCCATGCCTCCACGACATCGGTCCGAATTATCATTATCCATGCAGACGAAAAACTCGTAGGCGATCTGGCTGGTGCCTATTCCAGGCGCATCACCATTCAGCATCGCCTGGTCTATGAGGTCTTCACCAAGGAACATGTGGTTCGAGTGCTTCGCATGTGGACGCACTACGAGTAACAGCGGCTCAACTCAGACGTTCCCGAGCGTCCGTTTTCTCAACCGGCTTACGACTGCCGGGTATCGGCAACCGTCAAATTGCCCGACACGAGTCCCGCGTCAGTTTTTGGTTTCCCGGCTTACTTGCCCGCATCCCAGCGCCCTGCGGCGTGGTCGTCGCTTTCGCGGGCATCGACCCAGCGTCCGCCTTGCGGGGTTTCTTCCTTCTTCCAGAAAGGCGCCCGCGTCTTCAGGTAGTCCATGATGAACTCGCAGGCGGCGAAGGCCTCGCCGCGATGCGCGGAGGCGACCGCGACGAAGACGATGCGATCGCCGGGCACCAGGCGGCCGACGCGATGGATCACGCGCACGCCGTAGATGTCCCAGCGCCCGCGCGCCTCGTCGACGATGGCTTCGAGCGCCTTTTCGGTCATACCCGGATAGTGTTCCAGCGTCATCGCCTGCACCGTCGGCGGGGCGTCAGCGCCAACTCTTGCATCTGCTCCCGCATCCGCCGGCTTGTCGGCACGCACCAGGCCGGTGAAGCTGGCGACCGCGCCGACGTCATCGCGCCCGGCCGACAGCGCGGCAATCTCGGCACCGGCGTCGAAATCCGCTTCCTGGACCGAAACGCTCATCTCAGCCTCCGGTCACCGGCGGGAAAAACGCCACTTCGTCGCCGGCCTTGACGGCGGCCTCGGCTCCCACCATCTGCTGATTCACCGCGGAGCGCAGATTCTTGGTCGTCGCCAGCGCGGTCCACGCCTCGCCGCGCGCGGCGAGATGGTCGCGCAGCGCGCCCACGGTGGCGATCCCGGCGGGAAGTTCCAGCGACGCGGAGCCGGTGCCCAGCGCCTCGCGCAGGCCGGCAAAGAAAAGTATCTTGATGTTCATGAATTCACTATAGCAGTTCGCTAAACGGCAGGAAACGCACGGCATCGCCACGCCTGATCGCCTGCCCCGGCGGATTGTCGATCAGGCCGTCGGCCCAGGTGCAGGAGGTCAGCACGCCCGAACTCTGGTTGGCGAACAGTTCCAGTCCGCCCGTCGCGCCGATGCGGGCGCGCAGGAATTCGCGGCGCGGATCGCCCTTGCAATCGAATTCGGCGCGCAGGCTCTGCGCGCGCGGCGTCAGGGCGGAAGCGCCCTGGGCCTTGAGGATGAAAGGCCGCACCAGCATGAGGAAGGTGACGAAGCTCGATACCGGGTTGCCCGGCAGTCCGATGAAGGCCGCCGCCGTCGCAGTCGCCGTAGCGCCAGCGCCAACTCTGCCGAAGGCCAGCGGCTTGCCCGGCTTGATCGCGATCTTCCACAGGTCGAGCGCACCTTCCGCCTCGACCGCGGGCTTGACGTGATCCTCCTCGCCGACCGAAACGCCGCCGCTGGTCAGGATCAGGTCGTTGCCGGCCGCCGCAGCGCGCAGCGCGGCGCGCGTCGCCTCGCGCGAATCGGGCACGATGCCGAAATCATCGACCGTGCAGCCCAGGCCTTCGAGCAGGGCGCGCAGGGTGTAGCGGTTCGAGTTGTAGATGCCGCCCGGCTTGAGCGGCTCGCCGGGCATGGTCAGTTCGTCGCCGGTGGAAAACAGCGCCACGCGCAGGCGGCGGAACACCGTCAGCTGCGCCGCGCCGACCGAGGCCGCGACGCCGACATGCGCGGCCGACAGGCGCGTCCCGGTCGCCAGCACCTCGGCGCCGGCAGCGATGTCCTCGCCGCGGCAGCGGATCCACTCGCCGGGCTGCGGCACATGGTTCACCGTCAGTACGTCGCCCTCGACGCCGCACAATTCCTGCATCACCACGGCATCGGCGCCGGCCGGCAGCGGCGCCCCGGTGAAAATGCGCGCCGCCGTGCCCGCCGTCAGCGTCTGGCCGACGCTGCCGGCGGGGATGCGCTGGGCCACTTTCAGTTGCGCGCCCGCGGCCGGGACGTCGGCGCAGCGCAGGGCGTAGCCGTCCATCGAGGTGTTGTCCAGCGGCGGCACGTCTATCGCAGAGCGCAATCCCTGCGCCAGTATCCGTCCCGCCGCCGCCTGGGTCGGCAC
The DNA here is from genome assembly GCF_031426875.1 of Sulfuritalea sp. Taxonomy (NCBI): domain Bacteria; kingdom Pseudomonadati; phylum Pseudomonadota; class Betaproteobacteria; order Nitrosomonadales; family Sterolibacteriaceae; genus Sulfuritalea; species Sulfuritalea sp. The sequence continues at coordinate 2,967 of NZ_JASJPC010000063.1, forward strand.
GGCCTCGGTCTCGCGCAACGGCTGCGCGCCGGCCAGCAGACGGGCCAGGGCTTCCTCGAAATCAAGCATGACCAGACTCCACCTGACAAGCCACAAGGTTCAGCCGGCCCCATCCTCTCCCCAGCCCTCCCCTTGAAAGGGAGGGAGGATGAGCCGGAGCACCAGCCAAGCTTGCCCTCCCCCCTTCAAGGGGGGAGTTGGAGGGGGGATGGGGTGGGGCGAGAACAAGCCTGGCGCGCATCAGCGAAACTCCATGTGGCGCAGAATGAAATCAGCGATCGCGTCGCGATCGTTGAGGTCGAACACCGGCAGGCCGCACTGCGCCGCCACCGCCGCGGGCTCGTCGGTGGCCACGGCGACGATGGTCTCCACCCCGCTGCCGGCGATCAGCGGCTTGCCCACCGAGGGCCGATGCACTTCGAGCTTGGGTATCGGCGTGTGCTTGAAGCCCTCGACCAGCACCAGGTCGCACTCGGAAAAGCGCCCCAGCTGTTCCTCCAGCGAAGGTTCCGGCTCACCGCGCAGTTCGTGCATCAGCACCCAGCGGTGGTCGGAAACCAGCAGCACCTCGGAGCAGCCGGCTTCCCGCAGGCGGTAGGAATCCTTGCCCGGCTGGTCGATGTCGAAACGATGGTGGGCGTGCTTGATCAGCGAGACGCGCAACCCGGCCGCATTCAGGCGCGGAATCAGGTCCTCCAGCAGCGTGGTTTTGCCGGCGCCGGAATAGCCGGCAAGCCCGAATACTTTCATTCAAAACCCTTCTTAGCCACAGAGGACACAGAGATCACAGCGATCACAGAGAAAATGCAGAAGCGGACTGCCTCTACCTCTGTGCCCTCTGTGCCCTCCGTGGCTTGATTTCCGGTTTTTGGCTTCATGCTTTTCCTCAAGCCGAGGGCACGGTCAGCACCGGCGCGAAGCCGCCGCCGGGGGTGCGGAAATTGGTGGTCTGGCCCTGCCACAGACGCGCCGTGACGAGTTGGACATGGCCGGCATAGACATAGTTGCGCAGATCGAGCTTGAGTTCGACCGGCGCCTCGCCCACCTTCAGGGTGCGCGAGGAAGGCGGCACCAGCGCCTGGGCGATGTAGTTGCCGGCCAGCACCTCGTCGAAGACCCGCTTGGTGATCTTGTCGCCGCGATAGGCCGCCTTGGAACCGTAACCCGCCGCCGGCTTGAAGAACAATTGCTTGCGCCGCGCCCACAGGTCGTCGGCGTTCTCGGGCAGCACCAGTTCGGTACGCGGAATCTTGTTGGCCAGCGTGGTGCGCGTCTCGGCATCGACGCCCCAGCTTGCCAGCAACGTGTCGTTGGACAGCGCCACCAGGTTGCGCTTGTCGGCATACAGGGCATGGGCCTGCGGATGCGGCGTGATCAGCGCCGCATCGCTCAGCCAGGCGGCGCGCAGCGCGGCATTGGCGGGCGCGTCGAGCGCGAAATCGGTGAGCCGGTTGTACACCAGGTCGATGCGCGAACCGCCATGCCACAGCGCGCCGTCGCGAAACGCCAGCTCCTGCGGATCGCAGATCACGGCGCTGATCCCGGCATGCTCGAACAAGCGCCGAAACAGCACGAACTCGGGATACAGATATTGCGTCTGCGGCGCTTCATCGACAATGGCGATGCGCGTCGGCACGTCCCCCCGTAGGAGCGAGCTTGCTCGCGATGAGCCGGGATCGCGAGCAAGCTCGCCCCTACAGAAAGCGCGCCATTCGGCGCGGAACATTTCGAGGAACAGGTGCTCCGCGGTGTCGCCACCCAGGTCACCCGGCAGCAGCGCTTCGACGTCCTCGCAGCAGGCTTTCTGCGCGCGTGCCAGCAGGGCATTGAGCAGGCCGCCGCCGGCGTTGGTGTTTATTTCGATCAGTTGCGGGCCGGATTCACCAAGGTGGAAGTCGTAACCGAGGAACACACCCGGCGCCGCACAGCGATGCCGCGCGGCCTCCGGCGCCCAGGCCAGCACATGCTCGCGGTACGCGGGCAAGGCGACGACACGCTCCACCGCGGCGACCAGGCGCGCCATGCGCTGCACATGCTCGGCGCTGACGAACACCATCGAATCCGAGAACAGATGCGGCCGCCCGGCCATCACCTCGTCGTGAAAGCCGGGGCTGACGCGCTCCAGTTCCGCCCCGAGTCCGGCGCGATCGAGCGAAACGCACTGGCAGCCGGCATTCAGCCGGTCCGCCAGGTCGATGCTGTAGTGGCTACTCATGGCCCGATTCTACCGGCTCGACGATGGCAAAGAAGGCCTCGACATCGGCCGCCTCGCGCGTGCGCCGCATCGGCGGCAGCGAGCGCCAGATCGCCTTGCCATAAGGCTTGCCGGTCAGGCGCGGATCGCAGATCATCAACACGCCGCGGTCGTCCTCGTCGCGGATCAGCCGGCCCGAGCCCTGCTTCATGTTGATCACCGCGCGCGGCAGCTGGTATTCCATGAAGGGGTTGCGCCCCGCCGCGCGCAGCCGGTCGATGCGCGCCGAGAGCACCGGGTCGTCGGGCGGCGCGAAGGGCAGCTTGTCGATCACCACCAGCGACAGCGCCTCGCCGCGCACATCGACGCCTTCCCAGAAACTCTGGCTGGCGACCAGGATCGCGTTACCGAGGAAGCGGAAGCGCTCCAGCAGCTCGGTGCGCGAACCTTCGCCCTGCATCAAGAGCGGCAGGTCGAGCCCCTCGCTGGCCAGCTTCTCCTGCAGCAGTTCGCGGATGCGCCGCATCGCGCGCAAGCTGGTGCACAGCACGAAAGCGCGCCCACCCGAGGCGCGAATCGCCGGCCAGGCGGCTTCCGCCACGGCTTCCTGGTACATCGCGCTGTTGGGGTCGGGCATGTTGCGCGGCGCGTAGAGCAAGGCATTCTTTTCGTAATCGAAGGGGCTGCCCCAGACCGCGGTGTCGGCCGCCGCCAGCCCCAGCTCGCCGCAGTAGTGCGAAAAATTGGTGCCCACGGCCAGCGTCGCCGAGGCGAATATCCAGGCGCGCGGATGGCCTTCCATCTGGCGCTGGAAAATCGGCGCGATGTCGAGCGGCGTCAGGTTCAGCGACATCGCCTGCGAATAGACCTCGACCCATTTCACGACCTCATTTGCCAAACCCGCGCCGCCGGCGACTTCGGGATCGGCGCTGCCGCCGCGCCAGCGTTTGAGCGCCGCCGCCAGTTCCTGGGTGCGCCGCAGGCAATTGGCCAAGCCCTCGCCGCGCTCGGCCTGGGTGTCGAGGTGGCGGCCGAGTTCCGCGACGGCATCGGCCAGGCCCTGCAACGCCGCGACGAACTCGGCTTCGCCTTCGAGACGCGCCGCCGGCAGGCGCAGGTTCTCGCCCTTCACCGCCAGGCGCAGGTCGCGCGCCGCCTTGTCCAGCGCCAGCGCCGCGTCCTGCAGCGCCGGGTAATCCTTGGCCGTGACGATGGCCTCGTTGCGCGTGTCGCGCGCCAGCTCGATGACCTGGCTGGTCGACACGCTCTCGCCGAAGAACAGCCCCGCCACCTCGGGCAACTGATGCGCCTCGTCGAAAATGATGGTGTTGCAGGCCGGCAGCAACTCGCCCATGCCCTCGTCCTTGAGCATCACGTCGGCGAAGAACAAGTGGTGATTGACCACCACCACGTCCGCCGTCAGCGCATCCTGGCGCGCCGCGAGGACGAAGCAGTTCTTGACGTTGGGGCACTCCTGGCCCAGGCAGTTCTCACGCGTCGAGGTGGCCTGCGCCCATGCCCCGGAATCCTCCGGCACGTCGATGCATTCGGCCTTGTCGCCGGTCTTGGTGCGCTCGGCGAAGCGCGCGATCTTGCGCAGATGCGCCGCCTCCTCGCGCGAGGCCAGCCGTCCGGCGCTCATCGCGCGTTCCAGGTGATAGGGGCAGACGTAATTGGCGCGGCCCTTCAACAGCGCGATCGAGGCGCCGACCTTCAGCGCAGCGCGCACCGTCGGCAGATCGCGGTTGAACAACTGGTCCTGCAGGGTCTTGGTGCCGGTGGAGACGATCACCTTGCCGCCCGAGAGCAGCGCCGGCACGAGATAGGCGAAAGTCTTGCCGGTGCCGGTGCCGGCCTCGGCCACCAGCGCCAGATTGCCGGCGATCGCCGCGGCGATGCGCTGCGCCATCTCCAACTGCTGCGGCCGTGGGCGAAAGCCTGGCACGGCGGCGGCGAGCGGCCCCTCGGGGGCGAAGATGCGCTTAAGTTCGTGGATGGGGTCTGACATGGCGGGCGCGGCATGGTAGCACGCGGGGGCAGGCCGGAAGCACAAGAGTCGGCGTTGGCGGTACGGCGCCGGAGAAGTCGCGAAGCACTGCTTCGGGTCGTACTGAGTCAGTGGGCGCTGCAAATTCATCGCCCAATTCCGGCGTTCATTGGCGGATTCAATTTAGCGGTTACCGCCGCCCATTATTTGAATGGAATAGCGCCGCCGACCGGCCGGAAATGGCCGATTGCAGCATCCAGCGACCGAAGCAAGCGGCGATGTTGGTGAAGTGGGTGTTTGATGTGTATCAATGTCGGTGCACCGTTCGCGACTATCTTGTATGCACGTATTCGTATGTCGGGAGGATTGCACCGTCGCTGCCTTGCAACAGCATCGAAATCGGTCGAATTTGCGACGAAGGGTATCTGATGCGGAACATTCTTCTAAACAAATTTCTTGAAATCAGTCGTGGCTCGCGTTCAGCCGCGATCGGGGCAGGGAATTGCTGCCTGGCACGGCAAGCTGGCCCCGACTGCAATCCCCGTTACCCTGATACCGGAACGTGCACGTGCATGATCGACCCCGCCAAGGCGGGATTGAATTCCCTGTCCTTGCCCGGTCAGGCGTGCGAAAAGAGGCAGGATTGATTTCCCCATCTTGCATCCAGACCCAGGTCCTGATCATCGGCGGGGGCGTCACGGGTACTGCACTGGCCCGTGATCTCGCGTTGCGTGGCGTCGATTGCATCCTCGTCGAGAAAGACGACATCAACGCCGGTGCCTCGGGGCGCAATCATGGCCTGCTTCACAGCGGCGCCAGGTACGTCGCCGGCGACCGCCAAGCGGCGATGGAATGCCGCGCGGAGGGCGAAATTCTCAAGCGCGTGGCCGCGCAGGCGATCCAGGACACCGGCGGCTATTTCGTCGCCGTGCAAGGGGACGACGAACGCTACATCGCCGACTTCCCGCTGTACTGCGCACGGTCGGGCATCGAGACGCGCGCAGTGGACGTCGCAACGGCACGCGCGCTGGAACCTGCGCTCTCGGACCGTGCGATAGCGGTGTTCGAGGTGCCCGACGCATCGATCGACCCGTTCCAACTCTCGCTGGAAAGCCTGGCGCAGGCGCGCAGTCTGGGCGCACGACTTATGCGGCGCACTTGCGTCGTCGGCTTCGAACGTGAAGGTAGACAGATCCGCGCGGTGCGGGTTCGGTCCATGGTCGGCGAGGAGGAGATGCGGATCGAGGCTGCGCAGGTGGTGAACGCCGCGGGAGCGTGGGCACGGGAAGTGGCGCTGCTCGCCGCGGCACCGATCGACATGACATATTCCAAGGGAACGCTGCTGGTCACGCACTCGCGCCTGGCCGGTCGTGTGGTGAACCGCCTGCGGCGGCCCGGCAACGCGGACATCATGATGCCGGGCGGAACAGTTTCCATCGTCGGCACGACCTCTACGCGGGTGGAAGCGCTGGATGACATTCATCCGACGACCGCCGATGCCGACCTGATTGTCGAGGAAGCTGCGCGGATGCTGCCGGCGCTGGCGACGATGCGCTTCATTCGAGCTTATGCGGGCGTACGTCCGCTGCTGGGCTCCTCGGGCGCAGCGGACAGCCGTTCCGTCTCCCGTGGGTTCGCCCTGTTCGATCACGAAGACCATGGCCTGGACAACCTGGCGACGATTACCGGCGGCAAGCTCACCACCTGCCGGCTGATGGCCGAGCGAGCCGCCGATCTGGTCTGCCGGCGGCTCGGCGTGACACGTCCCTGTCTCACCGCCACGACGCCCTTGCCGGCAGTTCCGGAATGCGCGTGGACCACGCCGGGTCGGTCGGCGCGCGAGTGGATGCGTTCCCACGGATCGCACGACACGCTCCTTTGCGAATGCGAAATGGTGCCAGGCAGCACGGTCGATGCCATCTTCGACGCGCTGCGCTCGGCGGGTGACACACCGACGCTGACCGACCTCGGCCTGCGCAGCCGCGTCGGCAAGGGCGCCTGCCAAGGGGGCTTCTGCGCGGTGCGCACCGTGGCCCACCTTTACCAGCGCGGCGACTTCCATGCGCAGCGCGGCCTCGCCGAGATTCTCGATTTCTTCGGCGAGCGCTGGCGCGGCCAGCACGCGATCCTGTGGGGCGAGCAACTCGCCCAGGCCGAGTTGATGGAGGCGCTCCACTGCGGCCTGTTCGGCGAGGAGTTGCGCGCCGCCCCGAACGCCGATCCAGCGGACCAATCGTCACAATCGTCACCATGACGGGCGAATCGCGGAACACCTTCGACGTCGCCGTGATCGGTGCCGGGATGGCGGGCATGGCGGCGGCCCTGTTTGCCGCCGAACGGGGCCTTTCGTGCATTCAGGTCGGCAGCGGCGGCGGCATTTTGTTCGCGAGCGGGCTGCTGGACCTGCTGGGTGTCCACCCGGCAGCAGAGGGTCGCCAGTGGCGATCCCCCTTCAACGCCCTCGCCGCACTCGCGCAGAAGCAGCCCGACCACCCTCTGGCACGCGTCGATCCGGTCGCGATCCGTACTGCGTTCGAGAGCTTCGTCACGGCGCTTGGCGAGGCGGGGCTGGTTTACGCCCCGCTGGGCGACCGGAACCGGAAGGTGCTCACTTCGATCGGAACGGTCAAGACCACATTCGGCGTGCCCTTGTCCATGGTCGCGGGCGCCAATGCGCTGGAGGCGCTCGATGTGCTCGATGCGCCGGACACGCCGCCAAGCTGCCTTCTGGTTGATTTTCGCGGCCTGCGTGAGTTCAGCGCCCGCCAGATCGCCGCGACCCTGGCCGATCGCTGGCCGGGTCTGCGCCACCAGCGGATAGAGTTTCCGGGGTTCGAAGACGCGCCCGAACTGTACGCCGCGCATCTCGCCCGCGCGCTGGAAAGCGGGGCAACGCGAGAGCGAACCATTGCCCTCATCAAGCCGCTTTTAGGCGATGCACAGTTGGTCGGACTGCCGACGGTTTTGGGTCTCGGGCGCTCCCGCGAGGTTCATGCGGCATTCGAGGCGGGGCTGGGCGTGCCGGTGTTCGAGATCCCGACCATGCCGACATCGGTACCGGGGTTGCGGCTGCTGGGCGCGCTGGAAGCCGTCATGTCGGCACGCGGCGTCCATCGACGTCGCCAGGCCAGCGTACGCGCGCTGGCTTGCGACGCGAACACGGGAACGGCCACGCTCGACCTGGACGGCGTTCCGGGTGGCGAGCGCGTGTCCGCCCGCGCGGTGGTGCTGGCCACGGGGAGATTCAGCGGCCGCGGGCTGACGGCTGATCGGGGGAGCGTCCGCGAGAGCATCCTCGGATTGCCCGTGCATCAACCGGCCTCGCGCGACGCATGGCACCAGCGTGATTTTCTGGATCCATCCGGTCACGCAATCAACCGCGCCGGGTTGAGGACAGACGATGCGTGGCGGCCGCTGGACATGAGCGGAAAACCGGCCTGGCCCCGGCTGTTCGCGGTCGGTTCGATCCTTGCCGATCAAGACTGGATGCGCACGAAGTGCGGCTCCGGGCTCGCAATCGCCACGGCCTGGGCGGCGACGCAACAGCTTGCAGATCAGTTGCACGGAACCGCTGCTTAGGAAAGCCATGCAGTCCGCGCTCTTTCATACGACCCTCTACATATCGTTGGCGCTGTGCGTCCTCGGCCTGCTGTGGCGCAGCTCGGCCTGGTTTCGCGTCCGCGTCGGTCCCGACGTGCGCGCCGTCACGCTGTCGCAGCGGGTGGGCGCGCTGTTGCGGGGCGCCGCTTCGGCGCTGTTCAGCGTACGGGTGTTTCACATCCTCGGCGCCCTCTTCCTCGACGTGCTGCTCCTGCGCAGGCTGTTCGCCAAGGAGAAGCTGCGCTGGCTGGGACACCTGCTCATCCTGGCCGGATTCACGCTTCTGCTGTTGATGCACGCCTTCGAGGCGGTCGTCACGGTGAAACTGTTCCCCGGCTACGAGTCGACCCTGGCTCCCTATCTCTTCCTGCGCAACCTCTTCGGGGCCATGGTCATAGTTGGCATTGCACTGTGGTTCTTCGGCCGATGGCGCCGGCGCACGGGCCTGGCGTCGGTGCGGCGGCCCATGGCGGCGGCCTTCGTAGCACTGCTGGGATTTGTCCTGGTGACGGGATATCTGCTTGAAGCGCAGAAGATAGCCTCGCCGCAGGCTTTCTACCGCATGGCAAAGCGCTTCAGCGGCACTACCGATCCGGGAGAACTCATGCCGCTGCGCGCCCTCTGGGCCAGCGAATTCGGGGTGGCGTTCGACGATTTGACGGAGCCGATGACACCGGACGTCATGGCGAAAGGCCGCCAAATGCATGACGACGACTGCGCGAGTTGTCACGCAAAACCCGCGTCCGCCTTCGTCTCCTACCCGGTGTCGCGTTTGCTTGCGCCGCTGACGGGCTTTCTTGACAAGGCGCGCGCGGATATCTGGCTGCTCTATCTGCATGTGTTCGCCTGCTTCCTGGGCCTTGCGACCCTGCCGTTCACCCGCTTCTTCCACGCGGTAGCCGTCCCTGCCAGTCTGCTGGTCAATGCCTCGGCGCCGAATCAAGCGTTCTCCGCCGCCGGCCGCGCATCGAAACGGGCACTGGCACTGGACGCCTGCCTGCGCTGCGGCATTTGCGATGCGCACTGCTCGGTGGCCCCGCTGGCGCGCCATCTGGGCAACCCGTATCTCCTGCCTGCGCACAAGCTCGTTGCCACCGGCGCCCTGGCCAACGGCCATCTGTTGCGGTCCGGTCACGAAAACGAGGGTTTTCGGGTCGCAGAAGGGGCCTTCCTCTGTACCGACTGCGGACGCTGCACCAACGACTGCCCGGCGGGGCTGGACTTGGAGGACCTGTGGCAGGCCGGCCGCGGCGACCTGGCCGCCGCAGGCCTTCCGGCGCCGGCGCAGTGGGTGCAGGCACTTCCTGCCCTGGCGTGGGCCGAGGCACTGGAGGCGGCTCATGGGCAACACACCGCTTCCGACCCGGATGCATCTTGCGCGCCGCTCTCCGCCGACCGTCGCAGTTTCTCCCGCTGCGTTCAGTGCCAGACCTGCACCAACGTCTGCCCGGTCGTGGCGCAAAGCATCGCCGCCGAGCACCGCGTCGATCTGACGCCGCAGAAAGTGATGAACCTGCTGCGACTGGGCCTGCGCGATCTCACCTTGGGTTCGCGCATGGTCTGGGATTGCGCCACTTGCTACCAGTGTCAGGAGAACTGCCCCGAAGGCGTGCGCGTGACCGACATCATGTGCGAATTGCGGGCGCTGGCGGTGCACCGCTTGGGCTCGGTCCGAAGCGGGAGGGCGCCATCATGAAATACGCGCTGTTCCTCGGCTGCAAGATCCCGTCCAAATTACCGGCCTATGAATTGTCGACGCGTGCCGTGCTGGTGCGCCTGGGCGTGACGCTGGTCGATCTGGAGTTCAACTGCTGCGGCTATCCCGCCCGCAACGTCAGCCGCGATGCCTTCGTGGTGGCCGCTGCCCGCAACCTGGCCATAGCCGAGCGCGCCGGCCTCGACGTTCTGACACCTTGCACCTGCTGCTTCGGCACCCTGCGGCACGCGATCCGCTTCCTGGAGGAAGACCCGGAACTGCGCTCGCGGGTCTCGCAGGCGCTGGCTGCCGAGGGCCTCGCCTGGTCGGGGAAGACGGAGGTCGAGCACATATTGCCGGTACTGGCCCGGACGATCGGCGTCGACGCGCTGAGCGCCGCAGTCAGGGCCCCGCGCGCGGGCCTGCATGTCGCCGCCCAGTACGGCTGCCACGCGCTGCGCCCGAGCAACCTGACCCGCTTCGACAACCCGTTGGCGCCAACCATCTTCGAAACCTTGATCCGCCTGACCGGTGCCACCCCGGTCGACTGGCCCCGGCAGTTGGACTGCTGCGGCGATCCGCTGCACGAGGCCAACGCCCCGTTGTCGGAGCACATCGCGCGGGCCAAGATCGCCGATGCCCTGGAGTCCGGTGCCGAAGCGATGTGCACGGCCTGCCCCCACTGCCACCTGCGCTTCGATTCGGTTCAGGCGGGCGCCCCCGACCCGTCGATTCGCACCCTGCTCTACACGCAGCTTCTCGGACTGGCAATGGGCCTGGATGAGAAATCCCTCGGGCTGTAGCATCCGGAATCGCGAACTCGCGGAAGAAAGGGCGCCACGCCACCGAACCAGTCCCCGGCGAGTATGAGAATCCGGCCGGGAGTAGCGGCACGCAGCCGGCTTGCCGTGGCGCGCCAGGTATTTCGCCATGCCTTGCGTATTTTCCGGAGATGAAGTCCTTGTGATGGACAGACCACTTGGTAAGTCCCAAAACGGGACTTATCATTCCCTTTTTGGGACTTATGGATAAGCTCATGCAGACCCTGCCGCTCAGCGATGCGCTATTTACCGCGACCCAACAGAAGGTGCTGGGCCTGCTGTATGGCAAGCCGGATCAGAGTTTCTACGCCAACGAAATTGCCCGCTGGGCGCAGGTCGGGAAGGGCAGCCTGATGCGCGAACTGGACCGCCTGCACAGGGCCGGCGTGCTGACCCTGAACCGCCAGGGCAACCAGACCCATTACCGGGCCAACCCGGACTGCCCGATTTACGCCGAGCTGCTGGGCATCGTGCGCAAGACCTTCGGCATCGGCGAGCAACTGCGAAGCGCCCTGCTGCCCCTGGCGAATCGGCTGGTGTGGGCCTTTGTCTATGGCTCCATCGCCAAAGGCTCGGACCATGCCGGCAGCGATATCGACCTGATGCTGATCGGCGAAAATCTCGCCTACGGCGACGTGGTGGAGCGCTTGCTGCCCGCCGAAGAGCGCCTGGGCCGCAGCATCAATCCGACGATCTACACGCCGACCGACTGGCTGGCGAAGCAGGCCGCCGGCAACAGCTTTGTCCAGCGGGTGTCGGCACAGGACAAGATCAACCTGATCGGCGGCCCGCCGCCGGAGGAGCCTGCCAATGAGTAGCAAGGTATCGGCGCGAAATCAGTGAAGCAACCCGCCTGATTCAGGAGCATGAAAATGACATCCACAGCGCCTGGCGCAAGCACTTTCCCGGTTGAAGTAAGCAATATTTCGCAGCACGGCTTCTGGCTATTGCTGGCCGATGAAGAACTGTTCCTGCCGTTCTCCGAATTCCCGTGGTTTCGCGATGTCGCGGTCAGCAAGATTTTGCACGTCGAACGGCCCTCGTCCAATCATCTTTACTGGCCCGATCTCGACGTCGACCTGGCCGTCGAGTCGATTCGCCATCCGGAGCAGTTTCCGCTTGTCAGTCGAGTGACCGTTTAAGCGCGGTCATCAAACGAACCCGCGCGCGAAACAATGCGCCGCTGAGCCAGGTCGCCGAAGGGAAATCTCTCCGCCCTAGTAGAAGAGCAGTTACCGATCAAGTCGACCAAGAGTTGGCGCTGGCGGCACGGCGAGAGAGCAATGCGAGGCAGGAGCACTTGATCAAGACGGCACGACCAAGGGCCGTGTTCATGCCGAATGGAAGATCGGCCTTTCAAATTCAGTCAAGAGGCATAGAATGAAAAAGCCCGGCGGGTTTAGCCGCCGGGCTTTTGGGTATGACTCCGTTACCCGAAGATAACGGTCATATTGTAGCAACGGCTCTCACCCCGGATAGCCACAATGGTTCCATTCTATATCAGGGACGATCTTCATGAACAACGAACCTCAAAGCTACACCTTGGGTCTTGATATCGGTATTGCCTCGGTCGGGTGGTGCATTCTCCTTAGCAAGAATCGCATCATTGATCTTGGCGTACGCGCATTTGACAAGGCCGAAATAGCCTCCAACAACCGAGCTCTGAACGGAAAACCTCTCAACCTGATCCGCCGCAACGCCCGCCTCGTTCGTCATCGGCTCTGTCGCCGCACAGTACGGCTAAAGCGACTGGCACGTTTGCTACGCGACTATGGCCTTGTCTCCAATGCCCGTTTCATCCAGAAGACCCCTACCACCATTTCGCCTTGGCACATGCGTGTCGATGGATTGAGGCGTCAGCTGACACCAGAGGAATGGGCTCGGGTCATTTACCACGTCGTGAAACATCGGGGATTTCACTGGGCAAGCCTCGCCGAAGAAAAGGCGGCGGAAGAAGACGACAAGGGTGATGGCGGTAAGGTCACGCAGGCACTAAAAACTGCCAAGGCAATGAAAGCAGAAAAGCAATACGACACCGCTGCCCAGATGGTGGTTGCCGAGTTCACTTCGGAACGTAAGGACAAAGAGGGGCATCCCACCCCGGACAAGAATGGTCGTCCAATCTATGAAGGCGCCACCCGCAACAAAGCAGGCGATTATGGAAAGTCGCTGTCGCGCATGCTCCTTGCCGATGAACTCAAGATGCTGTTCGACCGCCAGCGCGACTACCACAACCCTTATGCCCATCCTCAATTGGAAGAAGAGATTCTCGGCAACGGCGACCGCAAGAGCGGATTGTTCTGGGAACAGGAGCCTGCGCTAACAGGCCAGCAGTTGCTGGACCGACTCGGTCGATGCACCTTTGAAAAAACGGGCGGGCCGGATGGAAAAGGCGAATACCGCGCCCCGAAGGCCAGTTTTACCGCCGAGCGCCAAGTCTGGCTAACGCGACTAAACAATCTGAACATCGTCGTTGGTGGAACATTGCGCCGCCTGGCGGAAATTGACCAACAACTTCGGATTTCGCTGCCGCTGGCTTATGAAAAGGAGAAATTGACTTACAAGCAGTTGGGGGCCGCACTGGCCGATGCCGGCCTTCTGGAAAAAAATCGCTTCAAGTTCGCCGGACTCTCATACCCCAGCGATAAACAAAAGCTGGAAGACAAAGCCAAGGATCCCGAAGAAGCAACCCTCATCAAGCTGACCGGCTGGCACGACATCAAGAAAAAGTTGACGCAAAAACGTCTCAGCACTGAATGGCAGAGTATCGCCGGGCATGCGCAGGGCGGCGATCCCAACTTCCTGGATGACATTGCCTGGGTTCTGAGCGTGTACAAGGAGGACGATGAAATTCAACGGGAACTTGGCAAGCTGGCGTTACCCGGTGGAAGGCCAATGATCGATGCGCTACGGGAACTGAACTTTCAAGGGTTTCACAAGTTATCCCTAGAGGCACTGAGAAAGATCGTGCCCTACATGGAGAAGGGGCTGACCTACGACAAAGCCGTCGCGGCTATCCCCGATCCAAGATATGGCCACCACAGCCAGTTGCGTAAGCCAGCAGATGATGAGCCAACAAACGGCAAGTGTCTCTTGCCGCCACTCTACGAAGAACGGCGTGGCGCAGAACCACATAACATGAACAAGATGCTGATAAACGAAAAGGTGAACATAGAGATGGTGCCTGGCGGCATCCCTAACAATCCGGTCGTTCTGCGCGCCATCAACCAAGCGCGCAAGGTGGTCAATGCGGTCATCCGTCGGCAAAAAGGCCCGCCGACGGCGGTTCATATCGAAATGGCGCGTGACTTGACCAAGCCCTTCGAGGAACGCAGCCGAATAAACCAGGAAATTAAGGGCTACCAAGACCGGAACGAAAAGGACTGGGACGAATTTGTTCGTCAAGCGCCCTACATGGGATGGCGAGATACAGGAAAGCCGAAAGGTGCCGACTTCGAAAAATGGCAGCTTTATCGAGAACAACAAGGGAAGAGCGTCTACCCGATCATGCCGGATGACCAAGGCATCTGCGCTTATTCCTTCGAACCGATCGACTTGCATCGCCTCCTTGATCCTGGTTACGTGGAAGTCGACCATGCCCTGCCCTACGCGCGCAGCTTCGACGACAGCAAGCTCAACAAGGTGTTGGTGCTGAGAAAGCAGAACCAGGACAAAGGCGACCGCACGCCTTACGAATACCTCACCGAACTGGACGGTGGCACGGAAGGGCCTCGCTGGCAACACTTCGTGGCCTTCGTCGAAAACAACAAGGCCTACCGGCAGGCCAAAAAGAATCGCCTGATGAAGAAACATTTCGACGACGAAGACACCGCTAAATTCCGCGAACGTAACCTAAACGACACCCGCTACATATGCCGCTTCTTCAAGAACTATGTCGAGCGCTACCTGCTCCGCGGAGACGATCAATCTAAGCGATGTGTCGTCGTCAGCGGAGCACTGACCTCTCTACTTCGCGCCCGCTGGAGCCTGAAAAAAGATAGGTCCAAGAACGACCGCCATCACGCTATAGATGCCGCCATCGTTGCAGCATGCGGCCATCAGGTAGTTCAGCGGCTCTCCAATCTTGTCCGGCAAGAGGGATGGATTCACAAACCAGAGCAAGGCGGTTACGTAAATGCCGAGACCGGTTGGTTTCTCCCCACCAAGGACTTTGTTCGCCAGGATTCTGTATTGAAACTATTCCCTCTTCCTTGGAAGCATTTCAGGGAAGAACTGGAGGCCAGAGTGTCAATAAGCGATCCGGACAATCTGCGCGACGAAATATCGAGGCTCGGAACCTACCCGGAGGAAGCAGTTAATGCGCTGAAGCCACTCTTTGTTTCCCGCGCGGTGCAACGCCGGAACGGTGGAGCCGCCCACGCCGACACAATCTACGCAACGCCAAAGCCAGGCCAAGCGCTACGTATCAAGGACAAACCGGGCAAGAAGGCGAGTGTTCAGCAAAAAGAAGACAGTGAATACCGCAGAGCGACGCCAGAGGAAATGTCTGGCATGGTTGTCAAACGTGTCGGCCTGCTTGATATCGACGAGAAAGGAAACTACAAACTGACCGCTGACATGCTAAACAACATGGTGGACTACGACCGCGATGAGAGAATGCGAGAAGTGATCGACAAGTGGATCACTGAACGCGACAAACGAAAGGTAAGGGCCAAGGAGATCGTAGCCAGCCTTGGCAAAGGAAAAGACCGGCGAAAACCCACAGAGACAGAGCAGAAAGAGCTCGACGAGTCACGCACTCTGCCTTGCAAACCCAAAAACATTGATCCCAAAGACGGTCCGTTTACAGGACCAATCATCCGTAAAATCAAGTTGAACGCTGGAAAAAAAAGTGGCATCCCGGTTCGCGGCGGGATTGCGATGAATGAGACCATGCTTCGGGTAGATGTGTTCCGACACAAGGAAGACAAGAAATACCATTTGGTGCCTATCTACGTACATCACGCGGCGGGGAAAAAAGCGCTGCCTAACAAAGCAATTGTGGCCTACAAGGATCAAGACGAGTGGACGCTGATCGACGATAGTTTCGATTGGTGTTTTTCGCTGCACTCAAACGATCTCGTAAAAATCACTCAGCGATCAGGGGACGTAATTTCCGGCTATTTCCGAAGTTGTCATAGTGGTACAGGTGCGATAAACGTAGCCTTGCATGATCGAAATGCGCTTGGCGAAAAAACGACTAGCCTGGCATTCAGTACCAAGAATCCAGGAAAGGCAATCCCCAATGACAAACTCGGCCTGATAGAGAGTATTGGCGTCAAGATGGCCGCGAATTTCGAGAAGCTCCACGTCGACGTCCTCGGCAACATCTACCCCGCGCCGCAGGAGCAGCGTCGTGGTCTGGCGTAGCGTCATGATTTCCCGTCCCGCCAAGCTGCGGCGGGAACATTACTCGCTGGCCATTGAGCAGGAGGAAACAGCCTTCGTACCCTTCGAAGACATTGCTGTCATCGTCCTCAACCACCGCGAAATCACCCTCACCCATCCGGTGCTCTCGGCCTGCGCCGAATACGGCATTGGCCTCTATGCCACGGGCAGCAACCATCAGCCGTCCGGCGTATTCTTGCCCTTCCTCTCCCACTCGCGCACCACACGCATGATGCGCCGGCAGCTCAACGTGGCGAAGCCGACGACCAAGCAGGCATGGGCCTGTGTCGTCCGGCGCAAGATCGAGAATCAGGCGGCCTGTTTGCGGCTTTCCGGCAAGAAGGGAATCGACCGGCTTGCCTCCTACGCCCGGCGAGTACGCTCCGGCGATCCCGACAACATGGAGGCGCAGGCCGCAGCCTTCTACTTCGCGCAACTCTATGGAAAGGACTTCCATCGTGCCGAGGAACGCTGGACCAATTCGGCGCTGGACTATGGCTACGCAGTACTGCGCGGCGCCATTGCGCGCGGGCTGGTCGCCCACGGCCTCCATCCGACCGTTGGCCTGTTCCACGACAGCGAACAGAATGCCTTCAACCTGGCGGACGACCTGATCGAGCCTTTCCGTCCGCTCGTCGACCTGCATGTCACAAAGCATGGGGCCACCACCGAAGGAGAACTCATTCCTGCGGACAAGGCGGCGCTGGTCGCTCTGCTCAACGTGGATGTCGGTATGCCCCAAGGACGCATGTCGGTTCTGTCGGCAATCGAGTACGCGGTGGAAAGCCTGGTGCGGATTTATGAGGAAGACACCAAGGAGCTCGACCTGCCAGTCTTGATCGGCCTCCAGGCGCACCGGCTGGAGTGCTGAGTGGGCACCGAGACGAGGCGATACATGCGCTTGCTCGTCTTCTTCGATCTGCCCATGGTCACCAAGGCCGAGAAGCGGGCCTATGTGCAGTTCCGGCGCTTTCTCCTCAACGACGGCTACGACATGATCCAGTGGTCCGTCTATGGCCGAATCCTGAACGGGCACGACGCAGAGAAAAAGCACTTGGCAAGACTGGCGGAGAGCCTGCCACCCGAGGGATCGATCCGCTGCATGACGGTAACCGAGAAACAATTTGCCGGGATGCGTTTGCTGGTCGGCCTGCCGCTGTTTCAGGAAAAAAAGGTCCGCGCATCGCAAATGCTGCTCTTCTGAAACGAAAATAAAAAAGAAAAATCCCCACCCGGCCGAAGCCGGGTGGGGATCAAGGTTGAGTCAGATTGTAGCCATCCGGGGTGAGAGAGGGAGCTACGATTGTAGCCATCCGGGGTGAGAGAGGGAGCTACAACGATCAGCTTCGGCAGGGCGTCACCGATCTTGATTGTAGCCATCCGGGGTGAGAGAGGGAGCTACAACGATGGCGCTGTCGCGGTCGCTGGTGATGTAGATTGTAGCCATCCGGGGTGAGAGAGGGAGCTACAACCAGCGTCAGCGCGGGTCTGGCCCTTTTCGAGATTGTAGCCATCCGGGGTGAGAGAGGGAGCTACAACTCAGCCATGGCGCGGTCCTTTCTTCAGTGCGATTGTAGCCATCCGGGGTGAGAGAGGGAGCTACAACCCTCCAGGAACTGCCCCACCTTCACTTTTTGATTGTAGCCATCCGGGGTGAGAGAGGGAGCTACAACATCGCGGCGATTGCTTCCTTCTGGAGCGCCGATTGTAGCCATCCGGGGTGAGAGAGGGAGCTACAACCGCGACGGGCGGGGGACAGACTGGCCGTAGGATTGTAGCCATCCGGGGTGAGAGAGGGAGCTACAACTTCAGAAAATAAGGGGTTCTCGGGCTGCGCGATTGTAGCCATCCGGGGTGAGAGAGGGAGCTACAACTCATCAGAGGTGGTGGAACCATCGTGTTGCGATTGTAGCCATCCGGGGTGAGAGAGGGAGCTACAACTGCGCTTTCAATACCCCGCGCCCAGTGTCTGATTGTAGCCATCCGGGGTGAGAGAGGGAGCTACAACCGTGTATTGGGCATAGCGACCACACATGCGGATTGTAGCCATCCGGGGTGAGAGAGGGAGCTACAACTTAAAGAGCAACGGCGTGAAGACAGTTGGGGATTGTAGCCATCCGGGGTGAGAGAGGGAGCTACAACGCCCAGTTCGTAGGCGCGCGACTTGTTGGCGATTGTAGCCATCCGGGGTGAGAGAGGGAGCTACAACCCTGGTTGATCGACAACGATGCCGCCTATGGATTGTAGCCATCCGGGGTGAGAGAGGGAGCTACAACGCCCGGCGCATTGGGTTGCAGTGCGTCGATGATTGTAGCCATCCGGGGTGAGAGAGGGAGCTACAACTTCATTCCGAGTGGGTGCGCAAAAAACCTGCACACCCACTCGGAATGAAGTTCTTGCTTCGCAAGGTCAGCAAGAGTATGGCCGCTCGAATTTCGGGCCAAATATTACTGATTCGATCCCCGCCGGCGCCTTCCTGTTCCTCGACGCCGCAGCGCCGCGCAGCCTGACGATCGGCAGCCGCGAGCGGACGCAAATCCTTCGCGCCACATCCGGCGCTACCCGACAGCTATTTCACGGACATCAGGTAGCTTATGAAATTGCCTTTTTCGAAGGCGCGGCAATCCCGTTCATGGAGGTCCATGCAGTGCGCGGTGAAGTTCGCTTCCACTTTCTGGGCATCGGTGAAACGTTCGGGATTTGCCGAAGGCGCCAGCGGCTTGATGGGCAGCTTGGTCTGGATGTGTTTGCCTTCTTTCCGCGGATCTTCGGTATGACAACCGGAGCAGGTGAAGTCGCCCGATTGCCAGGTGCGCCGGACGAGGTAGAACTTCCGCCCGGCCTCTGCCGTGAAGGGCTGGTCCGAGACCGTCCCCCGCCCCTTCTCTTCTTTGACCTCGATCTTTGCCTGTGCGGCATAGGTCGCCAGGAGTTTGTTCATGACCGCGGACTGCTTCGCGGAAAGATTGCCTTCTGCATGAAGCGGAAGGGCGAACAAGCCAGCCAATGCCGCCAAAAGGTATGAATTTTTCATAGGGCCTCCCAGGTCGATGGATTGCGTTATCGTGCGAACGATCCATTTCATACCTTCGGGCCGCATCGCAGCTTGACCACCATCAACAAACGCGGTGCCATCCTGCGCCAGACGAATGGCCGCCACCGTGCGAGAGTCGGCGCTGGCGACACGGCGTTGATCGGTTCGAGCAAGGCCCGCGCGGCGGCATTCGGGTGCTTTCCAAGTCGAAGGTAGAATGCCTCTCGAACTTCTTGTGAAACCGCGCAACGCCCGATGACATCGCCGAAAATCCTGCTGACCAGGGCCTGGGGACGCCTCAATGTGCTGTTCGGGCGCGGCCTGGTGATCTCGGTCGGGTCGATCCTGATCGTCTGCCTCGCCGTCAGCGCCGGCGCCTTCCTGTTCCTCAACACCGCGGCGCCGCGCAGCCTGACGATCAGCAGCGGCCCGGCCGGCAGCACCTTCCATCGCACCGCCGAGAAATACCAGAAGATCCTCGCCCGCGAAGGCGTCAAGCTGAAGATCCTGCCTTCCGACGGCTCGCCGGAAAACCTGCGGCGGCTGGCGGACGCCAAGGCCGGCGTCGATATCGGTTTCGTGCTCGGCGGCGCGGCCGGCGA
Organism: Sulfuritalea sp.; assembly: GCF_031426875.1. Lineage (NCBI taxonomy): Bacteria > Pseudomonadati > Pseudomonadota > Betaproteobacteria > Nitrosomonadales > Sterolibacteriaceae > Sulfuritalea > Sulfuritalea sp. The sequence goes on from NZ_JASJPC010000063.1 coordinate 22,289, forward strand.
CAAGGACTTCGACCAGTTGATGTCGCTCGGCAGCGTGTCCTACCAGCCGCTGATGGTCTTCTATCGCGGCGAGAAGCGCGAGCTGCTGTCCCAGTTCAAGGGCAAGCGCCTCAACGTCGGCCCCGCCGGCAGCGGTCCGCATGCCCTGGCGCTGGCGCTGCTCAAGGCCAACGGCATTGTTCCCGGCGCCGACACCATCCTCGACGAGACCGATTTCGACGACCCGGGCAAGGAATTGCGCGAAGGGCGCGTCGATGCGGTGTTCCTGATGGGCGATTCGACCGCCAGCAGCGTGATGCGCAAGCTGATACGCGACGGCAGCGTGCGCCTGTTCAGCTTCGTCCAGACCGATGCCTATGTGCGCCGCGTCAAGGTTCTCAACAAGCTCCTGCTGCCGCGCGGCGGCCTCGACCTGGGGCAGGACCTGCCGCCCGAGGACGTGTACCTGGTCGGCCCGACGGTGCAACTGGTGGCGCGCGAATCGCTGCACCCGGCGCTGTCGGATCTGCTGCTGGAAGCGGCGCGCGAAGTCCATGGCTCGGCCGGCCTGCTCCGCAAGCGCGGCGAGTTTCCGGCGGCGCAGGAGGGCGACTTCCGCATCAGCGCCGATGCCACGCGCTATTACGCGTCGGGCAAGAGCTTCCTCTACGGCACCTTCCCCTTCTGGCTGGCAAGCCTGATCGCGCGCGTGCTGGCCTTCCTGGTTCCGGTCGTGCTGCTGCTCCTGCCGGCCCTCAAGTTCGCGCCCATGATCTACCGCTGGCGCATCGAATCGCGCATCTATCGCTGGTACCAGGTGCTGCTGGAACTGGAGCGCGAGGCCTTCAAGCCGCCGATGGATGCGGCGCGGCGCGGGGAGCTGCTGCGCCAGCTCGACCACATCGAGACCGCGGTCAACCGCATCGTGATTCCGGCCTCCTTCGGCGACCTGTTCTACGGTTTGCGCGGCCACATCAACTTCGTGCGCCAGAGCCTGCTCGCGCATCTCCCACCCGACCAGACCGACACGCCGGCGTAAGGTCGGCCAAACTCGGCTGGCGCCGACTACAGACCGAGCGTGATGCGGGCGGTGACGAAGCGCGCTTCGATGCGCGGGAAATGGTCGGCGAAGCTGCGCCAGTCGATGCCCATGCGCGCGCAGGAGAGGACCGACAGATTCGGCACCCTGGCGTCGTCGAAGCCCCCCAGGTCGAGCGCGTAACTGAGCACCTCGGCCACATGCACGACATCGGCCAGTTCGCTTTCCGGCTCGTGCTGGTCCGAGACATGATGGGCGGCAATCGCGTCGGCGACGGCTTCGGGCAATTTCCACAGTCGCGCCAGCTCGCCGCCGACATGGGCGTGATCGAGCCCCAGGTACTCGCGCTCGGCCTCGACGATGTCCATGTCGCGCTCGGCCTTCAGCGTCAGCATCTGGCCGTAGGCAGCCGAATTGACGGCGAACAGCAGCAGTTGCCCGATGTCGTGCAGCAGCCCGGCGGTGTAGGCGATATCGGGGTCCAGCCCGGCAATGCGCGCCACTTCCTGCGCGCAGACGGCGACGCCGACGCTATGCAGCCAGAGGCGATGGGCATCGAAAGGCGGCGCCGCCTTGTAGCGGTCGATGATGGCGGTGGCCAGCGTGATGTCGCGCACGCGGCCGACGCCGAGCAGCATGATCGCCTGGCGCACCGAGGTGATCCGCCCGCCGGTGCCCAGCGCGCCGGCATTGGCGGCCGCCAGCAGACGCGCCACGATGGCCGGATCGCTGACGATATGCGTGCTCAGGGATTCGACGCTGGCTTCCTCGTCGCCCAGCATGTCGATGATCTGCGCCACGATCTGCGGCAGCGCCGGCAGCTTCGCTGCCTGCGCCAGAACCTGGTCGAGGGACAGGCGCAGGTTCATGGGACTGCCCTCCCCCCGGCCGTCTGGCAAAGGCAGGGGGTGACGGTGGTTCGCCGCTGCGCGACTCCGTAGCTTGGCTGCGCCCCCTTTGGGACGGCCCGGCAGGGGACGCTCATGACGCCGCGCGCCGCCTATAGTCGGCGATGCTCGCCGCGAGTTCTTCGCGGGCGGCGCTGCCGGGGCCGCGGAACAGGTGGGCGACGCGGGCCGCGGCAGCGGCGATGTCGCGTTCGATCTGCTCCGCATCGCGGGTTTCTTCCTGTGCCACGTGGATGCAGTCGATGCCGCGCTGGATCAGGTGCCGCAGGTGCTCGACTTCCAGTTCGGTGCCGGCCGGCAGCAACACCTCGCCATCGGCGCGGCGCACGGGCAGCGCCAGACGCTGGCCCGGCGTCGCGGCCAGGGTGGACATGCAAATGCTGCGTTCAGCCATAAGCGAAGCTCCCAAATTCCTCGTTATCGTGCTTCGAGTCTACCCGAGGCGGCGGGCGCCGTGGCGCGCCGTCAATCGCGCAATTCGTCCACCTTCAGCAAGAGTTGCCGTTGGCGGGACGCCGAGCGCGTGCCGTAAACCGTGGCCGCCGACGAACCGCTGCTCTGCGCGCCGGCCGAAGCGCCGAGTTCGATCCACTCGCCGAGCCGGCCGCTGACCGTGGTGACCAGGCGCTGGATATTGACCGAACCGGGAAGCGCGCCCGGCGTGTCGTCGCGCGGGCTGATTTCGAGCGTCACGCGCTCGCCGTTGAGGCGCGGCACGGCGACAAAGCCGGTGCCCAGGTCGCGCTGCACCAGGCTTTCCGATACCACCACGCCGGCCGGCGTCATGACCACCTGGCGCAAGGGCACGATCAGGGATTCGCCGACCAGGATCGCCGCGCGTCCGCCATCGACGGTCTGCACCTGCTGCTGGGTGTCGCGCCGGCTGCGGCGGTCGGATTGGTAGACCCGGGCGCGGCCGCCGATCGCCGCGCCGTCGCCGCCGATTTCGATCCGGGCCGAGGCCCCGCCGCCGCCTGCCTCGCCGGTAGTCGTCGCGCCCTGGCGCACGCTGATCATCAGCCGCCGCAGCGGCGTATCGAGCGCGGCGACGAGCTTCCTGATCTCGGCCTGGTTGCGGCCCGAGGCGCGCAGGAACAACTGGTCGTTCCTGCCGCTCAATGCGCCGCCCGGCTCGACGAAAGGCGCCAGTTGCGGCAGCAGTTGTTCGGCGCTGCGATGCTTGAGGTTGATGATCTCCAGGGTCTGGCCCCAGGCCAGCGAACACAGCATAAGCACAGCAAAGAGAAGTCGTTTCATGCCGGACCCCACTGACTCTATACTGCCGCCCTCCACCTTTCCGAGGAAGACCGAGAATGAAAATCGAAACCATCGCCGTGCATGGCGGTTACAGCCCCGATCCGACCACCAAGGCCGTCGCGGTGCCGATCTACCAGACCACATCCTACGCTTTCGACGACACCCAGCACGGCGCCGATCTGTTCGACCTCAAGGTGGCCGGCAACATCTACACGCGCATCATGAACCCGACCACCGACGTGCTGGAGAAGCGCATGGCGGAACTCGAAGGCGGCATCGCGGCGCTCGGCGTGGCCTCGGGCATGGCGGCAATCACCTACGCGATCCAGACCATCGCCGAAGCCGGCGACAACATCGTCTCGGTCGGCACGCTCTACGGCGGCACCTACAACCTGTTCGCCCACACCCTGCCGCAGTACGGCATCGAGGTACGCTTCGCCGACTATCGCAACCCGGAAAGTTTCAAGCCGCTGATCGACGGCCGCACCAAGGCCCTGTATTGCGAGTCGATCGGCAACCCGCTGGGCAACGTGGCCGACCTTGCCGCACTGGCGAAGATCGCCCATGACGCCGGCGTACCGCTGATCGTGGACAACACGGTGCCCACGCCCTACCTCTGCCGCCCCTTCGAGCACGGCGCCGACATCGTGGTCCATGCGCTGACCAAATACCTGGGCGGCCATGGCACCAGCATCGGCGGCGTGATCGTCGATTCCGGCAGGTTCCCCTGGGCGACGCACAAGGCCCGCTTCAAGCGCCTCAACGAACCCGACGTGTCCTACCACGGCGTGGTCTACACCGAAGCCCTCGGCCCCGCGGCCTTCATCGGCCGCGCCCGCGTGGTGCCGCTGCGGAACACCGGCGCGGCGATCTCGCCCTTCAATTCCTTCCTGATCCTGCAGGGCATCGAAACCCTGGCGCTGCGCATGGACCGCATCTGCGAGAACACGCTGGCCGTCGCCAACTACCTCAAGGGCCACGCCAAGGTGAAGTGGGTCAATTACGCCGGCCTGCCCGACCACGCCGACCACGCGCTGATCCGGAAGTACATGGGCGGCCGCGCCTCGGGCATCCTGAGCTTCGGCGTCAATGGGCAGGGCGGCGGCATGGCGGCCGGCGGGCGTTTCCAGGATGCATTGAAGCTGGTCACGCGGCTGGTGAACATCGGCGACGCCAAGAGCCTCGCCTGCCATCCCGCCAGCACCACGCACCGCCAGCTGTCGGCGGAAGAGATGACGAAGGCCGGCGTCACCGAAGACATGGTGCGCCTGTCGATCGGCATCGAGCACATCGACGACATCAAGGCCGATCTGGAACAGGCGCTGGAGGCGGTTTAAAGAGAGATTACACATCCCCATCCCCTCCCCAGCCCTCCCCTTGAAGGGGAGGGAGTCACATTCGCCCTCCCCTTCAAGGGGGAGGAGGTTCTGCTCCCTCCCCTTCAAGGGGAGGGTTGGGGAGGGGATGGGGTAGCAACCGGCGTATCGCTCTGCAACGCCACCCAGATCACCTCGACCACCGCGTCGATCTCCTGCAGCACCTGGTTGTTCCAAAACCGCAGGACACGGAAACCGGCCTCGTGCAATCGTCCGTCGCGCAACTGATCCCGTTCATTCTCCAGATGCTGCCCGCCATCCACTTCCACAACCAACCGCTTTTCCAGGCAGACGAAGTCCAATACGTAGTCCAGGAACGGATGCTGACGGCGAAACTTGCATCCCGCAATCTGGCGACCGCGCAAGCATTGCCATAAGCGGATTTCGGCGTCGGTCACGTTCTTCCGCAGCTTTTGCTGAAGATGACTGTCGATGATTGAGTGGTTTGTCTGGGCTTTCATCCTAGCCCCATCCCCCTCCCGACCTCCCCCTTGAAGGGGGAGGAGTCTCGCCACCTTCGAGGGCCGAAGCGCACCCGCTCCCTCCCCTTCAAGGGGAGGGTTGGGGAGGGGATGGGGTACAAAGACTGCATCTTCTTCCCCTTCAGGTAATCACCGTCGGCCGCTCGCGCCCGCTGCGCGCCTTGAGTTGCGAGATCTCGTCGGCAATCGCAATCAGCGCCGCCAGGGACTGTTGCGCGTCGACCTGCTGCCGCGCCGGGTCGGCTTCGAAGGCTTCGAGGTAGAGGCGCAGCGTGGCACCTTCGGTGCCGGTGCCGGAGAGGCGGAAGACGATGCGCGAGCCGTCCTCGAAGACGATGCGCAGGCCCTGCCCGGTGCTGACGCTGCCGTCGATCGGATCGGTGTAGCTGAAGTCGTCGCAGAACTTCACCGTGTAGTCGCCGAAACGCCGCCCCGGCAGGTCGCGGTAGCGCTCCTTGACCTGCGCCATGATGCCGTTGGCAAGGTCGAGCGGCAGGCCCTCGTAATCGTGGCGCGAATAGACATTGCGGCCGAACACGGCCCAATGATCCTGGAGAACCTGCTCGACAGATTGCCGGCGGCTGGCGAGGATGTTGAGCCAGAACAGCACAGCCCAGAGGCCGTCCTTTTCGCGCACGTGGCTGGAGCCGGTGCCGAAGCTTTCCTCGCCGCAGAGCGTGACCTTGCCCGCATCCATCAGGTTGCCGAAGAACTTCCAGCCGGTCGGCGTTTCGAAGCAGGGCACGCCGAGTTTTTCGGCGACGCGGTCGGCCGCGGCGCTGGTCGGCATCGAGCGCGCGATGCCGGCGATGCCTTGGGCATAGCCGGGCGCCAGCGTGGCGTTCGCCGCGATCACGGCGAGGCTGTCGGAAGGCGTGACGAAGAAATGCCGGCCGAGGATCATGTTGCGGTCGCCGTCGCCGTCGGAAGCGGCGCCGAAGTCGGGTGCCGGGTTGGCGATATCGTTGCCGTACATGATCGCGACCAACTGGTCGGCGTAAGTCAGGTTGGGATCGGGATGGCCGCCGCCGAAATCCGCCAGCGGCACGCCGTTGATCACCGAACCGGCCGGCGCGCCGAGGCGCCGTTCGAGTATCTCGTGGGCATAGGGGCCGGTCACCGCGTGCATCGCGTCGAAGCACAGACGGAAGCCGCCGGCGAGCAGGGCGCGAATCGCACCGAAATCGAACAGCGATTCCATGAGTTCGGCGTAGTCGGCGACCGGGTCGATGACCTCGACCTGCATCGCGCCCAGGGCATGCGTTCCCGGCCGGTCGAGCGGCACGTCGGGCGCTTCGACGATGCGGTAGCTGCCCAGTTCGCGGCTGCGGGCGTAGATCGCGTCGGTGATCTTCTCCGGCGCCGGCCCGCCGTTGCCGGTGTTGTACTTGATGCCGAAATCGCCTGCGGGGCCGCCGGGGTTGTGGCTGGCGGACAGGATGATGCCGCCCAGGCATTTGTATTTGCGGATCACGCAGGACGCCGCAGGTGTCGAGAGTATGCCGCCCTGCCCGACCAGCACGCGGGCCATGCCGTTCGCCGCGGCCATGCGCAGGATGACCTGGATCGCCTCGCGGTTGTAGTAGCGCCCGTCGCCGCCCAGCGCCAGCGTGCTGCCTGGCGGCGCCATCGCATGGTCAAGAACGGTGTCGAACACGGCCTGGACGAAGTTCTCCAGGTAATGCGGCGACTGGAACACGGTGACCTTCTTGCGCAGGCCCGAGGTGCCGGGCTTCTGGTCGGTGAAGGGCGTCGTGGCGACCGTGACGATGTTCATCTGCGTCCTCCCGTTTGCTTGTTTGCGTTCGCCGCGGCCTGCGCCGCGAACGCCGCCAGCCCGCGTTCGACCGCGGCGCGCAGACGCTCGACGGTCTGTTCCACCGGCGCGCTGGCGGTGACTTCGAGGCCGAGCTCGCGCGCGATGCGGTTGATGCGTGCCGGGTAGAGCGGCACCCCGCCGGCATCGACCGCATCGATCACGTCCTTGCCGGCCTGCAGCTCGGGCGGCAGCTTGCCGCGTCGGCCGAAGAGCGAGTTCAGCGTCTTGAGCAGCCGCGCCCTGCGTTTCATCGGCATGCCGGCTCCCGAGGCTGCTGGCCTAGAGCCAGCGCTGCATCGAATAGCCGCCGACCAGCGGGCGTTGCAGGGCGGCGCTGGCGATCTGCCGGCCCCACTTGAATTCCTTGAACAGCACGATGAAGCGCCACATGTCGCGCAGCACGAGGCCGCGTTCGCGCCAGCTCAGTTTCATCAGCGCTTCGGGAAAGTCCGCCTCGTGCGGCCGCTCGAAGGCGATCTTCAGCGGGTTCCACTGGTCGCTGCAACGGCGCACTTCGGAGGCGATCATCTTGCGGTAGATCTCCTGCACCGGCCGGTTGCGCCGTTGCGCCTCGACGATCGCCTCGCCGGAAATCGCGCCCGAATGCAGGGCGCAGCTCATGCCTTCGCCGATCATGTTGAGGAAGCCGGCGGCCTGCCCGGTGACCAGCACGTTGCCCTTGCCGAAGACGTAGCGGTTGATCAGCGATGGCCCGAAGTTCTCGGCGCAGCCTTCATGATCGTCGTCGGCCGGCTTGAGGAGCACGCCGTGCTTGTCGCGCAGGTATTGCTCGACGACCTGATGCTTCTTCGCGAAGTTGTCGCCGCGCTTGAAGCCGACGCCGACGATCTGCCGTCCGTCGCGCGCATGGCTCCAGGTGTAGTGGCCGAGGCCGGGGTGGAACCAGAAATGGAAGTAGTCGGGCGAAAGCGGACAGTCGATGATCTCGTGGAACTTCTGGCCGACGAAGAACCAGGGGATCTGCTTCGTGTAGTCGGGATAGACGGCGCGCACCACCAGCGAACTGGGCCCGTCGGCGCCGATCACCTGGCGTGCGCGATACTCGACCGGCGCGCCATTCTGCCGGGCGTGTACCAGCACGTGGTCGCCCCGGTCCTCCAGCCCGACAAACGAGGTCTGGTCGTGCACCTCGGCGCCGCTGCGCTGGATTGCCCAGTGGTCGGAATACTTGCGATGCAGGTGCGGCGTGGTGCCGTGGAAGAAATCCATGGGCATGGAAACCATGCTCGGAAAATGGAAGGTCACGCCGCGACAGGCGGTCGGCTCGTGCAGGGTTTCGCGCGGCAGCGGGCCGAAATTCTCCAGCAGGAAGCGATGCCCGCGCGGCGAGAGGATGCCGCTGCAGATCTTGTGGCGCGGCAATTCCTTGCGCTCGAGAATTACGGTCTCCAGCCCGGCATCGACCAGCCGCTTGGCGGCGGCGGCGGCCGCCAGGCTGGCACCGACGATCACGACATCAACATTGCGCATGCGGTGTTTCCTTGTGGACCAGCTTCAATCTTGCGCCAACTCGGCGAGGTGCAGCACCGGAATGTCGCAGACGCGCTCGAAGGCGGCGCGATCGGCGAGGCTCTCGACCACGATGCGCGCAGGCCGGCGCCCCTGCAGCATCCAGCGCGCCTGCGCCAGATCGGCATCGGCCAGCGGCCCGGTGATGCGCGGCAGAGCCTGCGTCAGCGCCGGCATCGCGATGCGCTGCAAATCGAGATTCAGCGCGCAGCCGGTCTCGGCCTGCAGACGATCGTAGTAGGCGACCAGGCGTTCATAGTCGGCATGGTAGGCGCGCGGCTCGATCACGTAAAAGTCGGTGCTGGCGATACGGCGGCGAATCGGCATCAGGCTGGCCAGCGCCACGCCCAGGCTTTGCAGCCGCGCGCCGGGCAGCCAGTGGCGCAGTTGGCGCAGCAGCAGGCCGTCGCCGACCGCCAGCGTGCGTCCATCGAGACGGTCGAGGAAGCGCCGGCGCCGCGCGGGAGAAATTTCGCCGCCGGTTTCGAGTGCCAGCGCAATATCGGCGCCATCGTCCGCGGCGCAGGCGTAGCCGAGCAGCGCCTCGACGCGCGCCAGCAGTACGGGCTGCGCGCGCAAAGTCGGGCCGGGCAGGAACAGCGCGCCGGCCGCAGGCGCCTCGGCAGCGGCCGCCGCCAGCGCGAACTTGGCCTGCAGTGCGTCCAGTGCCTGCCGGTAAGGCAAGGCGGGCGACAGATGCTGCCGCAGCTCCATGACCATGCCCGACAGGTCGATGCCTTCGGGACACACGGGATCGCAGGCGCCGCACAGCGAGCAGGCTTCCAGCGGCGCCGTCAGTTCGGCTGCGGTGGCGCCGCACTGCCGGGCCCTGGCCAGGCCTTCGGGGCTGAAGCGCGGATCGCGGTGCTGGCGCCACATCGGGCACACCAGCCGGCACAGGCTGCAGCCGCTGCAGCGCGCATGGTCGATGGGGGCGGCGGCGAACATCAGAAAATCACGTCGCGGTTGAGGATCATGGCCGGATCGGCGCGGCGTTTCATGGCCAGATGCTTGTCCACCAGCGCGTCGCCGAAGATGCGCCGGATATAGCCCTTCATCATGCCGCCGAAGCGGTAATAGCTGGCGCCCAGATCGACGCCGATGTCGTAGATCGCGTTCTTGAAGGCCTGGAAATGGTCGCGGCTGTAGACCTCGCCCTCGATCATCGGCTCGAACTCGCAGCCATAGGCCCAGCCTTCCGCGTTCGGCGGCACGCAGGACATTTCGTAATGTGGCCGATGCTCGGGCCGCAGCTTGATGCCGACGCAATACAGCGTGTAGTGGCGGAAATACTTGCGGCAGACCGCGTTGCCGCGCTCCACGGCTTCGACGAACTTGTCGGCCGCCAGCGCCAGATCGGGGATCACCATGTTGCGCGAGCCCCAGTGCTTCCAGACCGCGCGCGAGAACACCACGCTGCGGTCATGCATCTTGCCCTCGCGCATGTATTCGGCGCGACGGAATTCGGGAAACACCGCCTGCTTGCGTTGCAGCAGGTAGAGCGCCTCGCCCGCCTTCCAGGGGCGCAGGGCGTAGTGCCCGAGCATGCACAGCGCGAAGCCGAATTCGCCGTGGCCGCGCAGGCGCGATTCCCAGTTGGCGCGAAACGCCGCCTCGCGCTCGTCCGAGTCGAAGGCCACCAGCAGGTTCACCGCGCAATCCATGATGGTGAGGATGCCCGAGTAGTCGCTGGCATCGTTGCGATCGAGCATCTGCAAATCCTCGATCGCGGTGCGCAGCGAGGAATAGTAGTAATAGTGCATGGACAGCGGCGTGTAGGGACGCACGCGCAGCGTCGCCTCGGTGATCACGCCGAACTGGCCGTAGCCGAGGATCACCCGCTGGAACAGTTCCGCATTCTCGCTGTCCGAACATTCGACGACCTCGCCGGTCGGCGTCACCACCTGCAGCGCGATAGCCTGGTCGGCGCTGCAGCCCAGCCGCGCCGAATTCACGTCGATGCCGCCGACGCCCAGCGTGCCGCCCACCGAGGAGGTCAGGTTGAGCGGCGCCGACAGGTAGTCGAGGTTCTCGCGGCGCAATTCCTCGGCCAGGCTGTGCCAGTAGATGCCGGCCTCGACGCGCACGGTCAGCGCCGTCGCGTCGATGGACAGCACCCGGCTCATGCCGGTCATGTCGAGCAGCACGCCGCCGAAGGCCACCGATTCGCCTTCCGTGGTCAGGCCGCCGCCCCGCACCGTGACCGGCACCCGATGCGCCTGCGCCGTCCTGAGCAGTGCCGCGACCTCGCCGGCGCTGCGCGCGATCACCACGCCATGCGGCTGGCCGTAAGCGGTGCCGCCGGCATCGGTGGCATACGCGCCGCAGGCCGCCCTGCCTTCGGCGAGTTCGACGCCGGCAGTGCGCAAGTCGGCGACGAAAGCCTGCCAGCCGGCGCCGTTCCAGCGCGACGGATTGGTCTGCTGGCGTTTGATGCCCTGCAAGGCATCGGGAGCGACCGGGCAGGGGCCGACGGTGCCGGGTTCAACGGGGAGGATTTTCAATCGATGAATCCTGTTGGGTGTGCGGCGAATAATACCCGGGTACGAAACCAGCAACCCATCTGTACCAAACATCACTGCTGTCCGGCTAAATCGCGAACAGATTCAATTGGTTGTTGATGATAC
>NZ_JASJPC010000064.1:0-15873 GCF_031426875.1 Sulfuritalea sp.
CGTTCATCTGGCATGTACCATCGTCTGGTTGGCTTGATTGAGAACACGCCCTAGGAGCGACCATGGAAGACTGGCTTCGTCGTAACGAGCATGGCATAAAGATGCTGGCTGCAGCGGCCGCGGCTGTATTTACGCTGATCCAGTACTTCGGGCACTTGAAAGAAGTGCGGGTCGAAAAGACGCTGGTGTTCTATGAGCGGTTTTCCACCGAGCCGATCTTTGCCGCACGCACAGGAGTTCTGAAAAAGTGGGAGTCTCTGGAGCCGAAACTGGCGCAACTGCCCACACCCGCCACGCGGGAAGAAGCCGTCGCGCTGCGCAAACAGTGGAAGGCAATCCTGGTGGCCGCAATCAAAGGCGACGCAGATTTTGTCGCCCATACCGACATCATGTTCGATTTCTTCGATGCCTTGCAGGTCTGCATCGAGAACGACATCTGCGACAAGAAATCGGCGCAGGAACTGATGCAGGGTGCGGCGAAAACCTTCTTCGGCAACAACTGCGCCTATGTCGCCCACGCGCGCTTCGACCAGAAGATGGAGAATTTCGGTGCCAAGACGGCAGCCTTGGCCGGACAGCCCTGCAAGGTCGAAATCTACCGATAGCCGCGGCCTGACGCGGGCCGGTTCGAGGCTCCCGTGCCGTACCGCCAACGCCAACTCTTGTACAGGGAATATTTCCTTGAATTGCAGACTATCGTGCCCTAAACTGAACGAAATTGAAGCAGACCGGCAAATCGCAGCAATCGCGAAAGGAAGCGCAAATGAAAAGAATCAGCATGTTGTTGGCAGGACTGCTCGCCCTTGCCCCGGCGGCCTACGCCGCGAGCCCGTCTTCGGTCGCCGCCACGAGCGGCATCAATCCCTCCTCGGTTTACGACAACGGCGGCTTCGACTTCGGTGCCCGCGACAACGGCAAGCACACCGGCTGGTGCAAGGGCCAGGGCCATCTTGCCCCCCCGGGCAACGCCGCATCCGGCCATCGCAATCACTGGAGTTGCGACAGCGACGATGGCGGTGAGGGTGGCGGCGGCGATGACGGCGGCGGCCTTGAAGAATGCGAACTGCTCGGCATCAGCTGCGAGAGCTAGACCCCAAGTCTGATGGCCGGCTGGTCCCACGGGGCCAGCCGGCGCAGCGAGCTAGCCCAAGGGCGGGATGCCCGCCATCCGTGTTGCTGCGCACCAACGGGCAGCAAATTCAGCGGCAGCTACGTTAAATCTCCAAGCACCAAGCAGAATTGCAGCTTCGAGGAATGCTCGACCTCCGGCGCTCACGATAGTTTCGCGATTCCGAGTCGGAATCCGCCGATCCGGCGGTCGTCGAGAGTTGGCGCTGGCGACACGGCGACCCTTGCCGCGGCAGGGTCGGGGGCGCGTTGGCTATCGACTCCGCGCCGGGGTATAGTCTTCGGTTGCTCCAACCTCGACCTGCACCATGGAATTCATCAAGATTCGCGGCGCGCGAACGCACAACCTCAAGAACATTAACCTCGACCTGCCGAGGAACCGCCTGACGGTGATCACCGGCCTGTCCGGCTCGGGCAAGTCCTCGCTGGCCTTCGACACGCTGTATGCCGAGGGCCAGCGGCGCTATGTTGAGTCGCTCTCGGCCTACGCCCGGCAGTTCCTGCAGCTCATGGAAAAGCCCGATGTGGACCTGATCGAGGGTCTCTCGCCGGCGATTTCCATCGAGCAGAAGGCGACCAGCCACAACCCGCGCTCGACCGTCGGCACCGTCACCGAAATCCACGACTATCTGCGCCTGCTCTACGCCCGCGCCGGCACGCCGCACTGCCCCGACCACGACCTGCCGCTGGAAGCCAATAGCGTCTCGCAAATGGTCGATCACGTGCTGGCCTTGCCCGAGGACACCAAGCTGATGATCCTCGCCCCGGTGGTCGCCAACCGCAAGGGCGAACAGCTCGACCTGTTCGCCGAACTGCGCGCCCAGGGCTTCGTGCGCCTGCGCGTGGATGGCACGGTGCATGACATCGACGCCCTGCCGAAACTGGCCAAGACGCACAAGCACACCATCGACATCGTCGTCGATCGCCTCAAGGTGCGCCCCGACGCGCGCCAGCGTCTGGCGGAGAGTTTCGAAACGGCGCTGATGCATGCCGAGGGCCGCGCCCTGGCGGTGGAAATGGACAGCGCGAATTTGTCACTACGGGAGCACCTGTTCTCCTCGAAATTCGCCTGCCCGGTGTGCAGCTACGCACTGCAGGAACTGGAGCCGCGCCTGTTCTCCTTCAACAATCCGATGGGCGCCTGCCAGAAGTGCGACGGCCTCGGCCAGATCCAGTTCTTCGATCCGGCGCGCGTGGTCGCCTATCCGCACCTCTCGCTGGCCGCCGGCGCCATCAAGGGCTGGGACCGGCGCAACCAGTTCTATTTCCAGATGCTGGAATCGCTCGCCGCGCATTACGGCATCGACACCAATATGCCCTTCGAAAAGCTGCCCGTAGCGACCACCGACATCGTGCTCTACGGCTCGGGCAAGGAGCAGATCCGGTTCAAGTATCTCAACGAGAAGGGCACGCGCTTCGAGCGCAGCCACGCCTTCGAGGGCATCATCCCCAGCCTCGAACGCCGCTACCGCGAAACCGACTCGATGGCGGTGCGCGAGGAACTCGCGAAATACCTGAACAACAAGCCCTGCCCCGAATGCGGCGGCATGCGCCTGAGGCGCGAGGCGCGCCATGTCTTCATCGGCGGACAGAATGGCCCCCCACGCTCGCAGAATCAGCTCGCTGCCCCCCACGGGGTGGCGCATGCGGCCTTGGGGCGGCCCGACGGCCGCATGAACATTTCCGACCTCAGCCGCCTCTCGCTGATCAATTGCCGCGACTTCTTCAATCTGCTGCAACTGACCGGGCATAAGGCGCAGGTCGGAGAAAAAATTCTCAAGGAAATCACCGCGCGGCTGTCCTTCCTGATCAACGTCGGCCTCGACTATCTCTCGCTCGACCGCTCGGCCGAGACGCTCTCCGGCGGCGAAGCGCAGCGCATCCGCCTGGCCTCGCAGATCGGCTCGGGTTTGACCGGCGTGATGTACGTGCTCGACGAACCGAGCATCGGCCTGCACCAGCGCGACAACGCGCGCCTGCTGGAAACCCTGACGCGCCTGCGCGACCTGGGCAATACGGTGATCGTGGTCGAGCACGACCTCGAAGCCATCGAGTCGGCCGACTATGTCGTGGACATGGGCCCCGGCGCCGGCGAGCACGGCGGCCATGTGGTGGCCGAAGGCACGCCGGCCCAGGTGGCGGCCAACAGCTCATCGATGACCGGCGCCTACCTCTCCGGCCGGCGCGAGATCGCGATCCCGGCCCGGCGCACGCCGCCCAATGCGCTGCGCGAACTCAGGATCCGCGCTGCCAGCGGCAACAACCTGAAGCAGGTTGACCTGCAGATTCCGGTCGGTCTCTTCACCTGCATCACCGGCGTTTCCGGCTCGGGCAAAAGCACGCTGATCAACGACACGCTGTATGCCGTTGCCGCGCGCCACCTCTACGGCTCGGCGGTCGAGCCGGCGCCGCATCGCGAGATCGAAGGTCTCGAATTCTTCGACAAGGTGATCAACGTCGACCAGTCGCCGATCGGCCGCACGCCGCGCTCCAACCCGGCCACCTACACCGGCCTGCTGACGCCGATCCGCGAGCTGTTTGCCGGCGTGCCGCAATCGCGCGAGCGCGGCTACAGCCCAGGGCGCTTCAGTTTCAACGTCAAGGGCGGGCGCTGCGAGGCCTGCCAGGGCGACGGCATGATCAAGGTGGAAATGCATTTCCTGCCCGACATCTTCGTCCCCTGCGACGTCTGCCACGGCAAGCGCTACAACCGCGAAACGCTGGAAGTGCGCTACAAGGGCAAGACGATTCACGAAGTGCTGCAGATGACGGTGGAGCAGGCACGCGAATTCTTCGATCCGGTGCCGGTCGTCGCACGCAAGCTGCAGACGCTGGTCGATGTCGGCCTCTCCTACATCCAGCTCGGCCAGTCCGCCACCACGCTGTCGGGCGGCGAGGCGCAGCGCGTCAAGCTGGCGCTGGAACTGTCCAAGCGCGACACCGGCCGCACCCTCTACATCCTCGACGAGCCGACCACCGGCCTGCATTTCCAGGACATCGAAATGCTGCTCTCGGTGCTGCATCGCCTGCGCGACCACGGCAACACGGTGGTCGTCATCGAGCATAATCTGGACGTGATCAAGACCGCCGACTGGGTCGTCGATCTCGGCCCCGAAGGCGGCGACGGCGGCGGCCGCATCATCGCCACAGGCACGCCGGAAGACGTGGCGAAGGTCAAGGGCAGCCATACCGGGCGCTATCTGGAGCGCTTTCTCGCGGCGCGGCTGGCGTCCGCACCGAAAGCCAAGGCAAAGCCCGCAACGCGCGCCAGAAAGGTCACTTCATGAGCGGCTTCGAAAACTATTCCCGTGAAGCCCAGCAAATCGAACACGAGATCGAACGCAAAGGAGTGGTTCTGGGTATCGACTGGAACGATGCGGCGCAAGTGAGCGCACTGGCGCGCGAGGCGATCGAATGTCACCTCGATCCGGAGCACCCCGAGTGCTCTTCCAGCAATCCGCAGACCCGCGCCCGCATCGAGCTCTTCGGTCTGGCGCAACTTATGCTGACGGTAATGAAGGAAAGCGCCAATCAGGATCTGATTACCCATGGTGGCGCAGCATGGAAGGCTTTCGCGAAAGCCCTGTGGGCCGAGCACGAACAGCGCGCCTCCTGATCCGGTTTTTGCCCATGAATAGACTTGCTTGGCATCGTGAGGCGTGCCATGCTGAAATGAGTTGATTACCGCGTAAGGAAACGCACATCATGAATAGATCGCTGCCAGTTCTTGCCTTGTGCCTGGCCCTGACGACCGCGGCCAGCGCGCAGGAAACCGTCGAATCGGTCAGTACCAATGGCTCGGGTGAACTTCGGCGAGCCTCCGAAGCCATGATCAAGCCGAAAATGACCAACATATCGGCGCGGATTCCCGGCGTGATAAACAAGGGCGACATCATCCAGATTCAGTACGAAGATTCCGGCAGCGTCGCGGACAGCTTCATGGTGACGGGTATCACGATCCAGGGCGACAGTTGTGCGATCGAAAGTCGGCGCACCATGCCGAACGGCCCGGAGATCAGCGACATGATTCAAGCCAAGCCCTGCAAGAAACTGAAGTAGATAATTCCGCTCAGGCGCTGATCAGCCGCTGATCAACTTCAGGTCGAAGGCGCGCTCGACGAACCACAGCAGGGCGATCGCCAGGGTTGCCAGCGAACCGCCAACGAACACCACGCGGCGATAGAAGCCGGTGCCGCGCAGCGCATAGGTCAGCGGCAGGAAAGCCGTGACGATGGCCAGTTGACCGGTTTCCACACCCAGGTTGAAACCGAGCAGGGACAGCACCAGCGTCTCCCGCGGCAGCCCGAGTTCCACCAGCACGCTGGCAAAACCGAAACCGTGGATCAGGCCGAAGCCGAAAGCCACCATCCAGCGCCGGCGCTCGACCAGCGGCTTCAGGTTGTTCGCCGCGGCCAGCACCACCGAGGCGGCGATCGCCGATTCCACCAGACGCGAAGGCAATGCGACGAGGCCCAGGGCCGCGAGCGACAGCGTGATCGAATGCGCGACGGTGAAGGCGGTCACCACCCAGAGCACCTCGGTCAGCGCCTGGCGAAAATGCGCGACGCCGCGCCAGCGCCGCGCCTCATGCACCAGTACCGCCGGCAGCAGCAGGGAGAGCAGGAACAGGATGTGGTCGAAACCGATCCAGATATGCCAGATGCCTTCGACCAGGTATTGACCGAACTGCGCCAGGCGCGATACTTCGCCGGCCGCGAAGCGCTGCTCGGCGCGCTGCGGCGAAAGCACCGCCGTCTGCGTGCTGCCGTCCAGCCCCAGGCGCAGGAGGCCGCGATGCAGGGCGTCGAGCTCGAACAGCAGGCTGTAGTCGAGCGCCAGTTCGCCGCCGGCGGACGGACAGCTGCCGGCCAGTCGCAGCACGGCGTAGCTGCCGTCGCTGTGGCTGTCGATCAGGTGGTCGGCAACCGCCAGCCGGCACTCGCCGCCGCGCCGCAACGCCAGGCGGCCCAGCGCCCAGGCGGCGATCTCGGCGTGGCGGGCGCGGACTTCGCCCCAGGTGATGCCGCCGTCGCCGTCGGCATCGAGGCCGAGGGCGAAATCGATGTCGCGCAGGGCGATATCCCATTGTCCCGTGACTTCCCTGCCCTGGACGTCGAGCACCAGATAGCTGTCGCTGGCCTTGTGCGCCAGCGCCGGCAGCGCCAGCAGCAGCAACAGCAGGCACAGGGCACGGCGCAGCATCAGCGGCCCGCTCCGCCAGGACTTGCCGCGCGCCGTTCCGGACTCTGTCTGCCGGGGATTCCGCTTCGCGGGCCGGCAAGCATCAACTCTTGGCCGAGGCGGCGCAGCCGCGCGTCCTCGAAGCCGCTGGCCGCCAGCCAGTCGCTCGCCGGCTGGGCGGCGGCGGCATCGCCGGCGGCGAGCGCGGCTTCGAACAGGACGTGGGCATCGCGCGGTTCACGCTGGACGCGATAGTTCTCGGCCGCCAGGCGCAGCGCGGCACCGGCATCGCCGCGCAGGCGCAAGCGGTAGCGCGCCTCCTCGGCGCGATGCGTGGTGTCGCCGCGCAAGCCGGCGGCGGCGAAGCGTTCGCCGAGCGCCTGCGCCAACCGCGCCGCTTCCGGCCGCCGCAGCGCTGCCGCGGCCTCGGCCAGGCGCAGCAGCAGGTTGTCGGCGGACTCCCAGCCGGCCAGCGCGACGAGCACTTCGGCAGGGCGGTTCTGGTCGAGCAGGAAGTCGCCCCAGGCGGCGAGCAGGTAGCCGTCGTCGCGGCCCAGCGCCAGGGCGGCGCGGTAGTGGCTTTCCGCCAGCGCCGGCTGGCCGCGCCAAGCGGCGACTTCGCCGAGCCGGGTCAGCAGCCAGAGCCGGTTGCCGGGGTCGTCGGTCGTCGCCAGGGCCTGCTGCAGGGTCCGGTAGCCGGCATCGAGATGGCCGCCGTAGGCCTGCACCAGGCCGCTGCAGCCGCCGAAAAGCGTCGCGCGGCCGAGACCCTGCAAGGTTGCGCACTCCTGTTGCGCCGCCGCATAATCGGCCTGCACCAAGAAGATCGCGGCGCGCCAGGCATGGGCCGCGGCGAAACCTGGATCGAGCGCCAGAGCCGCGGCAAAATCATCGAGGGCGCCGCCGAAGTCGTGGCGATATTGCCGCAGCAGGCCGCGCACGACGCGCAAGGAAGCTGCCTGGGGCTCGCCAAAGCGAGCGATCACTGCTTCGGCATAGCCTACATAGCGTGGGTCTCCACGCGCCATGGCAAGATCGAAATAGGCCTGCGCCAACAAGGCCGCGGGCCCCGGAACGCCGGGCGCGGCCAGCATGCCGGTGCGCAGTGCCGCCAGTTCGCGCGCGCTGCCGTCGCCGGCGCGCAAGGGCAGGCGCTCGAGCAACTCGCTGTCGGCCAGCGGTTTGCGCGGCGCAGCAAGAACGGGCGCGGCCAGCGCCGCCACAGCAAGCGGCAGCACGAGCACGCGGATAGTGCGAAAACAGGTCAACTCGCTGAATGTCATGGGCGTTATAGGTTATTCGTGCGCGCCATACCGGCCGTTACGAACCTCAACAACATATCGAAGGAGTCTACATGAGCAAGCTACTGTCCATCCTGATCGCCGCCGCTTTTGCCACCGTTTCCGCCGGTTCCTTCGCTGCCTCGCATGGCGGCGCCATGAAGGACGACAAGAAGATGGAGAAGAAGGACGAGAAGGCCGCCAAGAAAGATGCGAAGGCCGAGAAGAAGGAAGAAAAGAAGGACATGAAGGCCGAGAAGAAGGAAGAAAAGAAAGAAATGAAGAAGTAATCCGAACCAGCCGCAAGGCCAAAAGCGGGCTCCGGCCCGCTTTTTTGTGCCATAACAACATAGGCTTGGTTTGCCATACGGGGCGCGACTGGAATAACCATGACCCTGAGTAAAGAATTTGTGCTCAAGGCGTCAACTCGCCAGCACGCAATGGCGTTATGCAGCGGGTGCGCCATCCGGCGTCACGCCTAAAACATTCAAGGAGTCTTACATGAGCAAGCTGCTTTCCATCCTCGTCGCCGCCCTGTTCGCCACCGTTTCCGCCGCTTCCTTCGCCGCCGACGCGCCGAAGAAGGAAGAGAAGAAGGCCGAAAAGGTCGAGAAGAAGGTCGAGAAGAAGGAAGAGAAGAAGGCCGAAAAGGCTGAAAAGGTCGAGAAGAAGGACGAGAAGAAGGCCGAGAAGAAAGACGCAAAGAAGTAAATCGCAGCTTCTCAGGAAAAAGCGGGCTTCGGCCCGCTTTTTCTTTGCCCGTTCAACCCCGACGAGCGGGGCCGGCGGCGAGCATCGCCGCGCGCAGGCCGAGCACCCAGCAGGCGGCGACCAGCATTCCCGCCAGGACATCGCTGGGGTAATGCACCTGCAGGTATATCCGCGACAGACCGACTACAACCACCACCAGCGCCACTACCAGCGCCAGCAGCCAACCGGCCGCCGCGCTCCAGCCCCAGCCGCGACGCGCCAGCAGGACAAACACGGCGAGCGCCACGGCGGTGATTTGCAGCGCATGAGCGCTGGGGAATGAAAGGCTGGAAACCACCGGGCTCAGGCCCGGCACCGCCTCGGGCCGCGCGCGGGCAAACAACTCCTTGGCCAGATGCGCCAGAGCCGCCGCGCCGACCAGGGCCAGCGCGAGGAAACCCGCCCCTGCCCGCGAGCCCCGGCGCCACAGCAGGATCGCGGCGGCCGACACCGGCGGCAGCAACACAATCAGCGAGCCGAGTCGGGTCAGGCCGAGGAATGCCGCGTCGAGCACTGGCCCGCGCCAGTCGCCGGCGAGTTCCAGGCCCCGACGATCGAGCGGCGGAAGGCCGGCCCCGTCGGCGCCGATCCAGACCGCAGCCGCCGCCAGGATTGCCAGCGCCGCAAGCCACCATGCGGCGGCCTGAAGCGCGCCGCGCCTCAAGCCCTGCGCCTGTTCACATCCGCTCCTCGCGGCGCCAGACGCTGGCCAGCCAAGGCTGCTGCTCGCAGGGCAGGCCCGGCGGGCGGTAGTAATGTTCGAGTTCGTCAAAGCCCGCCGCGGCCAGATAGCCGCGCCATGCCGCAAGATCGTAATAGGCGCCGTAGCGCTCGCCGCCGATGCTCTCCTGGTTTTCGCCGCGCGGATTCGAGCTGAACAGCACCCCGCCCGGTTTCAGCGTCGCATGCAATTGGCGCAGCACCCGCGGCAGTTCCTGCATCGGCACGTGGAACAGCGAGGCATTGGCGAACACGCCGTCGAAGCGGGCCGGCGGCAGGTCGAGGGCGAGAAAATCCTGCTGCCAGATTTCGCCGACAGCGTGGGCGCGCGCCATCTCGGCCAGCGCCGGCGCACCTTCGAGGCCGACCACGCAATGCCCGCGACGGGCGAAGGCCAGCAGGTCGCGGCCCGGACCGCAGCCGAAATCCAGGATGGTGTAGGGCGGCGCAGCCTGGATGTGGCGCAGCAGCGCCTCGATGTTCTGCGCCACGTCGTGGTCGCGCGTGCCTTCCCAGAACGCCTGGGCACGCGTGTGGTAGTGCCCCAGCGTGCGGGCGACTAGCTGCTGCAAGGTGTCGGGATCGAGTTTCATGTGTGGCCCGGGAGGCAGAGGCGACACAGCTTACCTCTTCGCCGTGCCGCCAGCATCAACTCTTGCGCCGCGCGAGACGGGCTACTCCGGATGCCGTCCGCGCGGGCGTAAAACCTGGAAAAACATTTGGTCCGCAGATTACGCAGATTGCGCGAAGGCAACCGTGGCCAGCAAGCTCCTGATCCATCTGCGTCAATCTGCGTAATCTGCGGACTGAACTAAGTTTTTCAGAATAAAAAACGCCACGGCGAACCGTGGCGTATTGCGCAACGCGGGGCCTCAGGACTTCAGCGCGACCAGCACCTCGTCCAGCATCTTCTTCGCATCGCCGAACAGCATGCGGTTGTTTTCCTTGTAGAAGAGCGGGTTGTCGACCCCGGCGTAGCCCGATGCCATCGAGCGCTTCATGACGATCGAGGTCTTGGCCTTCCAGACTTCGAGCACCGGCATGCCGGCGATCGGGCTGGTCGGGTCGTCCTGCGCCGCCGGATTGACGATGTCGTTGGCGCCGATCACCATGGCCACGTCGGTGGCCGGGAAGTCGTCGTTCAACTCGTCCATTTCCATCACGATGTCGTAGGGCACCTTGGCTTCGGCCAGCAGCACGTTCATGTGGCCGGGCATGCGCCCCGCCACCGGGTGGATGCCGAAGCGGACGTTGACGCCCTGCTCGCGCAGGTGCTTGGTGATTTCATACACCGTATGCTGCGCCTGGGCCACCGCCATGCCGTAGCCGGGAACGATGATCACGCTCTTGGCCTCCTTCAGCAGTTCGGCCGTCTCGACGGCGCTGATCGGCACCACCTCGCCGACCGGCGCCGCATCGCCAGCGCCAACTTTCTTCGCCACCGTGCCGCCACCGGTGCCGAAGCCGCCGGCGATGACGCTGATGAAATTGCGGTTCATGGCGCGGCACATGATGTAGGACAGGATCGCGCCGGAGGAACCGACCAGCGCGCCGACCACGATCAAGAGGTCGTTGGAGAGCATGAAGCCGGTCGCCGCCGCGGCCCAGCCGGAGTAGCTGTTGAGCATCGAGACCACCACCGGCATGTCGGCGCCGCCGATCGCCATCACCATGTGGATGCCGAACAGCAGCGCGATCACGGTCATCACGATCAGCGGCGTCATGCCGTCGGCGATGCTGTGGGCGTTGATGAACTCGCGGCCGAACCAGATCACCACCAGCAGGCCGGTCAGGTTCATCCAGTGGCGCGCCGGCAGCAGCATGGGCGAGCCGCCGATCTTGGCCGACAGCTTGCCGAAGGCGATCAGCGAGCCGGAGAAGGTGATCGCACCGATCAGGATGCCGATGTAGATTTCCATCTCGTGGATCGACTTTTCGGCGCCGGAGAGCGGGGCCGAGGTGTCGATGTAGCTGGCATAGCCGACCAGACACGCCGCGAGGCCGACCAGGCTGTGCATCAAGGCGACGAGTTCGGGCATCTGCGTCATCTTGACCACTTTCGCCGCATACAGGCCGATGCTGCCACCGACCACCATGGCGCCGATGATCCAGGGATATCCGGCCTTCGTCACGTCCGGCCCGAACACGGTAGCCAGCACGGCGATGGTCATGCCGATCATGCCGAACAGATTGCCGCGCCGCGAGCTCTCGGGATTTGAAAGTCCGCCGAGGCTGAGGATGAAAAGAATGGTTGCTCCGATGTAGGAGACGGTCGCTAAATTACCTGACATGTGTTTCTCCGAAGGGCCGCCCCGAGGAGAGACGGCCAAAAAAGTATTGAGCGAAGCGAACAGTGGTCACCCCCTTGCCTGGCAAGGGGGTGGGGGGCATGCTCATTTTCTGAACATGGCCAGCATGCGCTGGGTCACGGCGAAGCCGCCGAACATGTTGACCGAGGTGAGTACGATGCCCACCACGGCCAGCCAGCGTATCCACTGGTCGGGCGGCAGGCCGCCGGCCAGCGGCGGCGCGATCTGCACCAGGGCGCCGATGGCGATGATGCTGGAGATCGCGTTGGTCACGCTCATCAGCGGCGTGTGCAGGGCCGGCGTCACGTTCCATACCACCATGTAGCCGACGAAGCAGGCCAGCACGAAGACGGTGAAGTGGGCGAGGAAGGCGCCCGGCGCATTGGCGCCGACGAACCAGAACAGCGCGGCGGCGACGCCGAACATGATGGCCAGCTTGTTGCCCGCCATCGGTTCGCTGGCGGCGCCATGGCCGCCCTTCTTCGCCTGCACCACGGGTGCCGCCGGCTTCGCTGGCGCAGCGGCGACCGGCTTGGGCGCCGGAGGCGGCCAGGTGACTTCGCCGTTCTTGATCACGGTCAGGCCGCGGATGGCCTCGTCTTCCATATTGACGTCGAGGGTGCCGTCGTCTTTTACGCTTTGCGTCTTGCACAGTTCTTCGGCGAGGCGGAACAGGTTGGTCGCATACAGCGTCGACGACTGCTTGGACAGGCGCGAGGTCAGGTCGGTGTAGCCGACGATGGTCACGCCGTGCTTCACCACTGCCTGGCCGGGCTCGGTCAGTTCGCAGTTGCCGCCCCGCTCGGCCGCCATGTCGACGATCACGCTGCCCGGGCGCATCGACTGCACCATCTCGGCGGTGATCAGCCGCGGTGCGGGCTTGCCGGGAATCAGCGCGGTGGTGATGATGATGTCCACCTCGCGCGCCTGCTTGGCGTACATCTCGCGCTGGGCCTGCTGGAAGCCCTCGCTCATGACCTTGGCATAGCCACCGCCGCCGGAACCTTCCTCCTCGTAATCGACCTTGACGAATTCGCCGCCGAGCGACACGACCTGGTCGGCCACTTCGGCACGGGTGTCGTTGGCGCGCACGATGGCGCCCAAGCCAGCGGCGGTGCCGATCGCCGCGAGGCCGGCGACGCCGGCGCCGGCGATGAAGACCTTGGCCGGCGGCACCTTGCCCGCGGCGGTGATCTGGCCGTTGAAGAAGCGGCCGAAGGCATTGGCCGCCTCGATCACGGCACGGTAGCCGGCGACGCCGGCCTGGGAGGTCAGGGCGTCCATCTTCTGGGCGCGGGAGAGCGTGCGCGGCAGCGCGTCGATGGCCAGCACGGTGGCCTTTTTGGCAGCGAGTTGCTGCATCAGTTCCGGGTTCTGCGCCGGCCAGACGAAGCCGATCAGGGTGCCGCCTTCGCGCAACAGGCCGACCTCCTCCGTCGTCGGCACGCCTACCTTGAACACGATGTCGGACGCGGCCCACAAGTTGGCTGCGCCCTCGATGACCTGGGCGCCGGCGGCGCGATAGGTATCGTCGCCGCAATTCGCCGCATCCCCGGCGCCGGATTCGACGGCGACCTTGAAGCCCAGCTTGATGAGTTTTTCGACGACTTCGGGTACCGTAGCCACGCGTTTTTCGCCGGCAAGCGTTTCCCGGGGAACTCCAATTGTTAGCGCCATGATTCTCCCATTTGCATGTTCATTGATAGCCCGTTCGACGAGCGCCTGATATTGTCGTTCTCGTCCCTGCCTCAGGTGCCTTTGCCAACCCTGAGGTCGCGCCGCCGGTATGATACGCCTTCCACATCAGTCTATTTGATCGATATCAATCGACTTTCGATCGCCCGACATGACCAGTTCCAAGCCCAATCGCCATCGCGCCCACGGCACCAAACGCCTCTCGCCAGCCGCCAAGGTGGGCTTGGCGCCGGGCGCACTGATACACCTCGGCGAGCGCAAGACCGAACAGGCCACCATCTCGCTGATCGAGTATGGCGAGGCCGATCTGACCGAACACCAATTCACCTCGCTGGCCGAAGCCCGCAGCTACCAGCCGAAACTGCCGGTGCTCTGGCTCAACGTGCATGGCCTGCACGAACCCGAGGTGATGGCCGAGATCGGTCGCCGCTTCAAGCTGCACCCGCTGGTTCTCGAAGACATCCTCAACACCAACCAGCGGCCCAAGGTCGACGACTATGGCGACTACCTGTTCATCGTCGCCCGCTTCTTCGAAATCGACAGCGAGAGCCAGCAGATCGGTTCGGACCAGGTCAGCCTGATCCTCGGCGCGAACTTCGTCCTGACTTTCCAGGAGCGGCCCAGCGGCCGCTTCGATCCGGTGCGCGAGCGCCTGCGCCAGGATCGCGGCCAGATCCGCAAGCTGGGCGCCGACTACCTCGCCTATTCGCTGCTCGACGCCGTGGTCGACCGCTATTTCACGATCCTCGAAAACATCGGCGAACGCACCGAAGAACTCGAAGACATCATGCTGGACCGGCCCCGGCCGGGTGCGCTGCAACTCGTGCATCAGTTGAAGCGCGAGACCCTGAACCTGCGCCGCTCGATCTGGCCGCTGCGCGAAGTGATCAACAGCCTGACCCGCGCCGACGAGCGCTTCTTCCGCCCGGAAACCCGTCCCTACCTGCGCGACGTGTACGACCACACGGTGCACGCCATCGAATCCCTCGAAGCCAATCGCGACATGATCGCCGGCATGCTCGACATCTACCTGTCGGCGATCAGCAACCGCGTCAATCAGGAAGTCCGCGCGCTGACCGTGGTCGCCATCATCTTCATGCCGGCGACACTGATCTCGGGCATCTTCGGCATGAACTTCAAGACCATGCCGCTGCTCGACTGGCCCGCCGGTTTCCTGATCGCCATCGGCCTGATGGCGATCGTCGCCACCACGCTCTCCATCGTCTTCTGGCGCCGCCGCTGGCTAGCGTGACGCGGGCGCCGTCGGCGCCGGCCAGTCGCGGCACAGCAGCGCCCAGCGCTCGGTAGCGTATTCGCCGCTCTTGCAGGCCGTCTCGGCAATGCGCCCGCGCGCCTGCCACAGCGCCATGATCGCCGGCGTACGCTTCGATTCCGAGATCAACAGCAAGCCCGTTCCGCCGCGCCGGCCGAAGATGTCGGAGCCGCCGGCATCCTTGCCGAACTTGCCGGCCGGCACGCCTTCGAAAGCCTCGAACCAGGCCTTGACGGCCGGCCAGTGCTCATGCGCGAAGGCGATGCGGATATGGCGCAGGCCCTCTGCGCCGAAGAAGAAGGTGATCGCCTGCGAGGGAATGCCGTCGATGTTGTTGGCCAGCGTCCAGCAGACCTGCGTGTCGCTGGCCTCGACCTGCTCGTTGCGGCCGAGTTCGCCATAGCAGCGCATGCGGAAGCCGGCCGCGGACAGACGCCGGCGGATGTCCGCCATGGTCATGCCGCCGGCGAAATCGTCGAGGCGGTATTTCCACGCCGGCGCCGCCTGGCGCTCCGTCTCGTCCTCGGCCAGCCAGCGATCCGACTGGTGGCCCCGGGCCCACCAGACCGCCCACAGACCGATCAGTAGCAGCACGCCGATGCGCACCGGCAGCCAGTTGCGCACCAGCGGCGGCTCGCGCCGTAGCGCCAGCGCCAACTCTTGCGGGGCCGCCGCAGCCACGTCGCGCGCGGCGAACATCAACGCGCCGATCACGGCGATGACGATGCCGGCGCTGGCCGTCACCGCCGCTGAGAACAGCGTCGGCCACCACACCGTCGGCAGCGCGGCCAGCGCCGCCAGCGCGCCGCTGAGCACGAAGAATCCGCCCAGCAGCGCCAGGCCGCTCACCGGCCGGGCCTTCGCGGCGCTCGCCGCGAGCGGGCCGAGGCGCGCGCGCTCGATCGCGTTTTCGTTTGCGAAGCCGATCGCGCCGACGAAGATCCAGCCCAGGACCCCAGCCACCGCCCGCCATGGCCCGAAATCGGAAGCCTGCGGATAACGGATGCCGGCCAGCAACAGGCCGAACGACAACCCCGCCAGCATCCAGCCCAGCCGCGCGCCCCACAGACCGAAGCGGCGATAGGCCGCCTCGTTGTTGCGCCTGTCGTAGTGATCGATGACGACCGAAACCAGCACCGCCGCGCCGCACAGCATCGCCACGGCCATGATCCAGGCCGACAGGCCGTGCAGATGCAACGCCCCGCGCTTGGCCGGCAGCACCAGATCGTCGACCATGACGCCGATCGCGCCCCAGGCGATCAGCGCCAGCGCGCCAAAGCTGCGCAGCAGGCGCGCGCTGAGCGCGACGTGGTTGGGTGTGTAGGTCGCGCCCATCAGGGGAAAAGTCCCGATCGTAGCCGCATCATTTTCTTCCCGGCCCTGTGACCGTTCTTCCATCCTCGCGCTCACCGCTCACGCGCCGCCTCGTGCCAGGCCTGCTGCACCGGCGACAGCAGATACTCGGCCACGCTGCGCGTGCCCAGCAGGATCTCGGCGCTGGTCTGCATGCCGGCACCGAGCCTGAATCGTTCGCCGT
>NZ_JASJPC010000065.1:0-30797 GCF_031426875.1 Sulfuritalea sp.
TTGCTTGGGCAAGGCTATCACTCATCTCGCTGTCCGATTTCCTGGGGCCGGCTCTGCGCTTTGCGGGTTGGATGGCCCTTTCGTTGAAATGGAGGGCAAGGAAAGTATACATGGTCGATATAACCCTACAGCTCATAGTCTCAATCCGAATTTGACTTGCGGAAATACGGCATGGTAAAAGGGCGCATCATACGTATGAGTCGAATGTATGACAAGGTCTATTCCCCAACAACAAGGAGCATGGCTATGGAACTTTCAGGCAAGAGCATTGCGATATTCGTCGAAAACAATTACCAAGAAATGGAAGTGTGGTACCCGATCTTTCGTTTTCAGGAAGGAGGGGCTGAGGTGTCGATCATAGGACCTTTAGCCGGCCGTTACTTGTCCAAGCTTGGCTATCCCGTAGTTGCAGACACCCAGGCCGACATGGCAAAAGGAAAGCTGTTCGATGCGCTCATCATTCCCGGAGGTTTCGCTCCCGACCTGATGCGTCTCAGTTCCGAAATGGTCGAAATGGTCGGCCATCACGTCGAAAAGGGGAGGGTCGTTGCCGCAATCTGCCACGGCAGCTGGATGCTGGCTTCTGCCAACGCAATAAGGGGCAAACGCGTTACAGGGGCGCCTTCCATCAAGGACGATCTTAATAACGCCGGTGGCCATTACGAGGACGCAGAAGTGGTTTGCGACGGAAATCTCATCACATCCAGAAAGCCGTCCGATCTTCCTGCTTTCTGTCGCGCCATCGTCAGCGCCCTTGCAAGCGCCTCTCTGCGCGTGGCTGCCTGAACAGTACAGGGTAGATGCCTGGCTGACCAGTGACGCATTTCCTAGGAATCCACCTATTGGAGCGGCGCCCTCAATTGGTTTTTCGCTGTGTTAAAAGGAGAGAAGAACATGATTGCTAAACATGGTTTCCGATTTGGAAGGCTCGTCGCTTACCTCGGCATGGCGACGTCGCTTCTCCTGCCTGCAGGATCTGCATCTGCCGAAGTGAGCGAAGTACGCATCGCACAGCAATTTGGCGTCAATTACTTGCCGCTGACAGTTATGAAGAAGCACCAACTCGTTGAGAAGCATGCGCAGCGTCTTGGACTGCCAACGATCAAAGTAACGTGGACCCAGTTTGGTGCGGGTAATGTTATGAATGAGGCGCTGTTTGCTGGGTCCCTCGATATTGCTTCCGGGGGGGTTGGCCCGTTGCTCAAGATATGGGACAAGACCAAGGGCAACCTGGACGTGCGCGGAGTAGCCTCGCTCGGCTCAATGCCGTTGTATCTCAATACGACCAACCCTCGCGTCAAATCGATCGCTGACTTTGGCAAAGGCGACAAAATCGCCCTGCCGGCGGTGAGAGTGTCGATTCAGGCGATCGTATTACAGATGGCAACAGCGAAGGCGTTCGGCCTGGAAAATTACGCCAAGTTGGAGGATCTGACCGTGGCGATGAGGCACCCGGATGCTTTGGCGGCACTCACCAGTGGCGGGACCGAGATCAACGCCCACTTCGCGAACTCGCCTTTCCAGGAGCAAGAACTCCAAAACCCGAATGTCCGCCGCGTACTCAGCTCGTACGAGGTACTGGGTGGCGCGAGTACGCTGAATTCGCTCTACACGACGAAAAAGTTCCATGACGGGAATCCAAAAACCTATCAGGCAGTGTTCGATGCCTTGAAGGAGGCTGTGCAAATCATCAACAAGGACAAGCGCGCCGCGGCAGAGCTCTACATAGCGGAAGAGCAGAGCAAGCTGGCGCCCGAGTTCGTGCAAAAAATCCTCGAAGACCCGGAATTTATTGTTACGTCCACGCCGCAGGGCATCATGAAGTACGCCGACTTCATGTACCGGGTGAAGGGAATCAAGAACAATCCGTCGAACTGGAAGGATGTGTATTTTCAGGAGGTTCACGCAGAGCCCGGCAGCTGAAATGGACTGTCACGACGCGCCCGCTTTCCCATTTGGAAGGTGCGTGCGTCGTTCCGCCTTTTCGTTAGCATCAGTAGTGCTTGACATTCAAACAACACCGTGTAAACTTCCACATATGCGACTCATTCGCATGAGTCGCATGACTAAATTAACTACTGAAAGTTAGGAGGAGTTCATGTCCAGTCAGTCGGTAGCCGCAGAACGTCACGCGGCAGAAAATGGCACGCAGAGCAAGCAGGGCCGTGCCCGCAACCTGGCGGAATGGTCGCAACGGCCGAATCTCCCCGACACGCATTACCTGGATACACGGGTCTACACCGATCTGGCGATCTACGACGAAGAGATTGACAAGATCTGGAATAAGGTCTGGCTCCCGATCTGTCACGAAAGTGAATTGAGCGCCCCGCTTGACTTCCGGACCAGCGGCGTCGCAGGTACGAAACCCATCGTCGTCGTACGTGGCGCCGACAACAAGATCAGGAGCTTCCTGAACGTCTGCCCTCATCGCGGCAACATCGTGATGCGCGCGCCCGCCGGCAACCTCGGTGAAGGCTCGCCATCGGGAAACCCTCGCAACATGACCTGCATGTTCCACGGCTGGCAGTTCGATGCCACCGGGCGCTGCGTCGAAATTCCCCGCGAGAAAGCCGGCTACCAGGACCGCTTGTGCAAAGCCCAGATGGGCTTGCGCGAGTTGCGCACGGAAGTCGCGCACGGCGGGTTTGTCTGGGTAAACCTTGACGACAATTGTGGTCCGCTTGCCGACTTCACTGGAAACGCCTTCGACTTCATGGCAACCGAGCTTGACACGGTTCCGCTCGAAGTCTTCCACTACCAGAAGGCAGTCGTCCGAACCAATTTCAAGCTGTGGCACGAGACCAGTCGCGAGTTCTATCACGACTACCTGCATTACCATAACCGAGCAACCGGAATGCTGCAGAAGGGCTATTTCGATCGCAAATACACGGCATTCCCCAATGGCCATGCGGCAACGGGACTGACCAGCATTACCTATGATGCCTATGAAGGCGCCAAGGATCGGGGACTGACCTTTCCCGGAATGCCGCTGAATGGCTGGAAGCAACTGAACATCTTCCCCGGTTGCACCTACAGCCTGCGCGCCTCATGTCTGCGCGTAAGCGTGATGACGCCCATAAGTACCGACAAGGTATTGATAGAGATTCGAGGGTTTGGGCTCAAGGAAGATACGCCGGAGGAACGACGTGAACGAATTCTTGATCACGACACGATCTGGGGCCCGTTCGGAAGAAATCTCCATGAGGATCTTCTGGTGGTGCAGAACCAGTCGATCGCGATGCGCGAAGGGTCAGGCAGCAAATACCTGGTCATGGCCCGAGAGGAGAACAATACCATTCACGACGAAATTGGTTTGCGCTCATATTACGAAGAGTGGAGCCGCCTGATGGGCCGTTTGGCATGTGATCCGTCGCGCCGTACCGACGAGTGACGGTTCAATGACCATCGCGACAGAACGAACCAATTCATTTTGAAGGAGTGCAAAACCATGGGGGCATCCCGGGAGATGGCTGTGCAGCAGGTTCATGAACTGATTTACGAGAGCTGCCTGATGCTCAACGCCGAGAAGTGGAACGACTACCTTGAATTGTGCGACAAGTCGGTGTTCAACTATTCGATCGTGAATTACAGCCCGGAGATCCGCAGAGACCAGTGTTGGATGGAAAGAGACTACAAGGGCCTGAAATCAATATTCGATCTCTTGCCGAAGCATAACTCCGATCGTTCGCAGCTTACGCGCCATGCTACGGTATATAAGGTCGAATTCGATCCAGAACTAAATCAGGCGAACGCCCTGACTTTAGTCACAATCTATCGCACACAACTCGACGGCATCAATTCGCATTTTGAGTCCGGCGTAACTAGCCTGTTCGCCGTGGGCAAGTATATGGACGTGATTGGTCTCGATGCTGGCAAAGTGAATCTGAAAAAGCGTGTCGTAGCGCTTGACACGCGCCAGGTCGACATCGGATCCCACTACCCGCTGTAATCCATTAAAACTAGCCAGTCCGCGCGGAGCATTTCAATATGAGTTGGTCAAGACTTTGTGGCAGTAACGAGCTGCCAAAGAATTCGATGGCGATGCGCCGTGTCGATGACGTCGATATCCTCGTTGTTCATGTGGCCGATGTGATCTATGCACTGTCGCCATTCTGTCATCACATGGCTAAGGCACTAATAAACAGGGACTTCGCCGACTGCTTCGATGGCGGCAAGCCGGCCTGCAACAAGCATCGGAATGACGCCGATTCGCAGGATGGGGGGCCGGCCGGCGTTGCCGCGACGGGACCGCAGCGCTATCGGACCAAGATGGTGGGCGACGATATATTTGTGGATGTGAACATCGTGGGGCCGGCACTCGATTTTGAACACGCGACTTGTTCCCCAGTGCAAACGGGAAAGGATACGACTTGCCTGCTGATCAATTTGTGGGAGCCTGGATTTGATAACAAAGCCATCCGCGTGCTCAGCACGAAAGACAGCGACTGATACGGCAGGGGTTCGCGATGAATTGGAGAAAAGTATGTGCCGTAAGCGATATTGATGACAAGTCAATGAAATCCATGACCATTGATGGCATCGACGTTCTCGTCATTCGCAGTGGCGATGCGGTTAACGTGATTCCGCCCGCATGCCCCCATATGCTCACGGCACTCGCCGAAGGCATCTTCGATGGTTGTGTGCTGACGTGCACCAAGCATCTGTGGCAATGGAACATTGAAGACGGGGCACCGATGGGCCAGGCGGAAGCGCCGCTCCTGAAGTACGAGACACGGCAGGAAGCCGGTGAGGTCTATGTCAACGTCGAAAAGGAATTGAGTTACGAGTACGACTGCTAAGCCAGGACATGAAGAGGCGGATGACGTCGCTACTCAGGGCATGCGACAACTCCGTAATCAACTATCAGGAGCAATACACAACTATAAGCCCCAACGATGCTGGAGGAGACCAAACCGATGTTGATGCACGATGATCTGGGGTTAGCGCACAAGTGCACCGCGGCAACAACGCCGTTATTGGAAGTCAAGGGCGTCACGCTTCAATACAAGACCAAAGAGCATCTCGTTACCGCGACCTATCGAGTCAACTTCGAGGTCATGAAGTCCGACCGCTACATCCTGCTCGGCCCCTCCGGATGCGGCAAATCTACTCTTCTCAAGGCGGTGGGAGGCTTTCTTTCGCCGACGGAGGGAAACATCCGTTTAAACGGCGTCGACGTCACGGCGCCGGGCCCCGATCGAATGATGGTATTTCAGGAATTCGATCAGCTGCTCCCCTGGAAGACCGTGAAGGAGAATGTTGCCTTCACATTGATCAAGAGCGGTACCCTGAGGGGGAAAGCCGCCGAAGACAAGGCCATGCAGTACATCGAGAAAGTGAACTTAGCCAAGTTCGCCAATACCTATCCCCACATGCTGTCGGGCGGCATGAAGCAGCGAGTGGCCATTGCCCGCGCGATGGCAATGGAGCCGCAGATTCTCCTCATGGATGAGCCGTTCGCTGCGCTGGACGCGCTGACGCGCCGAAAGATGCAGGACGAACTACTGCGACTTTGGGATGACACGCATTTCACGGTCCTGTTTGTTACCCACTCAATTCTGGAAGCGGTCGCCCTGGGCAATCGAATCCTGCTGCTGTCGCCACACCCCGGTCAGGTCAAGGCCGAGCTGAACAGCACGGGCGAAGACGATCTCGACGAAGCCAGCGGATTGCGTCTGTCGGACCGGATCAATCGTTTGCTCTTTGCCCAACCGGTCGAAGACCAGGGAGGTACGTTTCATGAATAGTGCCGCCAACGCCGCGCTCCAGCGCAGGCAATTGAGCACACCCCGAACCGAGTTCGTCATCGACGATTTGCCGACCACGGGCAATGGCGTGGTGGTGAAGCCTCTGACGTCATGGGAAAAACTGTACAACCAAGGATGGCTGCGCAAGACCATGATCCTTCTGAGTCTCGCCGTATTTTGGGAACTCTATGCGATCTGGCTGGGTAATCCGCTGTTATTCCCGACATTCTCCGGGACGCTGGAGTCCTTATGGAACAGTACCGTGACAGGCGAACTGCCATCCCGGGCCTGGAACTCGTTGCGCATACTGCTGACGGGATACGCCATAGGCATCGCGCTCGCAGCGCTGCTGGCCGTGATCGCCATCACTTCCCGCATCGGCACCGACTTCCTTGAGGCGCTGACGGCAATGTTCAATCCACTTCCGGCGATTGCGCTCCTGCCTCTGGCGCTAATCTGGTTCGGACTGGGCAACGGCAGCCTTGTCTTCGTCCTGGTGCATTCCGTACTCTGGCCGGTGGCGCTCAATACGCATTCCGGGTTCATGGCGGTCAGCAATACGATGCGCATGGTGGGAAGAAACGCCGGTCTGCGCGGATTCGGTTACGTGACGTCCATTCTCATCCCCGCCGCATTTTGCTCGATCCTGACCGGCTTCAAGATCGGCTGGGCCTTCGCGTGGCGGACGCTGATCGCAGCGGAACTGGTATTTGGCGTGAGTTCGGGCTCCGGAGGTCTGGGCTGGTTCATCTACCTCAACAAGAACGATCTGGAAATCGGCAACGTATTTGCCGGACTGCTTACGGTGATTCTGATCGGGCTGTTCGTCGAGAACGTCATATTCTGCCAGATCGAGGCCAGAACTGTCCGCAAATGGGGCATGCAGCACTGACATTGCCGAGCCGACGCCAGGAGCCAGCGTGAACATCAAAATAATCGGCAAGGATCGAAGTGTTCGCTTCGATGCGAACGCGGGAGAACGCATCCTCCAGGCAGGGCTGCGCAATGGCTTCGCCCTGCCGTACGAATGTGGGAGCGGCACTTGTGGTGCCTGTCGCGCCAGCCTGATTCAGGGGGAAGTCGATGACTTGTGGCCCGAGGCGCCTGGGCGCAAATATCTCAAGTCGGGTGCGGGCGAGTTGTTGATGTGCCAGCATGCCGCCAAAAAGGATTGCGTCATCCAGTTGCGCCGCAACCTGCCGGAAGCCGGGCAGGCTACCCCGGTTCCCCGCGAGCATGGAGGGGTTCTGATCGACGTTGTATCGCTCACTCACGACGTGATGCGATTTGGCGTTGAGTTGCGGGATCCCTGCAGCTTCCTCGCCGGCCAGTTCATGCTGGTCGGCCTTCCCGGCCTGCAGGGTGCGCGGGCCTACTCGATGGTCAATTTCAGCCAGTCGGCGCGTACGCTCGAATTCGTCATCAAGAAAAAGCCGGGCGGTGGTTTCTCGGATCGAATGTTCGGCAACCGCCCGGCCGGCGTTCCGGTGACCCTCTTCGGCCCTCTCGGTGCCGCAAGCTTCGAGGTCGGAGTGGAGCGGAATCTGCTCTGCATTGCGGGTGGCACGGGCATTGCCGGGATCATGTCCATCCTGGGTCATGCGGCGAGCAGCGATCACCTGTCGCACCATCGGGCCGATGTCTTTTTCGGCGTCCGGACATCGCGAGACGTCTTCTTCCTGCGCGAACTGGGCGCGCTCGTGGAGCGCTTTCCGGAAAGCGTTGCGGTGACCATAGCGCTGTCGGACGAGCCGGTGCCGACTGAACTGCGGGAACGCAATCCGTCCCTGCGTTTCGAGATGGGATTTGTGCATGAAGCCGCGTCTCGCGCCATGGCCGGCCGTTACGATCGGACCCGGGCATATTTGGCGGGAACGCCATTGGGAGTCGAGGCCGCCATAAGGATGCTGCTGCTCGAAGCACGATTGCCGACCACCGAAATTCGCTATGACAAGTTTGGCTGACCTGGGGGCAACCGCCATGCCACTACACGTTCTTCAACCCGTGGACGCGAGTGCTCTCCCTTCCAGTTGAAACGATAGTCTGGGCGGGGTTCATTGTCGTTCTGGCCTATGTCGTCTATGGCCTGACTGGCTTTGGCGCCTCCCTCGTCGCTGTCCCTTTATTGGCGCATTTTTTTGCGTTGCGCTTCACGGTCCCGATGATGGTGATTTTCGATCTGACGGCGGGCTTGACGCTCGGGCTGCGCAATCGGGGCGCGATCGACCAGAAGGAGTTGCGTCGCATCATTCCCTTCATGCTGCTCGGCGTGGTGCTCGGCGCAACGGTGCTCGTCAACGTGCCGGACCGGTGGCTGCTTTTCGTCCTCGGTGCCTTTCTCATCAGCTATCCGGCCTGGAGCCTGCTCTTCCCTCCCGGCGCCGGAATAATCGCGCCCGGATGGGTGATCCCACTGGGAACGATAGGCGGCATTTTTGCTGCGACATTCGGTACGGGCGGCCCGGTATTCGCGGTTTACCTAGCGCGCCGCCTTCAACAGAAATCCGTGTTGAGAGCTACCCTGAGTTCGATGGTTACACTAGCCGGCTTGTCGAGGCTGGCAGTCTTTGTCACTGCGGGACTCTATCTTCAGCAAGGGCTGTTGCTGCTTGCGGTGATGCTTCTTCCGTGTGTCCTTGTCGGATTGGCGATCGGCAGCCGCCTTCACCAGGCGCTTCCAGCTGGAAATGTGGTCAAGGCGATCTGGCTGCTTCTGATGCTTGCCGGAGCGAGCCTGCTGCGGCGCGCAATTGGTGAATTCTAGTGGCGAGTCATTGGAGAATTGAGGAAGGCAGTGATCGGTAGCCTAGTGACTGATAATAGTCGGCGCCGCATAGATGAAGCATTTCGCGGCGGTTGGTTGTATTGGAGCGCGACACCCGGCAATTTGGCGAAATGAGCGCTTGAATTGGATTGGACTATAGAGCGGCCGGGTCCAAAATCCGTCGACTTTCGCTTCGGGTCAGATCAGGCCGGCTTACGACGTCAAAGCAGCTATTCGCGTTACTCGGGTAAGTCAGTGTCCCATGCGTCGTACGTTGCTGGTGGAGCGAATCGAATACCCATCGGCGCCTTTGGAGGAACTACTGCACGATACCAAATTCAGCTCAATGACTCCTAGGTGATCGGTAAGCAGCCAAATCGATTACCTTTGTCATCAGACAGCAAAGGGCACGCAGTGTGAGTTCGACAGATCAGGATGCTGACGTTCGAGTCGAATTTCCTCCGAGCGGCAGGTAACCGATCCATTGCTGCCCAAAACGCCGCCCCGGTCGAACGGCCGTTCTGGCCGAGGACTGGACCGCCACCCCCGAATCTCGAGCGGCAGGTTTCCGATCAGTAAGCTGCCAAAGAGCTCGCAACCGTCATGTGACCGCTCCGGGCACCGATGCGACTGTCGCCTTCCAAGATTGATTGCCGGAAAGCGGCCAGTGGAATCTTGCTTCCTGGAAGCGGCCGGTCGTCAGAAGAGATTGCCCGTTCATGGTCAAATCTTGCTTATTAGTAACCTATACGTTACCATATGACCATGAAGATCAAGCTTGAAGAATACATCAGGGAAGACGGAGCCAATCCGTACCAGACGTGGTTTGACGCGCTTGATGCACAGGCCGCAGCGAAAGTAACGGTCGCCAAGACTCGGTTGGAACTGGGTAATACCTCAAACGTCGAATGGTTCCGAGGTATTGGTGAGTACAAGGTCGACTGGGGGCCGGGATATCGCATTTACCTGGCCAAGGATGGCGAAGCGCTAATCATTCTGTTCGGTGGCAGCACCAAGAAAGGGCAGCAAAAAGCCATCGATCAGGCGGTGGCGCTTCATGATGAATACAAGGCGAGAAAAAAGACCCTCGCCACACCTAGGAAAGGGAAGAAAGCATGACGCTGACCCGTGATTTCAAGCAAACCGTTGTCGAACGCGTTGAGCGCGATCCAGACTTCGCCAAGGCGCTTCTCGATGAAGCAGCAACGCTATTTCTCAGTGGCGAACCTGACACAGCTCGCCTCATTCTCCGCGAACTCGTGAATGCGACAGTCGGATTTGAAAGCCTGGCCGAACTCACTCACAAGCCCAGCAAGAGCCTGCATCGCATGCTGTCCCCAAGAGGCAACCCCAGCATGGACAACCTGGCTGCAATCTTCAGCGCTATCCAGAATTGGCTCAAGGTGGCGTTCGATGTGCGAGTTGTCGAAACAGCGTAGGCGGTAGCCTCTCCAAAGCGCAGAAAGCCGAATCGCTGAGCCCGACTTTCTTGCATCTGCCACCCGCACGATCTGGTGTTGGCACTTACCGCGTGTTGGCGGATATCCTTTCCCAGCCAAGAGACCCAGGTAGATGAGCATCATTCACTGTGCCCCAATCAGCTATTTCCAACCTCAGATTGCAAATAGCCTTGAAATGTAACAGCGACCGGCAGGAATTGGCCGATCAGAGACCACTGCGAAGGCGGATGCCTCAAAACTCATGCGGCCTTCAACACCTCTATATGTTCATAGTTGCCGTGCTGCTCAAGCTCCCATAGGTCGAGAGTCTGCTGCATTCGCAACCAGATCTCGGGACCATTCCCCAGAAGTCGACCCAGGCGCATGGCCATGTCCGGCGTTACGGGGCGCTTCTCATGGATCACCTCAGACACAGTCAGCCGGGACACACCGAGGCGATCGGCGAAGTCCTTCTGGGTCATGCCCAGGTGAGGCAACACATCCTCGCGCAAGATGGCGCCAGGATGCGTCGGGCGCCGGTTCGGATCTCTTAGAGACTTGGCCATCAGTGATAGTCCTCCAGGTTAACCGCGATCACGTCTTCACCGTCGAAGCAAAACGTGACACGCCAATTGCCCGACACTGTCATCGCCCATTCGCCCTTCCTTTCGCCCTTCAGCGGATGAAGAAACAAGCCTGGAATGTTCAACTGTTCGGGACTGCTTGCTTCGTCCAGCAGGCTGAGAATTCGTCCGACGCGGCTGGCATGCTGCGCCTGAACACCGCGGGAATCGTTCTTGCGAAAGAAGCGTTCGAGGCCTTTGTGCCGGAAGCTCTTGATCATGCGCACCAGTGTAATGTAACGAATTACACGATGCAATATATGCGATTACACACTTTTTGATGGTGAAGGAAGCGGCTCTTCCGTTGGCTTACCGCCTCAACGGCAGCAAGCTGCCGGATAACAGCCTTTCGCCTGACCAGATTTCACCTGACCAGAGGCCAACGGTAGCAACGGCCGATTTGCGGGCCTGAAGTATTTTCGCGGCATCCCGTCTGCGCCGCAGACTGCCCCGTTTGCCTTGACGGCGCGTCAATGCAAAAGGGGGCTTGCGCCCCCTTTCGTCAAAATTGCTTCAGGCTCAGGCAGCTTTCGGCGGCCAGTCGACGTCGGGCAGACCCTTGAGCGCCTCGTCCACCAGTGACTTCGGATAGTCGAAGTCCTCGAGCTTGCCGGACAGGTAGCGGTCATAGGATGCCATGTCGAAGTGACCGTGGCCCGAGAGACAGAACAGCAGCGTCTTCGGCTCGCCGGATTCCTTGCAGCGCAGCGCCTCGTCGATCACCGCGCGAATCGCGTGGCAGGATTCCGGCGCCGGGATGATGCCTTCCGCCTTGGCGAACTGCACGCCGGCGGCAAAGGTCGCCACCTGCGGCACGGCCACCGCCTCGATCAGCTTCTCGTGGTACAGCTGCGAAACCAGCGGGGATTCGCCGTGGTAGCGCAGGCCGCCGGCATGGATGCCGGGAGGCATGAAGTTGTGGCCCAGCGTGTACATCTTCATCAGCGGCGTGTAGCCGGAAACGTCGCCGTAGTCGTAGGCATACACGCCCTTGGTCATCGATGGACAGGAGGTCGGCTCGACGCCCACCAGGCGCACCTTCTTGCCTGCGGCCTTGTCGGCGAGGAAGGGGAAGGCGATGCCGGCAAAGTTCGATCCGCCGCCGCAGGGGGCGAACACCATGTCGGGATACTCGCCGACTTTCTCCAGTTGCTTCTTGGCTTCCTGGCCGATGATGGTCTGGTGCAGCAGCACATGGTTGAGCACCGAGCCCAGCGCATAGTTGGTGTCGGGGCGCGAGGCGGCTTCCTCGACGGCTTCGGAAATCGCCAGACCGAGGCTGCCCTGGTTGTCCGGATCGGCTGCCAGCGCTGCGCGGCCCGCATTCGTCATGTTGGTCGGGCTGGGGAACACATTGGCGCCCCAGGTCTGCATCATCGAGCGGCGATAGGGCTTCTGCTCGTAGCTGATCTTCACCATATAGATGCGCACGTCGATGTCGAACATCTGCCCGGCAAACGCCAGCGCGGAGCCCCATTGGCCGGCGCCGGTTTCCGTGGTCAGGCGCGAGAAGCCGGCCTGCTTGTTGTAATAGGCTTGCGGTACCGAGGTGTTGGTCTTGTGCGACCCGGAGGGGCTGACGCCCTCGTACTTGAAGAAAATTTTGGCCGGCGTGCCGAGAGCCTTCTCCAGACGGTGCGCGCGCACCAGGGGCGTCGGACGCCACAGTTGGTAGATTTCGCGAACCGGTTCCGGAATTTCGATCCAGCGCTGGGCGCTCATTTCCTGTTCCAGCAGGTTGCCGGGGAAGATCGCCAGCATCTGCTCCGGTGACACCGGGTTGCCGTCCGGCGCCAGGGGCGGCAGCGGCGGATTGGGCATGTCGGCCACGACGTTGTACCAGTGGGTCGGTATCTCGCTCTCATCCAGCATAATGCGGGTGTGTAGCATGTCTAGTCTCCTCGATATTTGTTGTGGGCTGCCGGGACTGCCTGGTTTGCTGCGCTTCAATCCTGGATCAGGGACAGGTCGAAGGCGGGTCAAAGTAAGTTTCGCCCTCGGTCGCCATGTCCAATTCGGGATACGGTACACTGTATGCAAACAGTTGGCGCTATGTCAACTTCTTTGAGATGGTTTTTTCCGCCGGCCGTTTGCCGCAATATTAGCCGTCCAAAACCCTGGTTCCGGGCAGCCGCGAGAGAGAAAGCGAAACATGCAGACCGACAGCGTATCCGTGTTTGAAATCCTGCAGCAATGGCGGGCGGCTGGCAAGTCGGCGGCGCTGGCCACGGTGGTCAGCACCTGGGGCTCGTCGCCGCGACCCGAGGGCAGTCATCTGGTGGTCGATGATGCGGGGCATTTCCTCGGTTCGGTGTCCGGCGGTTGCATCGAAGGCGCCGTGATCGATGCCGCGGCCCAGGTGATGGCCACGGGC
This sequence comes from Sulfuritalea sp., assembly GCF_031426875.1. NCBI lineage: Bacteria > Pseudomonadati > Pseudomonadota > Betaproteobacteria > Nitrosomonadales > Sterolibacteriaceae > Sulfuritalea > Sulfuritalea sp. The sequence continues at coordinate 12,948 of NZ_JASJPC010000065.1, forward strand.
CAGGCGCAACTGCTGGAATTCGGCGTCAGCGACGAGCAGGCCTGGCAGGTCGGGCTGGCCTGCGGCGGCCGCGTCCAGGTCTTCGTGGAGCCGGTCGAATGAAGCGCACGACGCTGGCCCGGATCGCTGCGGCGGAACAGCGGCGGCAGCCGCTGATGGTGGTGACGCGGCTGGTCGACGGTGCGCAGTGCCTGCTCGATGCCGCAAGTTGCGAGGGCGAGCTGCCGCTGTCGGCGGAGCAGCTCGCCGAGGCGCGCGGGCTCCTGAGTTCCGGGCGCAGCTCATCTCTGTCCAGTGCGGCAGGGTTCTTCGCGCGTGCTTACGTGCCGCCGCCGCGTCTGCTGATCGTCGGCGCCGTGCATATCGCCCAGGCCCTGGCGCCGATGGCGGCTGCAGCCGGTTTCGAGGTGGTGGTGATCGATCCGCGCGGCGCCTTCGCCTCGGCCGAGCGTTTTCCCGGCGTGCAACTCAGCGACGAATGGCCCGACGAAGCGCTGGCGCGTCTGGGTCTCGACGAGGCAACGGCGCTGGTGGCTTTGTCGCACGATCCGAAGCTCGACGACCCGGCGCTGGAACTGGCCTTGCCGAGCGCGGCTTTCTATATCGGCGCCCTGGGCAGCCGGCGCACCCATGAGAAGCGCCTCGAACGCCTGCGCGCCGCCGGGCTGGGCGAGCTGACGGGGCGCATCCACTCGCCGATCGGCCTCGACCTCGGCGGCCGTGCGCCGGCTGAAATCGCCGTGTCCATCCTCGCCGAAGTGATCCAGGTCCGCTACCGCGGCGACCGCGTGGCAACAGGCGCATGATCTTCGGCGAATTTCCGCTGGCGGAATGCGACGGCCTGCTATTGGCGCACAGCCTGCGCCTGCCCGACGGCGCCATGAAGAAGGGGCGCCGTCTCACCGGCGCTGACATTCAGGCCCTGGCCGCCGCCGGTCATGCCAGCGTCTATGGTGCGCGGCTTGCCGCCGACGATCTCGCCGAAGATGCCGCCGCGGCAACGGTCGCCGCGCTGCTGTCGGGCGCGGGCATCGTCGCACGCAAGGCTTACACCGGGCGCTGCAACCTGCATGCAACGCAGCGCGGCCTGGTTACCGTCGATGCCGACATCATCGACCGGATCAATCGCATCGACGAGTCGGTCACCGTTGCCACCTTGCCGCCGTTGACTGCCGTGCGGGCCGGCGCCGTGGTCGCCACGGTCAAGATCATTCCTCTGGCTGTCGGCCGCGAGCTCATCGCCCGCTGCGTCGAACAGACCGAACAGGGTGGACAGGGCGGACAGGGCGCGGCGCTGGGCTTGTTGCCGTTCCGGCAGCAGCGTGCCGGGCTGATCGTTACCGAGCAGCCCGGTGACCCCGCGAAGAACTACGCCATGGCTGTCACCAGCAGCAGGCGGCGCATCGAGGACCTGGGCTCCCACCTCGGCCTGGTGCAGCGCTGTGCCCATCGCCGTGATGCCGTGGCGCTGGCCCTGCGCGAAGCTTTGGCCGCCGGTTGCGATCTGCTGATGATCGCCGGCGCCACGGTGCCCAAGGATCGCGCCGACACCATTCCATCCGCCATCGTCGCCGCCGGCGGCGAGATCATCCATTTCGGCATGCCGGTCGAGCCGGGCAACATGCTGCTGCTGGCGCGTATCGGCGAGGTGCCGGTGATCATCCTGCCCGGCTGCGCCCGTTCGCGGCGAACCAACGGCCTCGATTGGGTGTTGCAGCGCATGCTGGCCGGACTGCCGATGGGCGCCGCCGAAATCATGGCCATGGGTGTCGGCGGCCTGATCCGCAGCGCGCCCGAGGCCGAGGAGGATCCCGACGCCGTGGAGCCCGCCGCAAGGCGCGTCGCCGCCGGCCGTCGCGTTGCGGCCCTGGTGCTGGCCGCGGGCAGCAGCCGGCGCATGGCGGGCAGCAACAAGCTGCTGGCCCCGGTCGGCGGCGTGCCGATGGTGCGCCGTGCGGCCAACGCCGCGCTGGCCTCGCGTTGCGTCGGCGTTGTCGTCGTCACCGGCTACGATGCCGCTGCGGTGCGCCAGAGCCTCGCCGGGCTCGAACTCGAATTCGCCCACAACGCCTCGCATGAATCGGGCATGGCTTCCTCGCTGCGCGCCGGCCTGCAGGCGCTGCCGGGCGACATCGACGCCGTGGTGGTGATGCTCGGCGACATGCCCTGCATCGATGCCGGGCACATCGACCGGCTGGTCGACGCCTTCGACCCGCAGCGCGGCAACATCGTGGTGCCGATGAAGCAGGGTCGGCGCGGCAATCCCATCCTGTGGCCGCGTGAATTCTTCGCCGAGATGCAACAGGTGCAGGGCGACATCGGCGCGCGCGAACTGCTGCAGCGTCATGCCGATCGCATCGATACCGCCGCCTGCGACGACGAGGCGATCTTCGCCGACGTCGACACGCCGGCCGCGCTGGAACAGCTGCCGCTGCGATGAACGCCGCCGTTTCCGCCCTGCGTGGCCAGTTCCCGTTGCTTGCCGCAGCGCCCAAGCTGCATTATCTCGACAGTGCGGCGACGGCGCAGATTCATGGTGCGGCGCTCGATGCGGTGATCCGGCACGAAACCACCAGCCGTGCCAATGTCATGCGCGGCACCTATCGTCTGGCCGAGGCGGCGGATCGCGCCTTTGATGCGGCACGGCAAAGCGTCGCGCGCTTCCTCAATGCCGGCTCGGCCGAGGAGATCGTGTTCACCTCGGGCGCCACGGCCGCGCTGAATCTCGTCGCGCAGGCCTTCGGCAATACGCTCAAGGCCGGCGACCGCGTGTTGATCTCGGTCGCCGAACATCACAGCAATTTCGTGCCCTGGCAGATGCTGCGCGAACGGACCGGCATCGAACTGGCGCTGATTCCGGTCGGCGCCGACGGCGTACTCGACCTGGAGCGCCTGCCGCAACTCATGGGCAGCCGCTGCCGCCTGGTCGCCGTCACGCAGTGCTCCAACGTCACCGGCGCCTGGACCGATGTCGCCGCCATCGTCGCCGCGGCGCGCAAGGCCGGGGCCCGGGTGCTGCTCGACGGTGCGCAGGCGGTGCAGCATGGGCCGCAGGACGTGCAGGCGCTGGGCGTGGATTTCTATGCCTTTTCCAGCCACAAATGCTTCGGCCCGGGCGGCGTCGGCGTACTGTGGGGCCGGGCGGAGCTGCTGGCGCAGATGCCGCCCTTCCTCGGCGGCGGCGGCATGATCGGCGAGGTCACGCCCGCGCTCACCACCTGGGCCGCGCCGCCGCAGCGCTTCGAGGCCGGCACGCCGCCGATCGCCCAGGCGGTCGGCCTCGCCGCCGCGCTGGAATGGATGATGACGCTGGATTGGGCGCAGATACATGCCCGTGAGAGCAGGCTCTGCGAAATCCTGATCGCGGGCCTGCAGCGCGTTCCGCAACTACGGCTGCTGGGGCCGGGCGCCTCGGCTTCGCGCGCGCCCATCGTTTCCTTCGACATTCCCGGCCTGCATCCGCACGACGTCTGCCAGGTGCTCGACAGCCGCGATCTGGCGCTGCGCGGCGGCCATCATTGCGCGCAACCGCTGCTGGCGGCGCTCGGCGTCGAGGCCTGCACCCGCGCCAGCATCGCGCTCTACAACGACGAGACCGATATCCAGGCATTGCTCGACGGTCTTGTCGAGGTGAGGCGGATATTGCTATGAACCTGCAAAAAGCATTTGGTCCGCAGATTTCGCCGATTTACGCAGACAGACCAGAAGCTTGCCTGGCTACTCCATTTTGTCTCTGCGTAATCTGCCTCATCTGCGGATTGCACTGAGGTTTTCAGGATGAACGACAGCAACGCCCTCTACCAGGAGGCCATCAAGCAAATGGCGCAGGCCGCCCATGGCCACGGCCAACTGGATAGCGCCAATGGCGAAGCCAGGCTCGACAACCCGCTGTGCGGCGATCGCGTACGCATGCAGGTCGCGCTCGATGGCGGGCGCATTACCGCCATCGCCCATCAGACCAAAGGCTGCCTGCTGTGTCGGGCGGCAGCGTCGCTGCTCGGGGCGCGTGCGGTGGGCCAGGACGCCGCCGCAATCGAGGCAGTCGCCGACGAACTCGAGGCGATGCTGAAAGGCGCCGCACCCGGTCCCGCGGCGTGGCCCGAACTTGCGATGTTCGCCCCGGCCCGCGCCTATGCCAGCCGGCATCGCTGCGTGCTGCTGCCCTTCCGCGCACTGATCGACGCCCTGCGCGCCGGCGCGGCGAAACCATGAAGTCCCTGCACCCGGACGACGCCCGGGTCGGCCGGGATCAAGAGTTGGCGCTGGCGCCACGGCGATCCAGGCCTTGCGCCGATACTCCCATGCAGCATTTTTACGAGAATTCACATGACCAAGGATAACGAGCGCCAACTGGTGCATACGCGGCAAATCACCTGCCGCGCCTTCCGCCTGAAAAACGGGTTTCTGGAAATCGAAGCCACGGTGAGCGACGAAAAAGGCCAGGAGGTCGCCTTCCGTTCGCGGCCGCCGGTGCAGGTCGGCGAGTACATGCACCGCATGTCCCTGACTTTGACCATCGACGGCGACGACAGCATCCAGGATGTCCGGGCCAGCACGCAGATCGCGCCTTGGGCCATGTGCGGCGGCACCGATGACGCCTACCGCAAGCTGATCGGCCTGCGCATCGGCCCAGGCTTTTCGCAGCAGGTGAAGATGCTGCTCGGCGGCGTCGAGGGCTGCACCCACGTTACCGAACTGGTGGCGCAGGCCGCCAACATCTACATGCAGGCTTCATGGCCCGACCGCATCGCGCGGCAGATGGCGGTGGCCAGCGACCCGCGCCAGTGGCCCGACAAGAGCACGCTGGGCTTTGTCGATCATTGCCACGCCTGGCGTCGGGACGGGGAGACGATACTGCAGGAATATCCGGAGCTGGCGCCGCCGGAAAAGTAGGACGGATCGGCTGGTCTGCGCTCAGTCCGCCGCGACGCGGAACCACAGCGGCGCTTCGTAGCTGCCGGCCTGACCGAGATTGCTGCGCGCCGTGAACTTGCGGTTGGCATCGCGCACGGGATCGCCCTCGATCTCCAGCCAGAGCGGGAAGGCGACGCCCGGCACAATGCCGGCTTCGTCCAGGTCGAGCGCCAGCTCGAAGCGGCGGTGACCATCCAGGCTCGACGCCCCGGCCGCCTTTTCGTAGATATGCCAGTCGGTGCGCGAACGCGGCGGATTGTCGCCCCAGGGAAAGCGCGTCGCGCGCAACACGTTGACGCCGCCGGAGCGATCGACCAAGGCTCGTTCGTTAGCCAGCCAGGGCGACAGCCCGATGTGGAACCAGACCCGAAACTGGTCGAAGCCGTCGGCCGTCGTGTCGGCGGGCACGTCGGCCGCCAGGTAAAGCCGGCGGCCCTCGCCGGCGACCCGCACCGAACTGCCGAGTGCCTCGGGCGCCAGTGCGACGCGCAGTGCGCCGAGCCATTCGGCCTCGCCGATCGCGCCGTCGATCATGGGCGCCGTGGCGATGCGCGGCACGAGCAGCGCGGCCTGTCCTGCGGGCAGCGCGCGAACGGCGGCCAGCCGGCTGCGGGCCGCCTTGGTCCATTGCTCGATATTGCGCCAGGGCGGGTAGTACCAGCGGCGCGGATGGCGGCCGCCGATGCGGCTCCAGCCTTCGTCTTCGACCATCAGCGCGTAGCGCGCGAGCCGTTCGTGGTCGTCGACCGAATCCGGCCAGCGCGGCTCGGCGGGCATCGCGACCAGCAGCAGCCATGCGGCGAGGAAGGCCCCCGCCAGCAGGCAGGCGCGGCCCGCCCAGCCGAGGCGGGCGATCCAGGCGGTCCAGGCAAACAGCGCGACCAGGCCCATGATCAGGGCGGCGACGGCGAAGGCCAGCCTACCGAGATTGGCGAAATTCAGGCCGAGGATCAGGCCGAGAAGGCCGCCGGAGCCGGAAAAGGCGCGGGAGTCGCCGCCCCATGCCACCCAGGCCGGGATCACAGCGAACAGAGTGAGCAGGCAGTTGCCCAGCAGAGTCTGCACCCAGGCGGGCATGCGCCCCTGGCTCAGCAGCATGAGGCCGGGCAGGGCGAAGAGGGCCCCGCTCGCCAGCAGCACCCACATCGGCGCGTTGCTGTCCTCCAGCAGATGCGGCGCGATGCCGCTGCCGAGGGCAAGAATGCCGGCGCCGATCATCAGCACGATGATCCCAAAGATGTCGTGGCGTCCCGCTACGCTGGCCTGCTTCATGGCGGCCATGATAGCGGCAGGCAGCGCGCCTTGTGCTGCTTCAGGCTGGGCTGGCCGTCGGTTTCAGGTCTGGCCGAACTGCTCGCTGAGCCCCTTCACCGCCTCGCGCTCGCCGCGTATGCGCAGGAAGGCGCCTTGCTCGTCGGCGCGCTCTTCCAGCACTTCGCAACTGGCGAAGATTTCGTTGCGCCTTTGCTGGGCCGACCAGGGCAGGAACAGCTCGGCCTCGACCAGGCCCTGCTGGAAGAAGCCGACGATCGCCTCGCGCAGCGCCGCGATGTCCTCGGCGCGGCGCGCGCTCATGACGATGCAGTCCGGGTAGGCGGCGCGCAGCGCTGCTTCGCGTGCGGTTTGCGCCGCGGCGTCGCCGACGTGATCTATCTTGTTGAAGACGCGGATGCGCGGCACGTCCTTGGCGCCGATCTCGGCCAGCACCTTGTCGGTGACCGCCAACTGACGCTCGTAGCCGGGATCGCTGGCGTCGATGACGTGCAGCAGCAGCGCGGCGTCGAGCGCCTCTTCGAGCGTCGACTTGAACGAGGCGACCAGCCCGTGCGGCAGATTCTTGATGAAGCCGACCGTGTCGCTGACCAGCACGCGCGGCTTGCTCTCGGGCTGCAGCGCGCGCACGGTAGTGTCCAGCGTGGCGAAGAGCTTGTTTTCGACCAGCACCTCGCTGCCGGTCAGCGCGCGCATCAGCGTCGATTTTCCGGCATTCGTGTAGCCGACCAGCGCCACGCCGGCCAGCCCCTGGCGCTCCAGCCGCCTTGCGCGCTGCGTCTTGCGCTCGGCATCCATGGCGATGATTTCCTGCTGCAGTTCGGCGATACGGTCGCGGATCTTGCGTTTGTCCAGTTCGGTGTGCGATTCGCCGGCACCGCGCCCGCCGGTGCCGCTGCGCTGCCGCCCTTGCGGCCCGGCCAGCTTGGCCGCCTCGCGCAGGCGCGGCGCCATGTAGCCCAGCCGCGCGATCTCCACCTGTGCGCGCGCGGCGCGGGAGGTCGCGTGGCGGTGGAAGATTTCGAGGATGACCATGGTGCGGTCCATCACCTCGCAGCCGACTTCCTTTTCGAGGTTGCGCGCCTGGGAGGGCGAGATTTCATGGTCGACGAATATCGCTTCGATCTTGCCGGCCTCGGGATCGGCAGCCGCGTGCAGGGGTTTCTCGAAGGCTCCGGGTGCCGGTTCGCTATCGACGAAGCTGCGGATCTCCTCGCGCTTGCCGGTGCCCATGTATGCCGTCGAATCGAAGCTCCCGCGCTTCTGGGTGAAGGTGGCGGTGATGATGTAACCCAGGGTCTTGGCCAGGTCACGCAGTTCGGCCAGCGAGGCTTCGAACTCGATGTCGCTCACGTTCGGCAGTTGCACGGAGGCCACGACGGCGTATCTGGGCTGCTCTTTGACTTCTTTTCGCATTCGGGGATGGCTTCTTTGGATGGATAAAGCCGGATAGTACCCGTCAACGCGCCGGTCGCCGGCATCGGCCCCGGGGCAGGCAGGCCCGGGCCTGCCGGTTTCGTCGTACAGCTGCGTTCCTCAGTTGCGTCGCTCAGTTGCGTCCCCTGCCCGTTGCGCGGCAGCCGATCATGTTGTCGCTCTCGAAATAGCGCAGGCCTGGCCCGCAGTCCATCGGTTGCGCGGGGTAGGCGGGTGTGCAGGTGAAGGCGCCGGTCTCGCGCTTGAACGATCCTTCGCGCAGCATCCAGCCGTCCGGACAGGCCTGGGCGGCGGCTTGCCGGCGGCTCTGACGTTCCTCAAGCACGGTGACGACGGTCGACGCCGCGCCGCTGCAACCAAAGGTCTGCTTCACCCGCTGCCCCTTGGCGGTGACCGTGTACTGGCCCGGCGCGGTGAAGTTGTGATCGAATGCGCGCGGCAGCAGACCCTCTTCCCTGCCGACGATCCGGGTGTCCGGCGAACCGTTGTCGCCATATTCGATCCAGAGGCCGCAATCGGTGGCCTCGTTGCCCTGGCCCGCGACGGTAAACCGTATCGTGGCCTGGCCGTTTTGCAGCGCAACCCTGTTTGCATGCGGTGTGATGGTGGTGACGGTAGCGGCCCACGCCGCGGGTGCGAATGCGAGCGTGCAAGCGGCGATGGCGAACAGCGAAGAACGTTTCATGAAGGGCTCCTTGGGACGGTGTCGGTCCGATGGTGGCCTTGCGCTGCGTTGCTTTCCGTGCGCTGGCGCGCATTGGCGCGGGTATTTCGACGCTGCTTGCCGAGCGGCAAGCGCGGCACCTCTTGTATGCTTCGCCTGTTGCGTTTTTTTCCCAAATAGCCATGCCCCAGCCCACGCCAGCCCGCCAGACCGCCCTTGAACTGATCGACTTCATCGACGCCAGCCCCAGCCCCTGGCATGCCGTGGCGAGCACCGAACAGCGGCTGCTGGCGCACGGCTTCGCGCGGCTGGAGGAAGGCGACCGCTGGCAGCTCGCGGCCGGTGGGCGCTATTACGTGACGCGCGGCGGTGCCTCGCTGATCGCCTTCGTGCTGGGCAGCCGACCGCCGGCGGAAAGCGGCTATCGCATCGTCGGCGCCCATACCGATTCGCCGGGGCTGCGGCTCAAGCCGCGTCCGGCCATGGCCGCGGATGGCCTGCTGCGCCTGGGCGTGGAAGTCTATGGCGGACCGATACTCGCCACCTTCACCGACCGCGACCTGAGCCTGGCCGGGCGCGTCGTGCTGCGTACCGCGGCGGGGCCGCAGACGAAGTTGCTGCGCTTCGATCAGCCGCTGCTGCGCCTGCCCAATCTGGCGATACACATGAATCGCGATGTGAATGAGCAGGGCCTGAAGCTCAACAAGCAGACCGAGCTGCCGCTGATCCTGGGCCAACTGGGCGAAGGGGAAGATGCCGCAGCGCGCCTGCGCCAGTTGCTGGCCGAGGCCGTGCAGGGCGAGGCGGCGGACCTGCTGGGCTGGGAGCTGGCGGTCTATGACGTACAGAAGGGCTGCCTGTGGGGCGCGGACCAGGAGTTCGTCGCCGACGGCCAGCTCGACAACCTGGCTTCCTGCCATGCGGCCATCGCCGCGCTGATGGCGATGCAGCAGCCGACCGCCAGCTGCGTGGCGGCCTTGTTCGACCACGAAGAGGTCGGCAGCGAGAGCGCCGCCGGCGCCGGTGGCAGCTTCGTCGGCGATGTGCTGGCGCGCATCGGCCTGCAGGCGGGCGCGGACGGCGAAGACCGGCGCCGCGCCCTGGCGCGCAGTTTCTTCATCAGCGCCGACATGGCGCATGCCTACAACCCGAACTTCCCGGCGGCCTACGAGCCGGAACACAAGGTGCTGGTGAATGGCGGGCCGGTGATCAAGACCAACGCCAGCCAGCGCTACGCCACCCAGGCCGAGACGGCGGCGCGCTTCATGGGCTGCTGCGAGCAGGCCGGCGTGCCCTGCCAGCAGTATTCCCATCGCAGCGACCTGGGTTGCGGCAGCACCATCGGCCCGATCGTCGCCGCGCGCCTGGGGATAGCCAGCGTCGATGTCGGCTCGCCGATGTGGGCGATGCACAGCGCGCGCGAGAGCGCCGGCGCCCACGACCACGGCTACATGATCGCCGCCCTGACGGCGGCATTCGGCAGTTGAGCGCAACGACGACAGGAGGAATTTGCATGGGTACCGATCCGCTGCCGCTGGATGAGGAGACGATACGTGTCCTGTCCGGCGTGACCACCGCGACGCTGACCACGGTGTTGCTGAAGAAGGGGCTGCGCAATATCTGGATCCGCCAGGCGCGGCCGCTGCACGACAAGCCGCGGCGCCGGGTCGGGCGCGCCTTCACGCTGCGTTTCGTGCCGGCACGCGAGGACCTCGCGACGCCGGCCTCCTGGGCGTCGCCGATCTCGACGCGGGCGGCGATCGAGGCCATGCCGGTCGGCTGCATCGCCGTGGTCGATGCGATGGGCGTCACCGACGCCGGGATTTTCGGCGACATCCTTTGCTCGCGCATGCAGAAGCGCGGCGTGGCCGCGCTGATCACCGACGGCGTGGTGCGCGACGTGGAAGGCGTGATGGGCACGCAACTGCCGGTCTGGTGCCAGGGCGTGGCGGCGCCGGCCTCGGTCGCGGGCCTGACCTTCGTCGCCTGGCAGGAGCCGATCGGCTGCGGCGGCGTCGCGGTGTTTCCCAATGACATCGTGGTGGCCGACGCCGATGGCGCGGTGCTGATCCCGGCCGCGCTGCTGGCCGAGGTGATCGCCGAGGCGGTGGAGCAGGAACGCCTGGAGGGCTGGATCATGACCCAGGTCGCGGCCGGTGTGGCGCTGCCAGGACTCTATCCGCCCAACGCGGAAACCCGCGCGCGCTATGAGGCCTGGGTGCGCACGCAGGGCTGAGCTGGCGCGCTGCGCCGGACTATTCGCGAACCCGGTGTGAACCCGGCGCGAATTCAGCGCGCCGCAGGCAACCCGGGTTTCGACGTGCCGGTGTGCGGCGAGAGGTTTCGGTCGAGCTTGAGTTTCCCGGCTTCCGGCAACTCGCCCTGGAACCAGGCTTTGCTTTCGAAAATCCCCAGATTGCCGAGTGCGTATCCCAGCGCGGCGCCAATGCACAGCATGAGTCCAAGCCGCAGCAGTTGACGCGAGGGGGCCGGGCGCCGCTGGCCCGCGGCCATGGGCGCCGGTGCCGGCGGCTGCCCGGCGAGCTCCGATTCCAGGCCCAGGCGCTGCAGGTGCGCGGCCTCGGCCAGGGCATTGGCCGACTCGTGCGCGGCCTTGGTTTCCCGCTCGTCCTGCTGGGCGCGCAGCCGCACGCGGAGGGCATCGGCGGCTTCGTCGTCCTGCAGTTTGCGCCGCGCCGCCTGCTGCGCGGCGTCGCGTTCGGCCGTGGTGCGGGCCAGCGTCAGGGCTTCCAGTTCGCGTTCGGTACGGGTGGCCTGTTCGGCCAGATCGGCGGCATTGCGCTCCGATTCCGCCCGCTGGCGGGCAATGGCTTCGGCTTCGCGCTCGCGGGTCAGGCGGGCTTGCGTCGCCTTGGCCAATTCGGCAGCGGCAAATTCGCGTCGCTTGGTGTCGGCCAGGGCGCGTTGCTCTGCGTCGAAGCGGCTGCGGCTGGCGATTTCCAGCTGGCGCTCGGCATGGGTACGCTCGGCGGCGACGGTTTCGGCCGCCATTTCCGCCTGGGAGCGGTTTTGCGCCTGCAGGATCGCCAGCTCCTCGGCGGCAAGCTTGCGCTGCAGGGCGCCGAGAAGCTCGGTATCGGCAAGGCGCTGCGCATCCGATTCGCGGCGCTGGTAGTCGTCGGCACCGGCCAGCGTCAAAGCGGCCGCTTCGGCATCGCGCGCGGCATAAACATCGACCGCGTTGCCGGTAGCGGTCGATCGGGCATGCTGCGTAAGACGGGCTTCAGGATTTTTGCTCATGGCCGTGGAGCATAGCCGGGCGGCCAGCGCTCGCGAAGCCGGAGCAAGCCGAGGGAAGCCACGCAGTTTTGCCGCTCGGGGCGTGCCGGGTTGCGCTGGCCAGCCGGCAATCGGCCCGACTTTGCCGGCTATTCGACAGTTGACGTGTCAAGCATTCGCGCGCAAGGTATTGGGCGTCGTCAGCCGCCCAATACCCGCCGGACGTGACCATCCGGCCTTCAATATTGAGTGTCAGCGTTGGCGCGAATAGAAGTGACCAGATCTTCTGCAAGGTCGCCAACAGGGGAAGGCATGAAGCTATTCGGTAAATTTCTTGAAAAGCGGGCTGACCGGAAAAAGCAACCAAGGAATAAATCGGGAACAGAGATGTCTCCGACCAGAGTCCGGGTAATGGGCGCCGTCAAGCTGGTGCGCAATGCAGGACTTTTCACAGCGTTTTGTTATGCCATGGGCTTTAACGCCCTGCTTACGGTGGGCTTTGGATATTTTGTGTATTTCAGCTGGGGATATGTGCCCGAAATAGTCACCGGCGTAAGTTTTGCAAAAACATCGGAGCGGGCGCGCGGAGTGACCATTCTGCTGGGGCTTAGCATGTTCTTCTTGCTGGTGATCCTGGTCTTCGTGTGGTTGAGCAGAGCCGCGGCCCAATCAGCCGTCTTGTGAATTCAAGCATGCGATACGAATGCCCGATAGTTCATCCACTGCAGCACGTTGATTCGCCCATCGCGCATGCCCTGCCGGGCAGCAGGGCAACAAGATTGACTGCGCGCAATGGCTCCGGGCGACTCAAGAACTTTCGACAATCCCCGGCAACTTCTTGACGTTTCAATCAATAGCGTGCACTGTAGCGCGCGTCACGAGCCTGGTAGTCAGTCAACACGGAAAAGGCGCATTCCCTGTAGGAGCGAGCTTGCCCGCGATAAGCCGTTGTCGCGAGCAAGCTCGCTCCTACATCCATCGGGTTCAACATGTCTGCGTACCAGTGGGCGCAAATAGAAACTGACGCACCAATTGGCGACCTTGTTCCCGAGAGGTCGCTCGAAATCGAGGAGTCGAGAAGCCATGAGCCCTGTTCTTTCCGCCGTCCTCCTTGTCGCCGTGGTCGTTGCGCATTCGGCTGCCCATGCCCAAAGCTCAATGCTTCGCGTCACCTGCGAAGGCGCCGACATCGGCGCCGAGGTGTCGATCAACGGCAGGTTCAAGGGGGAATGTCCGCTCGACGCCAAGGTTGGCGCGGGCACCGTGAAACTGCGCCTGGTGAAGAAAACAGATAGCCTGCGCGAGCAGGTGTTCGAGCAGGAGGTGCGGATCGGGGAAGGCGTCGTCAAGAGAATTGACGTAGTGCTCGCTGCGCCACGCCTGGTTAGCGAGAGGTCAGGTCACGAGAAAAAGACCTTACCAGGAAAGTCTGCGGAATCCAAAAGAAGACCCGGGCAAACCGACACGGCTGTCGCTCTGGCGACTACGCCGTCCCGCCCCGCGATTCCGCTGGGGATCGGTGAAGACATCTGGAAAATCATCGAGGCCTCCGAGGCCTACCGCAAGCTTCCACAACCTCGCGCATTAAAGGTTGTCTTTCAGGGCAAGAAGGAAATGGAATACACCGGATCGAAGAGCCGGTCACTGCCCAAGCCCGGGGCAGAAGCCATCCGCAATACGCGTGTGAGCGCAGCCGTTGGCGATAAATGCACGATGACTCAGACTGATTTTGCGACCGAAGGCAAACCCGAGGCCCGCATGAGCTATCGGGCGTATCAGTGCGGCTACATCCATCTTGGTTCCTCCTTCGACGGCAAGCCGAGCGGCGTCATCAGCAGCATCGACGAGCTGACGGGCAGCCTTTTCCCGATGCGTGTCGGCGCCCGGCAGACGATCAGCTACCAGATGGCAAATTTGGCGGACCGGCAATACGACTCCAAGCTCGCTGCTGACTGCACCGTGGTGAGCCGGTTGGCAGCGCAGGAACTGGATGCCCGGCTGGCGGGAGCCGCATGGAAGATACGCTGCAAAAGCAGCTATTCATCCAGCAACTCCAACATTGGGGGGAAGGAAACCGACGATTACTATCTTGAAGACCTGGCCGTAATGCTCTCGTCCATCGGGGAATACGACTCATCAAAAAATACACACGTGCTGCCGTCGGCTGGGACGCAAACGCTGATGGCGGCCGAAGGCGACTACGGCAGCCGCACCACCACGACCTACGCCAACTACAACTGGGAGGTTGGTGGTGTATACGAAATGCCCGCGCCAATCGTTCCGCCGACCATTGCGGCAGCGCCGAACGACGGGCGGCGCCCAGCGCCCGAGCGCTACGAACCCGCGCAACGTGAGCAGCCCCGACTGGCGGGATCGACCGACGCAGGGGTGCAGGCCGAACAGCCTGCCAGCGGCGGATCGGACCTTTTTGGGGCAATATTGGGCGGTCTCGCCTCGGGGCTGGTGGATCACGCCGCTGCCCAAATCAATTCGGCGGCTGCGGGCACGGGTGGCGCAGATGGCGTTGCGATGGGCGTGCTGGGCAGCATTACCGCACAGTTGGCCCGCGAGACGAAGGATCAAGTCGCCAGAGATGGGGCCGGCAACGGACAAGCCGCTACGAGTCAAGATCCGGCAGGTTCAAGCCTGGTCAATTCCCTGGCTGGGGCCATGATCAATCAGACGAACAATGTCACCGCGTCGGCGCTTGCCGGAGACGGCCACACGGGGATGGCGGCTCTTGTCGGCAACATGAACAGCGCCATGCTTTCCTCTCTTCAGGGAAGTGGAAGCACGGGCAGCGGCAGTTCCGGCGCCGCCGCGAGCCCTAAAGCTTCTGCTGGTTCGGCGAGAATATTTGTGGTGAGCAGATCGACCAGAGAAGAGGCCTGTGAGGTGTCGAAACGCATGACGAAACAAGATGGCCAGAAAATCACCGGTACATGCTCTTGCAATACGCTCTTCAATTCAAACAATTGCAGAGCCGAAGTGGTTGGTCCGAAAGGAGCTGCCGCGACACCGGAACAAATGGCCGCTGCGAAGGAATGCGCCACGCCATCAAAGCAAAAAGTATATGGCTATCGGTCCACTGGCAATGCCCAGTTCGACGCCGGATGCTCATTGGTTGCATTCGACGTCTGCTTGGCCAAGACGACGGGTCTTTCCACCTATACCCAGGAAGCAAACATCCAGTGCAGCATCCTGCGACGAACGATGAAAGTTGCAGGAGGAGGAAGCATATGCGAGCTTCCCTGCGCGGCCGCGGCGAAATTGCCTGTTGCCGACCCCTGTCAATATTTGAAGAACTGCACAAAATAGTCCCAGGCCGAATGGATCTCGATGCGAGCCACTTGCTCCAGCCTGCCCTCGATGTACGCCGAAGCAACGGCTCGCATCCAATTTTGGAAGGTATTCCCGTGAGAACTGCCATTTGCCTGATTCTTCTGTTTTCTGTTGGCGCCGCGTCAGCGGAGACTTTCTCGGCGAGCGCCGCGAGCGCCGAAGCCGCGTGTGCGCGGGCGAAATCCCAGGCGAGCAAGACTGGCCGGGCATCTGGCGACTGTGATTGCGATATGGTCGGCGCCATGCACATGTGCCTCGTGCAAGCGGAAGATCCCAAAGGAGCGAAAGCAGGTGCCAGGCCGGCGGCCGAAAGCGAAGATCCGTACCCCGATCTGGCGATGGCTTCCTCCACCGAAAAGCAGCGCGCCTGCAGCCTGGCGCGCGAGCTGTTCGCTCAACAGGACCGATCTCCCCAAGCGTGCAACTGCACAAGCCACCGGAACGGGCGCGTGTTTATGTGCACGGCGCGGGGGCGGGGCCCGGCTCAACTCAGTGCGACTGCGCGTTTTATTGGCGACAAGAAGGCCTGGCTAAGGGAATTATTGGCTAAATGCGATCCCGCCACCGATGAACGTCATTGCGAACGAGTCAATAGACTCAACAATGGGGGAAGCGGAAGAAGAGGTTAGGCAAGTCGTCGCGTCGACGGCATCCGAACCGAACCTCCGCTTGCCAGGCCGACGGATGCGACCGCGCGAGCCGGCGTGATCGGGGCTTGTCGCCGCGATCACGCCGCATGACTCCTTACTTCGTTCTGCTGAAATCCGGCGTGCGTTTTTCCTTGAAGGCGGTGATGCCTTCGCGTGCGCTCTCGATGCAGGCCGAGAGGCCGAAGGCCTTGTAGCCGACTTCCAGTGCCGCGGCGAAGCTCTTTGCCGCGGCGGCTTCGAGGATGGCCTGTTCCATGAGGGCGATGCACTCGCGGCTGAGTATCTGGCCGCTGGCGGCGCGGGCTTCCACCGGCTCGATGCTGACCGTTACCGGCGCGTCGCCTATCGGTTTGACCTTGCCCGCGAGCTGGTCCACGCGCGCCACGGCCAGCGCGATCAGTTGCTCGTAGTTGTCGGCCAGTGCGTCGATGATGCCCAGTTCGTGAGCACGGCTGGCCTTGAGGCGTTCGGCCGTGCGCAGCATGGCGTTGAAGGTCGGCGTCGCGTGCGGCCAGCGGCGGTAGGGCACGACCATGGCGCCGATGCCATGGACGATGCCCAGCGTGACTTCGGGCATCTGGATCCAGGCGCGCTTCAGCGCGACGATGCTGTGGCAGCGCGCGGCGAGTTCGAAGCCGCCGCCCAGTGCGATGCCGTTCAGCGCAGCCACGACGGGTTTCTTCATCCGGTCCAGATGCACCAGCAGGCGCGAGCAGTCGCGCGCATATTGCTCGGAGGCCGGTGCGTCGCCCAGCATGTCGACGAAGCGGCCGATGTCGCCGCCGGCGCAGAAGGCCTTCGTGCCATAGCCGGTGAGGACGAAGCCGGCGACCTTGGGGTCGTTCTCGAAGCGGTGGATGACCGAGAGGATTTCGTCGTTCATCTCGTCGTGCAGCGCGTTCATGGCTTCGGGGCGGCGCAGGGTGATGACTTTGACGTCGCCCAGGTCGTCGACCAGGATGTGGCGCAGGAAGCCCTGGTAGTCGGCGAAGGGCTGCTGCGGCATGGGCATGCCCGTACGCTCGGCGCGCAGGCGCATCAGCGCGTTGCCGCTGGTGGGTTCGCCCAAGGTACGCATCAGGTCGAGCGGGCCGTTCTTGAAACCGAGCGCCAGGCGGCAGCCGAGGTCGAGGTCGGCCGAATCGCCGATCTTGCGGTCGACGATATCCACGCTTTGCGAGAACAGGATGCCGAGCAGGCGTTCGCGCACGGCCTGGGCCGTTTCAGCGGCGACCTCGACGCGCTTGCCGGGAGGCACCGTGACCCAGCTGTCGACCGA
Organism: Sulfuritalea sp.; assembly: GCF_031426875.1. Classification (NCBI taxonomy): domain Bacteria; kingdom Pseudomonadati; phylum Pseudomonadota; class Betaproteobacteria; order Nitrosomonadales; family Sterolibacteriaceae; genus Sulfuritalea; species Sulfuritalea sp. The sequence continues at coordinate 29,746 of NZ_JASJPC010000065.1, forward strand.
GCGGAAGATCGGCGCCGGCGTGTAGTGATCGCCCTCCATCTCGGCCTGCAGGGTGTTGGTCTCGGTGATGATCGGGTTGCCGTGAGCGAGGTTGAGCACGAAGAAGGGGCCGGCATGGACGAACTCGGCGGCGACGCTATCGACTTCGGCCGCGATGGCGCGGTCGAGCAGCATGGCCGACTCGTTGCACCAGTTGTCGAATATGCGGTCGAGCATGAAGCAGGCGACGTCGGCGGTGACCAGCGGCACCTTGCCGGTCATGCAGAAGGTCCAGCGCAGGTAGTCGACCACGGCGGGGTCGGTCTGCTCCCAGCGAATCACTTCGACGGCCGGGTTGCGCCAGGCCGGGGCGAAGAAGTGAGTCACCGTCGCGCGGCCCTTGTGCCTGAGTTCGGAGAAGATCTGCGCTGCCGGCAGGGAACTGGTGTTGGAGGTGATCAGTGCGTCGGGGCTGACCACGGCCTCGATCTGGGCGAAGATTTTGCGTTTCAGCGCCAGGTTTTCCGTGGCGGCTTCGATCACCCAGTCGCAGTCGGCGATGTCGGCGTAGTCCAGCGTGCCGAACAGGTTGGACGTCACCGCGGCGGCATCGGCCTCGCTCATCTTGCCGCGCGCCACGGCCTTGCGCGAATACTCCTGAAAGCGCAGCAGTGCGCTGTCCACGGCCTTTTGCGAGACATCGACCAGATACAGCCTGAGGTCCGGCAGGGCGCTTTTCAGGTAATAGCCGATGTCGGGGCCGATGGTGCCGGCGCCGATCACGGCGACGGCGCGTGGCAGGGGGCGGGACGGGGTGGCGAGCAGGGGATTGGCGAAGCTGGCGGTCATGATCGGTTCCTGTGTATGCGGTATACAAAGGATTATCCGATATTCTCGCCGCGCGCACAATTGTTGTGAGCGATTGTCCGGAGCCGCCAACTCCCTCCCCTTCAAGGGGAGGGTTGGGGTGGGGATGGTGCAAACCGGCGGTGACACGTCTGCCGAGCGCCTGTTTCTGCCCCCATCCCCCTCCCGGCCGCTGCGCGGCCCACGGCTGGCTTTGCACAGCCAGC
>NZ_JASJPC010000066.1:0-56466 GCF_031426875.1 Sulfuritalea sp.
AGCAAAAAAGCAAGGAAAACCGCTTAGTGGAGCTAAGTGGATACCCCATATATAAACACAGCTACCGATCCAGCCATGTCCTCCCTGCCGGCCTACGCCGAACTTCACTGCCTGTCCAACTTCAGCTTCCTGCGCGGCGCCTCGCATGCCGAGGATCTGGTGGCGCGGGCCGTGCGGCTGGGCTACGCGGCGCTGGCGATCACCGACGAATGCAGCTTCGCCGGCAGCGTGCGCGCCCATCTGGCGGCGCGGGATTCCGGCTTGCAACTGATTCACGGTACCGAACTGCAGTTGGCCTGCGGCATGAAGCTGGTGTTGCTGGCGCAGAATCGCGCCGGCTACGGCAATCTCTCGGCGCTGGTGACCCTGGGCCGTCGCCGCGCGGAAAAGGGAAGCTACCAGCTGACGCGCCACGATCTTGCCGGCTGGGATGGCGGCGGCGTGCCGGATTGCCTGGCGCTGTGGGTGCCTTCCCTGAAAGTTATGCCTCCGGCAGGGCCGGAGGCGGTATCCCTTGCGGACGGTGCTGGCGACACGGCAATTGAGGACGCCGCTATTGGCCAATCGGCGCGCTGGCTTGCCGCACACTTCGCCGGCCGCGCCTGGATCGCCTTCGAGCGCCACCTGCGGCCCGACGACCCGGAGCGCCTGGCGCGCTTGCGCGAGCTGGCGGCGGCGACGCAGTTGCCGCTGGTCGCCGCCGGCGACGTGCACATGCATGCGCGTTCGCGGCGGCCGCTGCAGGACGTGCTGACCGCGCTGCGCGGGAACACCACGGTGGCGGCAGCAGGCGCTGCGCTGTTCCCGAATGGCGAACGCCACCTGCGCTCGCGCCTGGCGCTGGCGCGCCTGTATCCGCCCGAGCTGCTGGCAGAGAGCTTGAACATCGCCGCGCGCTGCACTTTTTCGCTCGCCGAACTGCGCTACGAATACCCCGAGGAAGTCGTGCCGGCCGGCGAAACGCCCGACTCCTGGCTGAGGCAACTGACCGAGCAGGGCCTTGCTCGGCGCTATCCGGCCGGCGTGGCGGACAAGGTGCGGGCGCAGGTCGAATACGAACTGCAACTGATCGCCGAGATGGCCTATGCGCCTTACTTCCTGACCGTGCATGACATCGTCGCCTGGGCGCGCGGGCAGGGCATCCTGTGCCAGGGGCGCGGCTCGGCGGCGAATTCGGCGGTGTGCTATGCGCTGGGAATTACCGAGGTCGACCCGGGGCGCGCCGCCATGCTGTTCGAACGCTTCGTCTCGAAAGAGCGCAACGAGCCGCCCGACATCGACGTCGATTTCGAGCATCAGCGGCGCGAGGAAGTGATCCAGTACATCTACGCCAAATATGGCCGCGAACGCGCCGCGCTGGCCGCCGCCGTGATCAGCTACCGCACTCGCAGTGCACTGCGCGATGCCGGGCGGGCGCTGGGCTTTCCGCTCGGCGCCATCGACCGCCTGGCCGGCAACCTGGCCTGGTGGGAAAAGCGCGACGAGCTGCCGCAGCGCTTTCTTGAGGTCGGGCTCGACCCGGCCGGCGCCGACGTGCAGCGCTGGCTGGCCATCGCGCAAATGCTGATCGGTTTTCCGCGCCACCTGTCGCAGCACGTCGGCGGTTTCGTCATCGCGCGCGGCCGGCTCGATCGCCTGGTGCCCGTGGAAAACGCCGCGATGCCCGAACGCACGGTGATCCAGTGGGACAAGGATGACATCGACGCGCTGGGCCTGATGAAGGTCGACGTGCTTGCCCTGGGCATGCTCTCGGCCATCCGCCGCATGCTGGAGGCCGTGGCGCAGCGTCGCGGCCGGCCTTTCGCGCTGGCCGATGTGCCGGACAGGGACGCCGCCACCTACGCCATGATCTCGCGCGCCGACACGATAGGCGTGTTCCAGATCGAGTCGCGGGCGCAGATGACCATGTTGCCGCGCCTCAAGCCCGCCTGTTTCTACGACCTCGTCATCGAGGTGGCGCTGGTGCGCCCGGGACCGATCCAGGGCAACATGGTCCATCCCTACCTGCGGCGGCGGCAGGGCCTGGAGCCGGTCAGCTACCCTTCCGCGGCGGTGCGGAGCGTGCTCGAACGCACGCTGGGCATACCGATCTTCCAGGAGCAGGCGATGCAGATCGCCATCGTCGCCGCCGGTTTCACGCCCGGCGAAGCCGACCAGTTGCGCCGTGCCATGGCTGCCTGGAAAAAGAAGGGCGGTCTGGAGCCTTTCCGCGACAAGCTGCTCGGCGGCATGAAGAGTCGCGGCTATGCCGACGAGTTCGCCGCGGCGCTCTACCGGCAGATCCAGGGCTTCGGCGACTACGGTTTTCCCGAATCGCACGCCGCGAGTTTCGCGCTGCTCGCCTATGACTCGGCCTGGCTCAAGCGCCACGAGCCGGCGGCCTTCCTGCTCGGCTTGCTCAACTCGCAGCCCATGGGTTTCTATTCCGCCGCGCAACTGGTGCAGGACGCGCGCCGCCACGGCGTCGAGGTGCGGCCGGTGGATGTCACCGTTAGCGCCTGGGAATGCACGCTCGAAGCAGGGATGGAAAACGCGCGGCTTGCCGGCGTGCGCCTCGGCCTGCAGCAGGTGCGCAACCTGGCCGCAGCGGCCGGCGAGCGCATCGTCGCCGCGCGCGCGGCCGCGCCCTTTGCCGCGCCTTTTGCCGATTTGGCCGATCTGGCGCGGCGCGCCGAACTGACCCAAAGCGAGCTCGACGCGCTGGCCGCCGCCGGGGCGCTCACGCAGCTGGCCGGACACCGCCGCCAGGCGGCCTGGGCGGCCGCCGCGCTGCCGCTGCAGCGCGACCTGTTTGCCGGCGTCGCCTTGCGCGAAGAGGATGTCATATTCGCGGCGCCGCGCGAAGGCGAAGACATCGCCGCCGATTACCGCAGCCTCGGCCTCACGCTGGGCCGCCATCCGCTGGCGCTGCTGCGCGCGCGGCTCGCGGCCAAGCGCTACCTGTCGGCGCTGGACTTGCGCAGCAGAGGCGACCATGCCGTGGTGCGCTGCGCCGGCCTCGTCACCTGCCGCCAGCGTCCCGGCACCGCCAGCGGCGTCATCTTCGTCACCCTGGAAGACGAAACCGGCTGTGCCAACGTCGTGGTGTTCAATGACCTGGCGTGTCGCCAGCGCCAACTCTTACTCGGCAGCCGGCTGCTGGGCGTGGCCGGGACTTTGCAGGTTGAAGGCGAGGGCGAGCATGCCGTGGTGCACCTGGTCGCCAAGCGGCTGTTCGACCACAGCGAACTGCTCGGGTCGCTGGCGACGGCGAGCCGGGATTTTCACTGAGTACCTTCCAGCGCTACTATCCCATGGCGCTTCTACTTCCAATATTCCAGGTACCAACATTCCCGGCACATAGGCAATGGTCGATAATCTCTCACCAGCCAAGCGTAGCAAGATCATGCGCTCGATCCGGTCAGCCGATACAAAACCGGAAATGGCCGTCCGCAGGATGTTGTTCTCAATGGGATACAGGTATCGACTCCATCGAAAGGACATTCCTGGTTGCCCCGATATTGTTTTCATCGGACGGAGGAAAGCGGTATTTGTACATGGATGCTTTTGGCACGTCCATGAGGATTGCGACATAGCGCATATTCCCAAGAATGCGTTTTGGCGAAAAAAACTCAGGGACAACCAAAAGGGGGATAAGAGGTCGCAGCAAGCCTTAGCGGACCTTGGCTGGAAGTGGATGATTGTTTGGGAATGCGATCTGGCCGATGTCGATAGCGTAAGGAGGTTGCTCAGGAAATTTCTCGGCCGCCCCTGTCGGACATCTGCTATTTCAAGTCGGTAAGAATCTGCTCGAATGCGCTCTTGTATCCCATGATCGTGTGGCGCAGCGTGATACTCACTTCGTTGTCGAAGTGGTATTCCTTGCCATTGAACCGGAATACCGTTCCCCCAGTTTCGGGATGCGCCGCGGCAATGCCATGGGCAAGGTGGTTGCGTGGGTGTACTATGTCTTTCTCATAGTCGCCAATTGCGGCTTGAGCAAGCCGCTCTTGAAACCTTTTAAGGCGGTTGAAGTTATGCCAACGCTTTGCGCTACCGGATAGCTGCATCAGGATTTCCGTCGTGGGGGTTTCACTGAATACTGCAAGGAGCGCACTGTGTTGGTCTGCCTGCTCGGCGGCGCTCTTGTGGAATCGCTTGAAAAATTCAGCTTTGGCTTCCTCGGGTAGCCCGTCAATCGCACGGGCGAGAATGGAATCCAGCAGTAAGTCCAATTCCGCAACCTCTGCCATGACTATGCCGCGCATATTCTCAAGGTCAAGCACCTTCCGAATTGATTGGTGACCCACCCTGAGTATCTTTGAGCCAACCGCCCCTTTGTTCGCAACGTAGACACCTTCTAGTTTCCGGTCGTGGATAGCATTCCACAGCAATCCAGCGTCACCGGCTGAGTAAAAGATGACTTCCGTGAAAACTTGGTGCTCCCTCAATTGGGCAATGAATTCTTGCCCATGCCCATACTGTTCAAGCTCGTAATCAACAACGAGCAAGTCGAAGGCGTCGTAGGGTTCGTGTGACTTGAAATCTATATCCGTAGTGACTAGAACAATGCGCGGAGAGAATCCCCATTTCTGTATCTCATCCCTGAGGTAGTCTAGGTCGAGGCCATCCAGAAAGCTTTCGTTGTCGTCGAACCACAGTATCGAATAGGTCAATTTCATCGCGTCACCTCCACCCTGATTTCCATCCCTTTCGGTGAGCGCGGGATCGCCACAATCTTTCCGCCCATCTCCTCGACGATCTTCCTTGCGTGGAATAAGCCTAGGCCAGAGCCAGAAGTGGTGGTTATCCCAATGTCAAACATCGCATCCACAGATGGCAGTTGTTTTGATAACCCTTGCCCATCGTCCAGGAAGGAAATGTTGAGCGTATTCCTGCCGACTAGCTTGATCGTTACGAGAAGTTTCCCAGCAAGAGCCTTGCTGGCATTGTTAATGATGTTGTCAATCAGAATCGAAAGCTCTATTCGGCTAACCTTAACCTCGAACGCCTCCGCAACCGAGTTGTCGACCTTGAGATCGAGACTGGCAGCGCTAAAGTCCTTTGCGACATGCGTTAGGTATTGCTGAACAAATGCAGGGATATCGGTGAGTTCCTTCCGCGCCGCGGCGCGGAAATTGGCCTTAGTTGCAAATTGAGCCACGGCAGCAATGCGACGATTGGTGAGCGCCGCTTTCTCTAGAAACTCAATGACCGACTTGCTGCCGGACAAACCCTTGGCTGCCCTAATCGCTTTGGCGAGGTAGTTCTGGACTATTTCCGAGTCCAGGTTGATCTGGTGATGGAAGGCCACCAAATCTTTGGCGTCGTGTGTTGCCACCGATTGGAGGAAGAGCGTTTGTGCGCGATAGGTTTCCCGTTCTCCCTCCAGTTTCCGAATCTTCTGGGTTTGACTTGCGACTGTTACGCGCAATTCTGATGACTGCTTTTTCGCGGCAGCGGCTTCTTGCTCCTTCTGCTCGACCAAGGCGCGAATTCGGGCTAGGCCTTGCTTGAGGTTCTTGTCGACTTTTTCGGGATCGACGCCTTCAATGGTCGCGAGAAGGCTCTTAACTTCGTCCGTCCGTGTTTGGTAGACGTGCTCCAGCAAGGCTGGGCTAAACCAAAAACTAACTATCCTGTCGGGCGAGGAGCCTATAAGGGTCAATATGGAAAGGGCGATTCGTTGGCGCTTTCGATCCCACGATTCCGTGTACTCTTCTGGCGTGTCATTCCAATCAAGTCCTTCTTCATTACGAAGGGCGCTATTCAAGGTCGGAGACACGCTATCCCATCCGAGCCCATCGACTACAAACCGCTCTAGCCGGCGCAGAACATCAAGAAAGAACCCCTCCCTGAGTTGACCAAATGCCTTGGTATTCTTAAGGCCTTCTCGGCTCGACACCGGCTTAAAGTCGTCTTCGGAACCGCTGACTTCAATTCTGCCTACGATATCGCGATTGCCTAAATAGCGCGTTGTCCCCTGAGTCTTCCGAACATCAAGTCCCAACCAGTCGTTCCCACGATCACCGTAAGGAGCTACACGGAATCCATTGAGGAACAGGAAGATCGACCCAAAGCTGACCAGCCGTAAGCCTGTTTGGCGCTTGAAATAGGCTTTCTTGTAAGGGTTGAGAAAATAGACAACGGCCCGAACATCTTTCAATAAGGGGTAAGCGTCATTTCGTTCCACAAGCCTGAATACAGGCTCACCCTCGTGAAATAACTCGGTCGCGATCGTGCCTTCCTTCGGTGAGATCGTGGCCTCTATGTACGAACTCCTGAACTGGAGCTTGTCGAAAATTTGATTTTTGATTTCACCATGAACCCTGTCTGTGTAGTCCTTATCTTTATCCCCACTTTTTAGCTCAGGAACAGACAGGGTGACCTTGAAGCGATTTCTGAGGAATGTTTGATTGGGATTGAGGAATTTCTCCAGCGACCGCTTAAGGTGTAGCAGTCGATCTCTGTCCCATTTGCTTCTCGGGTTGGAAATTACCAGTACGGTGCCATGTTCAGGGAAGGCCTTAATACCTGCTAGCTCAACTGCCCGGCTTTCCCTGATGTTCGATATTGCAATGTCAATTTCTTGGATGGTGAGATCAATTTCCCCCTCTATTTCGAAGTCGGGCCAGTTGAGTTCAAGATGGAGTAGCTTGCCGCCCTTGGCGCGAGTAATCAGGTCGAGATGAGTACCAAGTCGATCGCATGAAAAGCGACCGATCCCCTTGTTGCCTGCGTAATAAGCCCCGTTTTCTTGCGGGGCTAGCTTCTTTTCCGAGTACGCGATGTTGAGCCACTTGTCTTTGATATCGGCAAGTGACATCCCTGTACCTTCGTCGGCTACAACAATGCGCGCATCAGGAGTGGTTTCACCGTTATCAGAAAACCCCTCGAACTTGACCGAAACTGACTCCGAATTAGCGTCATAAGCATTCTTTACCAGCTCAACGATAGCGATGTCGTCATCGTTGATTAGGTCTTTCCCGACCAGATTCTTGAGCAGCGTATTAGTCTTGAAATGAAGCGGCGCGGCCATCTTCAGTCTCTATGCCGAAGCAAGGTATTTCAAGACTCGGCCGAGTGCTTCCGCGAAGAGGGGCGGGACGGCGTTGCCTACTTGTGTGTAGCGCGGGCAGTCGTTCTTGCGCGCCTTCCCGCCCGTCGTGTACTTGCCGGTGAACTTGAACCAATCGGGAAAGGTTTGTATCCGTGCGTTTTCGCGAACCGTCAAGATGCGAGGTTCAGAGTAATGGACGATGTCGTCGGGGAGCGTCGTAATCGTCGCGGCGGGCGCGTTTGCCGCAAGTGGGGTGAGCGCTTGTTTCTTAATTCCCAGCCGTTTCCTGTCTATGTCACCAATTGTTTGGCCAGGCTTGCAAGTCGCCATGATTCGCTCGAATTGCCCAATGGTCGTGTTGTTGTGCCGAGGTAGCCGGAGGCTATTCAGCATCTTGGGCGCTTGCTTCCTCATTAATTTGACAAACGGGGATTTGGATGTCCCGGTGTGGTAGCAAATCTGAGTGAAACCTTTGAACTTGGTTTCTTTGTTCTCTTCCAATTGCTTGCCGGAAATTTCCAAATCGCCGATGGCTTCCTTCACCGTTACGGGCCTACTTGTTGGTAGTTTCTTTCCTGCCAGGAAATGTTTCCGCTGGCCCCGAAGTAAGTCGAACGGCGTTCTCTCGCCCAATTTAACGAGCGCTACGTCATCGTTCCGAATCGCTATTAGGATAAATCGTCGCCGAGTCTGTGGAACACCAAAGCCGCTTAGATCAACAAGTTCGGTAAAGACCCGATAACCGATCCCCTCCAATTGCGCCCGCACTCTTTGGGAGTAGGGGATATCCCCTTTTCCATCATCCACGTTTTTCTTGAACGGAAGCTGAAATCCTTGGACGTTCTCGATGACCAAGAAACGGGGTTTCAAGATACTGACGATTTCAATGTAATCATTGACCAACGAATTTCGGGGATCGGCGTGTGTTCTCCTACCGGCCAAGGAGAACCCTTGGCATGGCGGCCCCCCTGCTAACAAGGTCACGGTACCCTTGAGATGCTCCAGTTGGGTTCGGTAACCCTCCAACAGACCCTTGGTTGAAATGGCTTCTTGGGGAAGCCAATCGGGCCAATTAAATCGTCGCCGTCGACCGGCAATCAAGTTCGCCTTTAAGGTGCCAAATGCTTCCGAATTCTTCTCAATTGCGAAACAGCCTCGCCACCCAGCGTTTGTTAGCCCAAGCGACAGCCCGCCACAACCAGCAAAAACATCCGAAAAGTTAAGCGCAAGGCTGTTGGCGCTTCCTGCTAGTTTCGCTTGTTTAGTCACCCGCATGTCCATGCTACAAGGATATACGAAAACAGTCAGGCTGGGGATGCTGAGACACCATTTGACCCGCCGACGCCCTGCGCGAACGCAGCGATCACGCCCTGGTGCGCTGCGCCGGCTTCGTCACCTGTCGTCAGCGTCCGGGCACCGCCAGCGGCGTCATCTTCATCACCCTAGCCCGGATATTTCACCAGCCCCATGATTTGGCTGTGGAACTATGTCGAACGGGTTGATCGCGATGCCAGGGGCGGCAATTGATCAAGTTTTGATCAATTGAGCGAAATCTGGACGGACCACCCCCAACCCCCGAAGATCAGCATGTCGGGGACGCACTCGGTAGTCGCTATGGAGACGCCAAGGCGTTGGCGGCGATGAAGTAGATATCGCGCAGCGGATGGTGGGAGGCAAGCAAGATGCGGATGCGCCGCGTATTGCGAATCACCGCCGCGCCGATCTTGAGCAAGCGGACGCGAATCGTCGCCGCGGTGGCCTTCGCCAGATCAGTGGCGGCCAGCGCGATCTCGCGCAGGCGCTGCATCAGCGTATAGGCCAGCGCCGAGAACAGGATGCGCAACCAGTTGGCCAGGAACTTGTGGCAACTGGCGCGCGTGCCAAACAGGTCGAGCTGAGTTTCCTTGATCCGGTTCTCGGCCTCGCCCCGCTGGCAGTAGAGGTCGTCATACAGTTCCTCGGCAGGACGGTCGAGGTTGGTCACGATGAAGCGCGGATTGGTGCCTTGGGCGCCAAACTCCAGGCGGGTGATCAGGCGCCGTTCCCGATCCCAGCTCTTGGCCGCATAGGAGAACTGGCCAATCATCCGCTGCTTGGTCCCAGTCTCCTCGTAGGCCTGCTCCATGAGGCGCTCCCAGTCTGCCACGTGGTGCTGCAAGCGGGCATTTCTCGCCATTCCGATCACGTAGCCGACGCCGTGGCGTTCGCACCAGCGGATCAGTCGTTGCCGGCAGAACCCGGAGTCGCCACGCACGATGATCCGCACCGCCGGCCAGGTCTGGCGCAGCCGGGTCACGATCAGCTTGATCACGGCGGCGGCGTGTTTGGCACCGTCGATCCGGCTGCGGCGCAAGACGCAGGCGAGCATGGCGCGGCCGGCAAAGACATACAGCGGCAGGTAGCAATAGTGATCGTAGTAGGCATGGAACTCGGTCTGTTCCTGCTCCCCGTGCAGCGGAATGTCGGAGGCGTCGATATCCAGCACCAGTTCCTCCGGCGCCTGCGTATGGCTGGCGATGAACTGGTCGATCAGCACCCGGTTCAAGGCCACGATATCCGATCGCGTGGCCCGTTGCTCCAGCCGACACAAGGTCGGGCTGCTGCCCAGTTCATCACACGTGCCCACGGCTGTTTGCATCAGTGGGTCGTTGCGCAGGGCGGCGTGGTCGTTCAGGTCCTCGTAGCCGCAGCACAGGGCATACAGCCGTTGCGCGACCAAGTCGCGCATTTCATGCGTGATGCGCTCCGGACGCCGTGGGTCGTGCAGGGCTTCCGCTACCGCCCGTGACAATCCAATGCGTCGGTCGACTTGCCGCAGCAGCATCAGGCCGCCATCGGAACTGAGCGCACCGCCCTCAAAATTCGCCTCGATCTTGCAACGACCCAGGCGCCCAAACTCCATTTCCCCACGCGTACAATTTGGCATCGGCGGAATACTCCGTTAATCCTGTCTAGACACCAGTATTAACGCGCCTCACGGCGATTCCGCCGACCTACTTTGGTGAAATATTCGGGCTAGAAGACGAAACCGGCTGCGCCAACGTCGTGGTGTTCAATGACCTGGCGTGTCGCCAGCGCCAACTCTTGCTCGGCAGCCGGCTACTGGGCGTGGCCGGGACTTTGCAGGTGGAAGGCGAGGGCGAACATGCCGTGGTGCACCTGGTCGCCAAGCGCCTGTTCGACCACAGCGAGCTGCTCGGGTCGCTGGCGACGAGCAGCAGGGATTTTCATTGAGCATATCCGCAGCAACGGTTTTACAGCAGCATTTCATCCAAGCCGTGCCGCCTCTGCAGCAACGTGACCCGCCAGCGCAGTAACAAAGGTCCTGAGCCCGGTCATCGCCGACATTTCCGCAAATTCGCCGTTGGTGGCGGCACTGCGCTTCGACGTGATGATGCTGGCGGTGGTGTAAAGCTGTTCCTGCACCAGCTTCTGGCATAGCAGGTCGTAGCGTTCGAGGTAGGACGCATTCTTGAATTCCGCAAATACCGGGAAATGCGGCGACGTGTCCTTGACCGGCGACCTGGACTTCGCGGCATCCTCGACCATCATCAGCCAGCCGACAAACGGGCGCGGCTGTTTGCCGAAGGCTTCTTCACGGTAGGCGATCCAAAGATCGTGCGCGGTGCCGATGGCCTCTTCGGTGCGGTTGTTGAAGTTGTTGCCGAATGAGGGACCGACCTGGCTCTTCAACTCGATGGCGGCGATCAGGTCGCCCTTGTGGATGACCAGTAGATCCCAGAGCTTGGTCGGCCGGAAGTAACCCGGCAAGGTCAGTACCGCGCGCTTCTGATGAATCTGTGCATGGGCCAGGCCGTTGGCGCGCACGATATCGACCACCAGCGCGACGAAACCGTCCATGTTCTTGCCGCTGGTGACGCCCGCCCGTTCGCCCTGGTCGGCCTTGCCGGATTCGATTTGCTTTTGTGTGGCGGCTTTCCGCTTTTTCCAGAAGGCTTTCATGGCTTTGCGGGCCTTCTGTTCGTAATCGACAAGATCAAGCGCCATTTAGTCCCCGTTGCCTCCCAGACCGGATTTTTCTTCGTGGTTCAGGCCGTACAGCTTGAATGCCGCCTGGTTGCAGGCCTGTATGTCGCGTTTCGTCGCCGCCGCTATCAGCTCGCCTCGCAACGACTCGGAAACGCTGCGCCAATGCGGCAAGCGCAGCCGTCTGAGGTATTGCGCCTGGAACCTGAGAAAACCGCCACGCATTTTGGTTGAGTAGGTTGCCACGAACAGGCGGGTGACGGCTGACAGCATCACGGCCTGCAAGGCCCGCAAGTTCCACTCCTCCGACGTGAGGTAATAAAGATTGTGGTGCGGGTACAGATTTCCACCCTCGAACACGATGTGGGCTTCGCCCTTGATGTCGGGGATCAGCAGCTTCGGCCTTTTTGCGAGTGCCGGCGTGATTCTGTCGATAGTGCGATACCAGTTGTCCGGCGACTTCTGCGCGCAGTGGCGGCAGGCAATGATCTCCCGTCGCGCTTCGAGGTAATGGCGCAAACGTGGATAGTCCTGCAAATCGACCAGACCGCCATTTTCGGCGAAGGGATTGATGACGCCCTGTCCCTGCCAATGCACCTCGCCGGACGCGATGTCGCGAGTGGTTACCAGTGGCAGTTTGCGATCCGCTTCGACATCGAGGCTGTCGAAATCGCCGATGAAGGCCTTGTCCGCCCCGGTGGCGACGCCGATGCCGACGGTGCAACCCGCTTCTGCCAGCGTCGGAAACTGCCGCTCAAGTCGCCTGATGAGCGTCATCTGATCCGCGGATTCGAGCAGCCACGGTTCAGCACCGTCGGTGACACCGGCGAGTTCGCGGACTGTCGTGCAATCCTTGGGCAAGTCATCGGCACGCAGGGCCGCGGCCAGTTTGGTCAGGGTGGCGCGGTCGATGGTCGGGCGATGGGCGATGCGCGTTGCGCCGGGGTTTTCCCGGCTGATGATGGTGATGGCCGGATAGGCGATCACGTCGGAATGGAAGGCCGGGGTGCCCACCATGTCGATGTGCATTTTCAAGTGGAATTGCTCGGCAACCATGCTGCGCAGCGGTCCGCCATAGCGGTTCTTCATCCAGCGATCGGCGCAGATGAAGCCCAGGCTGCCGCCAGGCGACAGGACCGACAGCGAGCGCTCGATGAAGGGAATATAGAGGTCGGCGCGGTCATACATGGTCGGATAGCGGCTTCGGTACACCTCCAGCAAGGCAGCGGGAATCATCTCCTGGCGCACATAGGGAGGATTGCCGACGACGAAGTCGAATTGACCATTCAACTGCGCCAGCAGGAAATCGCCATGCGTCAGCCAGCGATCGGCAAGAGCCTGCGCGGTTTTCTGCGCCAAGCCTTCCTGCTTCAGCAGGGCGATTACCGCGGCATGCGTGGCATCGAAGGTCTCGCGGTGCAACTCCACTGCGCGAATTGCGTCGCCCAGATCCTCCAGGGCCGACTTGGTGCCGGCTCCAGTCCGCCACGCTCCCAGCAGGCGGCTCACCGCGGGCAGCAGAAAATCGCCGCCGCCGAACGAGGGCTCCAGCAGTCGCTGCCGGGTCAAGGGCTTGTCTTCCGTGTAGCCGACGAGGTCGAGAATGAATTCGACAACTTCGGCGCGGGTGAAGATTGCGCCGCGCGATTCTGCTCCGGATGCGGCGGATAGTTTCTCGATCGCGGCAGCGACCTTGGCGGAATGAGGCCGGCTCGAACCGCCATCCAAATCGAGGTGGAGCTGCCGGGATGTCAAACTCATGATCCTTAATGTTTGGCGCCTCATGTTCGACAGGCAATCGGTGGCTTTTGTCGAACAACAGCATCCATGACTGGATTGAAAACTCAGAACCTCATTATGCCTGCCCACGCAGTTGATCCGCAAAGCCATCCATGCGCCAGCGGCGTCGTGTCCAATGACCTGGCGTGTCGGACTCTGTCTGCCGGGGACTCCGCTTCGCGGGCCGGCAAGCGTCAACTCTTGCGCGGCAGCCTGGTCACGGCGAGCCGGGATTTTCATTGAAACCTGTACTGCATGGTAAAAACCCGCATCGCCACCACCGGCAGCAAACCATGACGCCCATCAGCTTCGCCGCCAGCGACGGCCACCGCCTCGCCGCCTACCGTTTCGACGCGGTAGGACAGATGCACGGTCAGGTGCGCGGCCAGGTCGTGATCGCCGCGGCGATGGCCGTGCCGCAAGCCTTCTACGCGCCGTTTGCGCGCTACCTGGCGCGGCGCGGCTACACCGCCTGGACCTTCGATTACCGCGGCATCGGCGAATCGCTGAATGGGCCGCGGCGCAAGCTCAAGGCCGACCTCGGCGACTGGCTGCGCAAGGATTACGACGCCTTGCTGCAGATGATCGCCGCCGCGTCGCCGCAGGATCCGCTGTTCGTCGTCGGCCACAGCTTCGGCGGTCAGGTGGCGCCGCTCTTGCCGTCGCGAGAGCGTATTGCCGGCCTGGCCAATATCGCCGTCGGCAGCGGTTCGACGCGCCACCTGGCGCCGCGCGTGCGGCGTTCGGCGCCGCTGATGTGGCATGTGCTGGCGCCGGCGCTGTGCCCGCTCTTCGGCTACTTCCCCGGCGCCCGCATCGGCGTCGTCGGCGACCTGCCGAGCGGCGCGATGTTCCAGTGGCGGCGCTGGTGCCTGACGCCGGAGTATCTGCTGAGCGGCGAACCCGGCGCGCGCGAGGCTTATGCCACGGCCGACTACCCGGTGCTGGCGCTGACATTCAGCGACGACGAACTGCTGCTCGAAGCCGGCTCGCGCCTGCTGCACGGCGCCTATCGGCGGCGGGCCGTGGATTACCGCCTGGTCGATCCGGCTTCGCTGGGCCTGGCGCGCATCGGCCACTTCGGCTTCTTCAAGCCGCAGAGCGAAGCTGCGCTGTGGCCGCTGGTGACAGACTGGATGGAGCGCACCGCGGGCTGACGGCGAGCCGCAAAAGTTGGCGTTGGCGGGACGGCAGTCCGGTTCGGACGCGATATTTGGCATACCGAATCGCTGACGCAATGCAGCAAAGCACCCCAACATCCTGATTCACACCAAGAATCCGTCGTTTTCCCGCCACGGAGTGACGATCCATATCGTTGTTGGCGCTTGGTCCCGCATCACTGCATCCATCATACTTAAGTGCGAAATGGCTGACCAAGCCCGCGGCATGGCCTCGTGCGGCTGCTGGCGTGGTCAGCCGTTTCATTCCGCCGTAGGAGTTTCTCACCCAACTTTCCCAAATCAGGAGATCTGCAATGAATCTGAATTCTTCCGTGCAATCAGGACACCAGTTCAACGCGGCACAGCTTGGCAGCATTCTGGCCAACGACAGAGAGCCACATGCAGCGCGTGGCTTGGTCGAAGAACGGCTTCCTTTCACCGTCAGGATCGTCACCAGCCAGGAGCAGCTCGACAAGGCGGTTCTCATTCGCCACTCGGCCTATGGGCGCCATGTTCCCGAGGTGGCGTCGCTCCTGGAGAAGGAGGAAGTCGCCGACAGCGAGCCAGGTTCCGTGGTGCTGCTGGCGGAATCCAAACTGGACGGATCACCTGTAGGCACGATGCGAATTCAGACCAATCGATACCGCAAGCTGGCCCTTGAGCAGTCGGTGGAACTGCCGTCATGGCTCGAAGGCGGCAGCCACGCCGAAGCCACCCGTCTCGGCGTGGCCCTCGGTCGCACCGGGCGCCTGGTTAAAACCGCCCTGTTCAAGGCCTATTACCAGTTTTGCGTCATGGAAGGCATCGAATGGATGGTCATTGCGGCGCGCTCGCCGCTCGACCGCCAGTATCAGGCGTTGCTGTTCGAAGACGTGTTCCCCGATGGCGGATTCATCCCGATGCGCCACGCCGGCAACATTCCTCACCGGGTACTGGCGTTCAACATCGACCGCGCCCGGGCTGTATGGAGCCAGGCCAATCATCCGCTCTACAACTTCGTGATCCACACCAAGCACCCCGATATTGACTTGGATGCCACGCCGGGATGGATCTCGTTTCAACCGAGATATAGGGCCAAGGTAGCCTGCTGAGGAGAAATATATCTGGCAAATAGGGCAGTACAATCGCTGAAGGAAGCCATCGGAACCCTTTACGTTGGACAGAATGCAGCGACTAATTGCCGGGGAGTTGAGCGCCACCCTTGATGGTTTTCTCTATCGGTTGTCGGTCTATGCGGTCCCGATAGCGGTAACCCTGGCGTCGCTGGCAGTCTTGCTCCTACTGCCGAGCCAGTATCCACAAGACGGCGCGAGTCGGATCGAATTTGCTGTGGTGCAACAGGACGAAGCCGAGATGTCGTCATCCGACGCTCTCGGCGTCTTGGCTGGGCAAGAGCAGGTTACCGACTTCAGCACCCATTTGTCTGAAGCGCCGTTCTGGTTCAGCTTCACCGTCCCGGCCAGCGATCAACCCGCCATCGTTGAGCTTCCGTCGAGGCATGCCTTGGATGTGGAGTGCTGGAGCGCCCTCGACCTAACCCCATTGGGACGGGCTAACCGAAGCACGGCCCAAGGCGCCATGCGGGCGTCCAAAACCGGTTTTGCCCTGCGCCTTACCCCCCTGACGTCTGCCACCGGCGTTCTGTGCCGGGCAACCCATACCGGCCCCGCGCAGATTGCTGCGACGATGTGGTCCGAACCAAAGTTCGAGACTTCTGAGCACAAATTCCATCGCAACTCCGGTCTGCTCGACGGCGGACTGATCGTGCTCTCCATTTTTGTCCTGATGGTGGCCCTGATCAACCGCGAGTGGCTGTACGTCCTGTTCGCCGCCTGGCTCGTGGCCAACCTGCGCCTTGCCGCGATATCCGCAGGATGGGACGCACAGTGGCTGGAGCGTACCATCCCGCCGGACTGGCTGACGCCCCTGCGCAAGCTGACCACCACGGCCTACTATGTCCTGACCCTGGTTCTCTTCAGCCGCCTGTTCGTAGAAGACCTCAAACGGCCGGCGCTTCAATGGTTGCTGCGCGCCGGGCAGTGGTCCTGCGTCCCGCTCTTGATGGCGGCCATGTTTCTTCCATACGCGATCTTTCTGCCAGTGCTCTGGGTGCTGACCGCCGCCGGCGGCGCGATGCTCGTCTATTTGCTGGGGAGGATCCTGGTCGAGACGCGGTCCAAGGTCGCCATGTGGTACGGGGCGGGAATTGCCGTGGCCTTGCTGGCCAGTCTCAACGAGGTCGTAGCGGCGGCACTTGCCTTCCGCGACCTGATTGGCAGCGTCAACAGCGTGACGGCGGCGCTGGCGTCCAGCCTGCTGGCGGCCCTGGCGATCGCCGAGCAGATAAGGCAGGAAAAGCTGGAGCGAAGAAAGGCCCAGGACGAACTGCGCAATACCTATGAGGCAATACCGATCGGGCTGTTCTCGCTGGACAGCCGAGGCTGCATTCTGCAATGCAACCCGGCCTACACAGTCATGATGGAGCGCAGTTCATGCGCAGGCCGGTGGGGCGACGATTTCGATGCCGGCGCATGGGAGCGCCTGCAGACCTTCCTCGTCAGCGCCGCGAGCGAGGATCTGGAACTCACCGGCCGCGCCGGCGCCGATGGGCGCAGGAAGTCCTTCCTGGTCAAAGCCACGCTGGACAAAGGTCGGATCGAGGGGTCCGTACAGGACATTACGGTACGCGTCGAAGCCAGCGCGCGGCTGCGCTTCCTGGCCGACCACGATCCCTTGACCGTCACCCTCAACCGGCGCGGCATCGAGCGCGTGTTCAACGCCTCCAGTGAGGCGCTGGCGGACGATGAGGCGATGGCGCTGGCCTATGTGGATCTGGATCGCTTCAAGCTCATCAATGACCTGTTCGGCCATATCGCGGGCGACATGGTGCTGCGCCAGGTCTGTGAGCGCATCAACCAGACACTGGGCGGCGGCCAAATGCTCGGGCGCGTCGGCGGCGACGAATTTGTGGTGGTGTTTCCCAAAGGGGCGCTGCAGGAAGCCACGGACACCTGTCGACGCATCATCACGGCGATATCGACCGGGCCATTCACCGAAGGAGAGCGTGCGTTCAACGTGAAATGCTCGATCGGGCTGGTTGAGATTACGCGAGGCATCAAGGAGGATGACGCCGTGTCCCTCGCGGACCGCGCCTGTCGCGAAGCCAAGAGCGAGCGTGAGGGCAACCTGGTGATCTACCAGCGGGACATGTCGGTGTTTTCCGACCATCGGGATGAACTGCGCCTGATCCACCGTCTTGGCAAGGCCCAGCCGGAAGGACTCTTTCTGCTGATGCAGCCGATCATGTCCCTGCGCGATCCATACGGCTCACTGAACTTCGAAGTGCTGCTGCGCATGCGCGATACGGACGGGTCGATCGTTCCCGCCTGGAAGATCATTCCCGCGGCAGAGAGGAACGGCCGTATTGCGGCAATCGACAAATGGGTGCTGACCAGGACCCTGGAATGGTTGGAGGCAAACGCCCAACACTTGAAGAACTCCAGCTACGTTTCGGTCAATCTGAGTGGCGGCTCGCTCAATGACGAAAAGTTCATCGAGGAGGCTTTCGCCATCCTGGCGCGCCATCGCTCGTCGGTGCAGCGCTTGTGCATCGAAATCACCGAAAGCGTGGCACTTCACGATCTCGCCAATACCCAGCAGTTCATCGACGGCCTGCGGAAATTCGGCGCCAAGCTCGCGCTGGACGACTTCGGCGCGGGCTACACCTCGTTTTCCTACCTGCGCCGCTTGCCGGCGGACGCAATCAAGATCGACGGCGCCTACGTGAAGGATCTGCTGGCGCACCCGGCCAATCAGTCCATTGTCCAGGCCATAGTGGATCTGACTCGAAACCTGGGCATGAAGTGCATCGCCGAATGGGCCGAGGACATCCCGACACTGGACGCGCTGGCCGAGATGGGCGTGGACTACGTGCAGGGTTACGTGGTTTCCGAGCCGCTGGCGCCGGAGCGCATCCTGCTCGGCACCTCCGCCGCCGATTTCATCGAGGATCCGCGCACGGTGCAATTCGTCCGCGATGAACTGCCCGCCATCCTGGCGCGCGCCGACCAGCCCGGCCGCGACCGGTTCAACTGAGAGCTTGTGAATAAATCTACTGCGCGTGCCGGATCGGGGCTTGGGCGGCTCATTTGCCAACCCCGGCTATCCTCATGTACAACAACGTACGTTCCGGTAGCTGCGCTCCGGCCGCACCCCGCTGCGGCTCGCGGCTACGCCCCGTAGGAAGTCCCCTTGGAGGACGATTTCTTCTCAGGCTCTGAGTGCCTGCGCTCACTGCGGCCGCGTACCCGCAGCGCCAGCGCCAACTATTGCCAGCCTGAACTCGCAGCCTGCTGCAGCGCCTGCCAGCGCGCGACATCCTCGGCACGATCGACGTCCCACAGGCTTGCGGTTTCCCGCCAGCGCAGATTCAGTGCCGACAAGCGGCTGCGCGTCTGCGCCATGACGCGCTCGGTGCTCCAGTCGATGCCGGCGAACAGCTCGGCAACCGGCTGCCGCAGGCCGACCAGAAAATAGCCGCCGTCTTCCGTGGTGATGAAGGCGGCATCGGCGCCATCGTGCAAGGCCTGCGCCGCTTGCCGCAGGTGTTCGGGAGTCAGGGCCGGGCAGTCGGTGCCGATCAGCAACAGCGGCCGCTTGCCGTGTTCGGCAAAGATGTGCGCCATGCGCGCGCCGAGATCGAGCTCGGTCTGGACGCGCAGCTCCAAGCCGCAGCGCCGCCGTAGCGCGCGGAAAAAACGCTGGCGAACATCGGGAGCGCACCACAGCGTCACCGGGCCGATGCCGGCGGCATGGGCAGTGGCCAGGGTACGCAAGGTCAGTTGGCGCTGCAGGCGCGCCGCGCCCCCGGCGCCCAAGGCCGGAATCAGGCGCGTCTTGGCGTAGCCGGCAAGCGGCGCCTTGGCCATCACGGCGATCCCGATCGGAGCGGAATCCAGCCCGGCGGCACGCGGCCGGTAGCCATAGCGGCGCGCCAGGCGCGCGGGGTCGGCGCCGAGGAACCAGGCCGCGCGCAGCCACCACATCAGCAGGATGGTGCGCAGCACGCCATGCCGTTCCCAGCGCCGCGCCGAGGTGGTGACGATTTCGCGCAGGCAGGCGGGCGCAGTCCGTCGCTTGAGCGCGGCGCACAGCGCGATGTCTTCCATCAACGGCAGCTCGGGGTAGCCGCCCAGGTTTTCGAAAACCTCGCGCCGCACGAAAATCGCCTGGTCGCCGGTGGCGATGCCGGTCAGGCGCGAACGCCAGTTCATCATGCGCTCGACGATGCGCAGCAGTGGGTGGCGTCCGTCGATGCGCACGTCGAAGCGCCCCCAGTCCGCGCCGCCGGCGATGGCCTGCCGTAGCGCCGGCAGGGCCGCTTCCGGCAGCGCGCTGTCGGCATGCAGGAACAGCAGGATCCGGCCCCGGCTGGCGACTGCCCCGGCGTTCATCTGCGCGGCGCGGCCGCGTGGCGCGGCAAGCACCCGATCGGCCAGCGGCGCAGCCAGTTGCGCGGTGCCGTCGCTGCTGCCGCCATCGGCCACGATGAGCTCCACACCTTGCGCGCGCAGAGGCTGCAGCGCCTGCAGGCGTGCCGCGATCTGCGGTGCCTCGTTCAGCACCGGCATGACGATCGAGAGTTCGGCCTGCGTCATGTGGCTAGCCTCGCCGCCAGGCATGGAGGCGCCCCACCCAGGCCGGCAGCGCTTGCGGCGCAGGGGATTGGCATACCTTACCCGCCGGTGCCAGGTCTTTGGCGGGTCGCCAGCACCAACTCTTGCGGGCGAACGGGCAGAAACAGGCGGATGAAGCGGGCGGGCAGCCGCGCACGCCATCCGCTCGCTTCACTTGCCGCCCCAGATTTCCTCCACCCGCGCGTCGCGGCCGCAGGACTTGCGGTAGTAGTTGTAGCGGATCGGGTTCTTTTTGTAATAATCCTGATGGTATTCCTCGGCCAGCCAGAAGGTCGAGGCCGGGGCCAGCTCGGTGTATATGGTCTTGAACTTGCCGCTCTTCAGCAGGGCGTCGCGGCTGGCTTCGGCGACCTTGTGCTCGGCCTCGTTCTGCCAGTAGATGCCGCTGCGATACTGGGTACCGGCGTCGCAGAACTGCCTGTCCCTTGCCGTCGGATCGATATGCCGCCAGAAATAATCGACCAGCTGCGGGTAGCCGACTTTCTGCGGGTCGTAGATCACGCGCACCGCTTCGGCGTGGCCGGTGCCGCCGGCACTGACCTGTTCATAGCTCGGTTTCGGCGTCTTGCCGGCGGTATAGCCGGACTCGACTTCGATCACCCCGGCGAGCTTCTCGAAGTCCTTTTCGATGCACCAGAAGCAGCCGCCGGCGAAGATCGCCGTGGCGCGGCCGGCCCCTGGCGCCGCGGGTGCCTGGGCATAAGCGGTGCCCGCCAGCAGCGCGCAGAGTAGTGCGGCGATCCTTCCCAGCGGCTTCATGTCCGCAGCGCCGGCAATGGCGCGCCCTTGGGCACAAAGGCCAGGGCCACGCCGTTGTTGCAGTAACGCTTGCCGGTGGGCTGCGGGCCATCGTTGAAGACATGGCCCTGATGTCCGCCGCAGCGCGAGCAGTGATACTCGGTACGCGGCAGGATCAGCTTGAAGTCGGTCGAGGTGCCGACGGCGCCGGCCAGCGGCAGCCAGAAGCTGGGCCAGCCGGTGCCGCTTTCGTACTTGTGGGCGCTGTCGAACAGCGGCAGGTTGCAGGCGGCGCAGATGAAGCTGCCTGCGCGTTTTTCCGCATTCAGTGCGCTGCTGCCGGCGGGCTCCGTGCCTTCCTCGAACAGCACGCGGTAGGCGTCCGGGCTCAGCAGCTTCTTCCATTCCTGTTTCGGTTTGCTCAGCGCAAAGGCGCTGGTGGCGCCGGCGCTGCCCCAGGGCAGCGCCGTTGCGGCGGCGAGGCCGGAAATCCGGGAAATCCAGTGGCGACGGTTCATGTTGTTCTCCTGTGGTCGGGGCGCTGTCGGGGATGCGCGTGCTTGTGGCGTGCGATGTGCCTTAGTCGTGCCGGCTCCCGCATTCCTTACAAATGCGGAAGGTTTGCCCATCTTAGTCATCCTGGGTCAAAATGCGTTCCCTCCGATAGCCCTGCGAGCGCCATGGAACTGGATCGTCAAAGCGAGCTGAACGCCCTGCGGCCCGACCTGCTGCGCTTCGCACGCCTGCAGCTGCGCGACGCCGGTGCCGCCGAGGATGCGGTGCAGGAAACTCTGCTCGCGGCGCTGACGGGCGGCCATCGCTTCGAAAGCCGCTCGTCCTACAAGACCTGGCTGATTTCCATCCTGCGCAACAAGATCATCGACATCATCCGCGCCCAGAGCCGCGAAATCACCGCGACCTCGCTGGCCGGGGATGAGGACGGAAGCGAAGCTGGCGACGAGCTGCTGAGCGAGTCGCTGTTCGATCGGCGCGGGCACTGGAAGGAGACTGCGCGGCCCGGACGCTGGGCCGATCCCGAAGCCTCGTTCGAGCAGCAGCAGTTCTGGCGCGTGTTCGAGGCCTGCCTCGATCACCTGCCGGAGAAGACCGCGCGCGTCTTCATGATGCGTGAATTCCTCGGCTTCGAGACCGGGGAAATCTGTAAGGAAACCGGGATCAGCGCGTCCAATTGCTGGGTGGTGCTGCATCGCGCCCGGATGGGGCTGCGTACCTGCCTTGAAGAGAGTTGGTTTGCCGGAGCGAAAACCTGAGATGTTGAGTTGCAAACAAGCCACCGAATTGATGTCGCAGGAACAGGACCGCCCGCTGAGCCTGGCCGAGCGGGCAGGGCTGCGCCTGCATGTCTGGATCTGCACCGGCTGCGGCAACTACCGCCGGCAGATGGCGGTGCTGCGCGCGGCGTGCCGCCGCTTCGGCAGCGGCACGCCGTGAATGCCGTGTCGGCAAGCGCCGCGCCGACCGGTGTCTGTGCGCAATGCGGTGCACCATTTCGCTGCGACATGGAAGCCGGCGACGCGGAGTGCTGGTGCGCCAGGCTGCCGCCGCTGTTGCCGCTGCCGGCGCCGGCCGATCCCGCAGCGCCGGCGACCTGTCTCTGCCCGGCCTGCCTCAGGCAAAGGCTGTCTTCGATAGACGCGACTTGAGCGCCGATGATCGCGGCATTCGGCGTTACGCATGCCTGCATGCACCGGTTCGATTTACCATCCCGAAGTCATGGTTATTTGCTAGCATGCGTCATTTTTCGCGCAGGCAAACAGCATAGGGACGCGGCGGCCTGAATCCATGAAACTCAAAGACAAAACCCAGGTGTTCTTCGTCGGCATCCTCGCCGTGCTGGTGGTGGTGCTGACCGTGCTTTCCGCACTGAGCTTTCGCCGCTTCTCGATCTATACCGCGGAACGCCATGCGCGCTCGGTGGCCGAGACGGTCAAGGTCGCCCTGACCGAGAGCATGATCAACGGCAGCATAAGCAAGCGCGAGCAGCTACTGACACGGCTGGCCGGAGTTCCCGGCGTGCACCAGGTGCGGGTGGCACGCGGCCCGGCAGTGGTCAAGCAGTTCGGGCCGGGCTTGTCCAGCGAAGGCGCCGCCAGCCAGGATGTCACCGCGGTATTGCGCACCGGCAAGGAAAGCTTCGAGGTGACCGACGTCGACGGCGAACTGATGTTTCGTGCGGTGATTCCCTATGTTGCCGGCAATGACGGCGTACCCAACTGCCTGCAATGCCATGTGGTGAGCGCCGGCACGGTGCTGGGCGCGGTCAGCATCGACATATCCCTGGCCGAAGTGCGGCGCCAGGGCATCATCGCCGTGGTCATGGTCAGCCTGGCCGTGCTGGTGGCTGCGCTGCTGGCACTGGGGCTGCTGCGGCGCATGATGAATCCGCTGGCGGAAGCCGCGCAAAGCGTGCAGGAGGTCACCTCGCTGGCGGTGGGCGGCAATTTTTCCGGGCGCGTCCGCCAGCGCAGCAATGACGAAGTGGACGAGATCGCCCTCAACATCAATCAACTGATGGCCTTCCTCGAACGCGAGGTAGGCACCATTCGCACCCGCGTCGGCCAGTTGATAGGCCACCAGGTGGTCCGCGAAGGCGGCAACCAGCTGGTGCACACTACGGAGCTGGTGGAAAGCCTGGTCGAGGCCTCGCAGTTCAAGCAGGCGATCGAGGAGGACCAGACCAAGCTCGAAATCTATCAGCGCCTGTCCGACATGCTGCAGCGCAAATACGACTTCAAGCGCTTCTCGATTTATGAAGTTGCGGCGAGCAAGAACCGCATGACGCCGATCCTGGTCGATGGCGAAGCCGGCGCCGCGTGCCGCCATTGTGATCCGCAGGTGGTGGTCGATGCCAGTTTCTGCCGCGCCCACCGCACCGGCCACGAAGTCAATGCAGTGGATTATCCCGGGCTATGCACCATGTTCCGTCCCGGATCGGCCGGCGAAACCCACATCTGCATGCCGATCACCCAGTCCGGTTCGGCCATATGCGTGGTGCAAGTCGTCGTCGCGGCCGACGAAGGCGCATTGGCGCGACTGATGATGCCGTTTGTCAGCGTCTATCTGCGCGAGGCCGGACCCGTGCTGGAGGCCAGGCGCCTGATGGAACATCTGCGCGAAAATGCCCTGCGCGATGCCATGACCGGCCTCTACAACCGCCGCTTCCTCGAAGAATACGTGGGCGCGCTGGTGGCCGGCAGCCAGCGGCGCAAGAGCGCGTTCTCGGTGCTGATGCTCGACCTGGATTTCTTCAAGCAGGTCAACGACACCCACGGGCACGAGGTCGGCGACAAGGTGCTCAAGACCTTGGCCGATATCCTGGTGCGCAGCGTGCGCGCCTCGGACATCGCCGTGCGCTACGGCGGCGAGGAATTCCTGCTGTTGCTGACCGACACGGGCGCCGCTGCGGCGATGGAAGTCGCGGAAAAAATCCGCGGCCAGGTCGAGGCGACCAAGATCCCGCTGGCCGGCGGCATCCTGCAAAAAACCATCTCGATCGGCGTCGCCGAATTTCCGGCCGATTCGGACACCTTCTGGCAGGTGGTCAAGTTTGCCGACGTGGCCCTGTATCAGGCCAAGTCGGGCGGCCGCAATCGCGTGGTGCGTTTCGCGCCCGCGATGTGGGACGCCAGCGCCAGCTATTGACCTGTCGTATGGGTTTTGGATATTGCCGGCGTCATGAGCTTGGGTTATATTCCCCTACTTTGGCAATGGATATTGAGGGAGCGTCATGACATCCGAAGATAGTTACCGGCAGGCGGAATACGACCTCCAGCGTCTGCGCGTCGATTTGCGCGGGCAACTTGCGATGCGGCGCAAGAACTCCCTGTATTCGGTTCTCGGGATGCCTGCCGACTGCAGCGACGCCGAACTGGCCGAGCTCATCGGCGGCCTCAGGAAATCCGGCCAGCCGCTCGATGCCGAGACGCGCTATGCCGTGGAAACCCTGGGCGATGCGGTTGCGCGCGAGCAGTTCGACCGGCGCCTGATGGAACAGCTCAAGAGTCGGCCGGCCACATCCGCGCGCATGGATCAGGCCTGGGAACCGGCGCTTGCCGCGCAGGCCGGCGGCGGAATGAAGGTGTTGCTGGTCGCGATCGTGCTGCTCGGCGCCGGCTATCTCGGACTGGGCTACATGAAGGACAAATCGGATCGCGAACTGCGCCTGAAGGACGCCGAAATTCGCAGCGAGGAGATCCGGCGCAAGGCCGAGATCAGCGACCGGGTCGTCGACAACCAGAAGGTCGCGCTGGAGGCTTCGATCGCGGCGCAGGAGCGCGCCGCCGAATTGCGGGACCGGCAACTGCTGGAGGCGCGCATGCGGGACGACAAGGCGCGGCTCGATTCCGCCTATCGCCAGGAGCAGCAGGCGGCGCATGCGGAGCAATACCGCCAGCAGATGGAACAGTCCCGGCTTCTGGCCGACGCGCGTCGCCGCGACCAGGAAGCCGCCAACCAGACCCGGGCCATCCGCCAGCAGGCGATCCAGGACGCCATCGCGCGGGGCAATTACAACGAGGCCCAGCGGCTGCGCAATCAGCAGTACTGACGGCGCTCCTGCCCGGCGATGGGCGCCACGAGCGCCGCAAACCGATGTTGCCGGCCTTGTCGGCGGCCGATTGCGCGAGCGCTCATTGGATGATAAAAGGGTAATCCCGCCACCATCCCGCAAGCGCCGATCGATGACAATCCAAGCCAATTCATTCGCTACCAAGGATTGGAGGGTAGTCCAGTGAGCGCGATGGACGACATGCAGCCGCTGGCTGGATTTTCCCTGGCGGCGCGCGCGCGGACCGTCGGCGTGCTGGCCGATATCGACGACACGATCACCACGGCAGGACGCCTCACCGCCGCCGCTTACGCTGCGCTGGAGCGCCTGCAAAACGCCGGTATCAAGGTGATTCCGGTGACCGGCCGACCCGCCGGCTGGTGCGACCACATCGCACGCATGTGGCCGGTCGATGCCGTGGTGGGCGAGAATGGCGCCTTCTGGATGCGCTACGAGGCCGGCGCCAGGCGGCTCAAGACCGTGTTCGCCGGCCTGCCGCCGGCCGACCGGCAAAGGCGGATCGACGCTCTGGCTGCCGAAATACTCGCTGCCGTGCCGGGGTCCGCGCTGGCCTCGGACCAGTTCTGCCGCGTTGCCGATCTGGCCATCGATTTTTGCGAGGATGTCGCGCCCCTGCCGCCGGCCGCCGTGGACGCCATCGTGCGGCGCATGGAAGCGGCCGGCATGCGCGCCAAGATCAGTTCCATCCACGTCAACGGCTGGTTCGGCGACTACGACAAGCTGAGCACGACGCGCCGCATGCTGGCCGAAGAATTCGGAATTTCTTTGGAGGCCGGGGCGGAACGACAGCGCTGGGTGTTCGTCGGCGATTCGCCCAACGACGCGCCGATGTTCGGTTTCTTTCCGAATTCAGTGGGCGTCGCCAACGTGCTCGATTGTGCCGGCCGTCTGGCGCATAAACCGGCCTGGGTCACCGCCGCGCGTGCCGGCGCGGGATTCGTCGAACTCAGCGAGTTGCTGCTGGCAGCACGGTAGTCCTCGCGAACGGCGCGAGGCCGTGCATCAACCTGCAAAAACCATTTGATCCGCAGATTTCGCCGATTAACGCAGATGGATCAGGGCGTTACTTGGTCAGGTCATACCACCTGCCGGGTCAGCCGAGGGTACCGGCCACTTTGTTGTTCTCTCTGCGTAATCTGCGTCATCTGCGGATTGAACTGATGCTTCTTGGGATCATATCTCGATGCGCAGCCCGCTGGCCGCATCGAAATAGTGTTCGTGCTCTTGCGCGTAGCGCACCGGCAACTTGCCGACGTGCGCCGCAAACGACTGATGCAGGCGCACCGTGACCCGGGCGCCGTTCGCGTCGTCGGCGAGATGGCCATAGACCAGCGTGTCGCTGCCGAGTGGCTCCACCAGGTCGACGTCGACCGTCAGCATCGCTTCGCTCGGCGCACAGGGTTCGAGGTGCTCCGGGCGCAGGCCGAGCAGGATGTCCCGGTCCTTGCGCCGGGCCGGAATCAGGTTCATCGGCGGCGAACCGATGAAACCGGCGACAAAGGTGGTGGCCGGTTTTTCGTACACGTCGAGCGGCGCCCCGATCTGCTCGGCGCGCCCGGCGTTGATCACGATCATGCGTTGCGCCAGGGTCATGGCCTCGACCTGGTCATGCGTCACGTAGAGGCTGGTGGTCGCCAAGCGGCGATGCAGCGCCTGTAGTTCGGCGCGCATCTGCACCCGCAGCTTCGCGTCGAGGTTGGAAAGTGGCTCGTCGAACAGGAATACCGCGGGTTCGCGCACGATGGCGCGGCCCATGGCGACGCGCTGGCGCTGGCCGCCGGAAAGCTCGCGCGGCTTGCGATCGAGATAGGGCCCGAGTTCCAGGATCTCCGCTGCCCGCTTGACGTGCGCCTCGATGTCGGCCGGGGCCATGCGGCGGATCTTGAGGCCATAGGCCATGTTCTGGCGTACCGACATGTGGGGGTAGAGCGCATAGTTCTGGAACACCATGGCAATGTTGCGGTCCTTGGGCTCGATGTCGTTCACCACGCGCTCGCCGATCGCGATCTCGCCCGAGGTGATGGTCTCCAGCCCCGCCACCATGCGCAGCAGCGTCGACTTGCCGCAGCCCGAAGGCCCGACCATCACCACGAACTCGCCGTCGCCGATGTCGACGTTGATGCCCTGGATCACCTTGACCGCGCCGAAGGATTTGTGCACGTTGCGGATCGATACGCTGGCCATTATTGCTTTCTCATTTTTCGGTTTCCACGAGTCCCTTGACGAACCACTTCTGCATCAGCAGCACCACTGCCGCCGGCGGCAGCATGGCCAGCATCGCCGTGGCCATGATCAGGTTCCATTCGTTGGCCGAGTCGCCGCCAACGATCATGCGCTTGATGCCGATCACCACCGTGTACATCGACTCGTCGCTGGTGATCAGCAGCGGCCACAGGTACTGGTTCCAGCCGTAGATGAACTGGATCACGAAGAGCGCCGCCATGGTGGTCTTCGACAGCGGCACCACCACGTCCCAGAAGAAGCGCATCGGCCCGGCGCCGTCGATGCGCGCCGCCTCGGCCAGCTCGTCCGGGATGGTCATGAAGAACTGGCGGAAGAGGAAGGTGGCGGTCGCCGAGGCGATCAGCGGCAGCGTCAGGCCGGCATAGGTATTGAGCAGGCCGAGGTCCGCCATCACCTTGAAGGTCGGGATGATGCGCACCTCGACCGGCAGCATCAGCGTGACGAAGATCATCCAGAAGAAGAAGTTGCGCAGCGGGAAGCGAAAATAGACGATGGCGAACGATGAGAGGATCGAAATGGTGGTCTTGCCCAGCGGCACCGCCAGGGCCATCACCGTGCTGTTGATCAGCATGTCCAGCACCGCCGCCTTCGAGCCCGTGGTCGACCCGCCTAACAGCACCTGGGAATAGTTTTCGATGAAATGGCCGCCCGGCAGCAGCGGCATCGGCACCGTCATGATCTCTTCGAGCGACAGCGTGGACGCGACGAAGGTGACGTAGAGCGGGAACGCGATCACCAAGGCGCCGACAATCAGGACGGCGTGCGTGACGAAGTCGAGCAACGGCCGTTTCTCTACCATCGGACACCCATCAGTACTGCACCTTGCGCTCGATGAAGCGGAACTGGATCACTGTCAGCGCGATGACGATGATCATCAGGATCACCGATTGCGCCGAGGAGCCGCCGATGTCGGCCGACTTCACGCCGTCGTGGTACACCTTGTACACCAGGATCTGGGTTGCCTGCGCCGGCCCGCCCTGGGTGGTCGCGTCGATCACGCCGAAGGTTTCGAAAAACGCGTAGACGATGTTGACCACCAGCAGGAAGAAGGCGGTCGGCGACAGCAGCGGCAGCACGATGGTCCAGAAACGCCGCGCCGGCCCCGCGCCGTCGATCGCCGCCGCCTCGATCAGGGATTTCGGAATCGACTGAAGCCCGGCGAGGAAGAACAGGAAGTTGTAGCTGATCTGCTTCCACACCGAAGCGATGATGATCAGCAGCATCGCCTGGTCGCCCTTGATGATCCAGTTCCAGTCGACGCCGAGGCCCTTGAGCACGTAGGTGACGATGCCGATCGACGGCGCGAACATGAACGCCCACAGCACGCCGGCGACTGCTGCCGCCACCGCGTAAGGCCAGATCAGGACCGTTTTGTAGGCCAGCGCGCCGCGTACCGCCCGGTCGGCCATGGTGGCGAGCAGCAGTGAGATCGCGATGCCGAGGCCTGCCACGGAGACGCTGAACACGGCCGTGGTCTTGAACGACTCCAGGTAGTGCGGATCCCTGAACAGGGCCGTGAAGTTGTCGAAGCCGACGAATTCGCTGTGCAGGCCGAATGCATCCTGCAACTGGAAGGAATACCAGACGGCCTGTCCCGCCGGCCAGAAGAAGAAAATGATGGTGATGGCGAGCTGCGGCGCCAGCAGAACATAGGGCAGCCACGCCGAGCGGAAGACTACGCGCTTTTCCATTCCGTTCGGCGTGCCGGTGTCACTGAGCTTACTTGTTCGCTGCCTGGAACTTGCGCAGGATCTCGTTGCCGCGCTTCACGGCGTCGTTCAACGCCGTCTTGGCGTCCTTCTTGCCCGCGAATACGGCCTCCATTTCCTCCTCGATCACTTCGCGGCCCTGCACGTAGTTGCCGAAGCGCAGGCCCTTCGAGTTCTCGGTCGGCGTGTTCAAGGTCAGCTGCTTGACGGCCATGTCCCGCCCCGGGTTCTTGTCATAGAACCCTGACTTGCGTGTCAGTTCGTAGGCGGCCTTGGTGATCGGCACGTAGCCCGTGGTGGTGTGCCATTCCATCTGGATTTCGGGTTGCGAGAGGAAGGACAGGAACTTCGCCACGCCCTTGTACTCGGCCGGTTTCTTGCCGCCCATCACCCACAGCGAAGCGCCGCCGATGATCGAGTTCTGCGGTGCGCCTTTCACATCGTCGTGGTACGGCAGGAAGCTCAGTTCCCAATCTGTCTTGCCCGCCTTGATGGTGCCTGCCAGCGCGCCAGCGCTGATGGTTGCCATCGCGCACTCCCCGGATTGGAACTTGGAGTCCGCCTGGTTGGTGCGCCCGGCGTAAGTGAACAGGCCTTTCTTCACCATGTCGCCGAGCATCGCGACGTGGCGCACGTGCAGTGGCGAGTTGATCTTGAACTCGGTGTCGACGCCGCCCATGCCGTTCTGCTTGGTGCCGATCGGCACGTTGTGCCAGGCACTGAAGTTCTCGATGTGAACCCAGGCTGGCCAGCCGGACGTATAAACGCAGTCCTGCCCGGCCGCCTTCAGCTTCTCCGCGACTGCGATCAACTCCTTCCAGGTTTTGGGCGGCACCGGCGGCAGGCCGGCCGCCTTGAACTTGTTCCGGTCGATGTAGAAAAGCGCGGTCGAGCTGTTGAAGGGGAGGGACAGCATGTTGCCCTTGATGTCCGAGTAGTAGCCCGCCACGGTGGGCAGGTAGGCCTGCGGATCGAACGGTTCCTTGGCGTCCGTCATCACCTTGGCCACCGGAACGATGGCGCCCTTGGCCGCCATCATGGTCGCGGTGCCGACCTCGAACACCTGCAGAATGTGCGGCGCGTTGCCGGCGCGGAAAGCGGCGATCGCAGCCGTCATCGATTCGGGGTACTGCCCCTTGTAGACGGGGACTACCTTGTATTCCTGCTGGCTGGCGTTGAACTTGGTGGCCAGTCCGTTGAGCGCCTCGCCGAGCGCGCCCCCCATCGAATGCCACCACTGAATCTCGGTCTGGGCCTGGACCGTGGCGCTGCCAAGAAGTCCGGCGGCGAATAACGTAGCGCTGAGTGCTTTGAATCGCATGGTGTTCTCCTTTGGTTGCCTGAATTCCGATTTTCGCTGGGGAAGTTGCATCAATATAACGTGAATTCCAGTAATGATATTCACAATTGGCATCATGCGGGGTAAGTGGGCAATAATGTCAATGACATTGTACCGGCGGGGCGCCGGGGAACATGGCTTGCCGGCCTGCCAGAAACCGTTCCGCTTCGGTCACCGCCTTGAAGGCCGTGGCGATGGCGATGCCCGCTCCGCTGCGGCCCCGAATCCAGTCCTGGTGGGCAAGAATGACTCCGGCGGAAAACAGGCGCTCATGGTAGCGACGACCCTCGCGGGTCAAAGGCCGGAATGAATCATCGACCTCGATACCGGCACTATTGATCGGGTGGCCGCGCGGATCCGTGTAGCGGGCGCGGTACCAGTCGGCCCTGTCCGCTGCTTGGGTCACCGGCAGGTCCAGCAGGTGCTCGCGGATTCCCGCCGGATGCGCATCGAGGCCTCCGCTGAGGAAACGGCCTGTGGCCAGGATCACCGCCTGCGCATGGATCCGGATCGGGCCGAAGGCGTCGCGGAGGGCGAGGGTCGCGCCGTCGCCGTCGAAGCTCAGGGAGGTGACCTTTTGCTGGGGAATCAGGCTTACCCCTTTTTGCGGCAACACCTGCTGGAACAATTCGCGCAGGCGGATGCCCGGCACCGAAGGCGGCATGGTGGGAATCTCGAAGATTTCGCGGCCGGTGAGTCGTTTCAGTTCCGCCCGCACCTGGTCCGGCCGGTGCATGCCGAGGATCGCCGGGACGCCGATGACCGTGGCGGTTCCGGCAACGGCGTTCAATGCCTCGGCCAGCTGTTCCCGGGTCGTGGCAACTTCCAGCGCCCGCGCCATGACTTCGGGATAGATCTCGCCGCGCTCCATGCCGGGAAAGCCGATGCGCTGCGTCGTCAGCTGCGGCCAGCGCTCGCGCAGGTTGGCCGCCAGCTCGACGCCGCTGAAACCCTTCAAGCCCTTGAAATCGACGATCACGCAGGGCGAGTTGGCGGTCAGGGCGCGCGGCCCGGCGGCCATGGTGGCCGGTACGCAGAGCGTCTGCTTCAGGGTGCCGACGGGGGTCAGCGCCGTGATATTGCCGGCCCCCGGCGCGCTGTAGGCCAGTCCGC
This sequence comes from Sulfuritalea sp., assembly GCF_031426875.1. Classification (NCBI taxonomy): domain Bacteria; kingdom Pseudomonadati; phylum Pseudomonadota; class Betaproteobacteria; order Nitrosomonadales; family Sterolibacteriaceae; genus Sulfuritalea; species Sulfuritalea sp. The sequence goes on from NZ_JASJPC010000066.1 coordinate 31,393, forward strand.
AGGCGCCGAGAAAATCCGTGAATTCGGTGAAGGCCCGCTGGATGTCGCCGGCGTCGACCCGACTCAGCGGATGCTTCGGCTCCGATTCGCGCAGCTTGGCCAGGGCCTGCCAGGGGTCGCTGACGACGGCGTCGTTGCGCTTGCCGATCAGATCGAGGTAGCCCGTGGTGTAGGCCAGCGCCCCGGAGTTGCCGACCTGCGCGATGGCGATCTTGCGGTTCAGGGCGAAGATCGACGCGGCGAAACCGGCGATCCCCGAGCCGATCACGGCCAGTTGCGTGGTGAAATGCCGCGGCGTGTCCTTCATCTGTCGCTCCACTGCCGCGTCTTCCGCGCGCTGCGCATCATTCGTCCTTCAGCGTGTCGAGGCCGAGCAGCCCGCAGTGCAGGGCTTCGGCCAGTTCCATCTGCGCCGCCTGCGGCCCCCAGATCACGCTGCGCTGGCCCTTGAAGCGCTCGTCGAGAAAGTCGCGCAAGTGGGCAAGGCCGGTCGCGTCGCGGTAGTAGCCCTGGTCGTAAAGATAGGAGCCGATGCGGATGCCGCAGAACGATCCCTGGCAGGGGCCTTTGCCGGCCCGGGTACGTAGCGCGATCAAGTCTATAGTCCGCTCCTTCTCGATGCCCGGCGAGTTGGCGAAGACCTGTTCGATCGCCGACTGCGGCACCATTTCGCATTCGCAGAGAATCATGTCATCGGGATCCCTGTCGTGATGCCAGCGTTTCGGCGCGGCGGCGGGATCGGCCCAACTGCTGGCTTCGTCGTCGGGCAGCGGCACGGTCGCGGTGACGCAGGCCTGGTCGTTGCCGAGGCGGCGGGCGACGAGATCGGCGGTCCTTGCGGCCATCAGGCGGAAGGTCGTGAGCTTGCCGCCGGTGATGGTGCAGAAGTTGCTCACGCCCTGCGATGCGTGGTCGAGCAGGGCAAAGCCGCGCGTCGCGGCGCGGTCCGTGGTTCCGCTCGTTTGCAACAGCGGTCGCACCCGCGAAAAGGCCCGGATGTAGCGGGCGCCGGCCAGTGCCGGAATCATCACCGCGCCTTCGCGGATGTTGCGGTCGATTTCCTCCGCGGTGGGGGCGACCTGTTCCAGATCCTCGACGCGGGTCGAGGTGGTGCCGAGCAGGGAAACCGTGCCGGCCGGCACCAGGATGTCGCCGTCGCCGGGAGGCCGCAGTCGGTTGATGACGCGCTGCGCCAGGCGGTCGTTGCTGACCAGGATGGTGCCCTTGGCGTAGAGCAGGTGCACGTCGGCACATGCCGCCAGCCGTGCGATGTTCATGGCCCACGCGCCGCCGGCATTGACGAACTGCCTGGCGCGGATCGTCAGTTGGCGCTGGTGCAGATGGTCGTGGCAGATGGCCGCGCGGATTTCTCCCGCCGCGATCTCGAAGCCCAGGACTTCCGTGTGCGGGCGATAGATGCTGCCGTTGAGCAATCGGGCGTGATCGACATTCAGCATGGCCAGGTGAAAGGGATCGATCGTGGCGTCGGGCACCCGATAGGCCTTGAACAGCTTTTCCGAAAGCACGGGTTCCAGCCTGCGCGCCTCGCCGGGGCTGAGTTCTTCGCACTCGATCCCGGCACGCTGGCACAGCGCCGGAAACCGTTCGGCAAATTCCGGGTCGTCGCCCTCGACCGCGACGAACAGGCCGCCGGCGGTTTCGATGCACTGCGGCGCAAGCCGCTTGAGCAGCGAGTTTTCCCGGCGGCATTCGGTCGCCGCGTCGGGATCGGTCGAGACATAGCGGGCGCCGGAATGCAGCAGGCCGTGGTTGCCGCCGGAGGCGCCGGCGCACAGGTCGCGCTTGTCGATCAGCAGGCTGTGGATGCCGCGCAGCGCAAGGTCGCGCATGATCCCGGCGCCGGTCACGCCGCCGCCGATGATCAGGACCTCGGTTTCCAGGGTCGTTGCTTCAGGTGTTGTGGCGGTCGGTGATGAGTTCGCGCTCATGAAGGTTCAGCCGCGCAGCTCCGGTCCCAGATAGATGCGCTCGTTCTTGCCGAGTATCCCCAGCGAAAGGCAGATCAGCGTCCACAGATGCACCACGCCGTAATGCCCGCCGTAAAAGCGGCCGATGTCGTGCATCTGCGAATGGCAGTTGTGGCAGGGCGTCAGCACGTAGGCGGCGCCGGTGGCGGCGATCTGGTCGAACTTGCGCTTGCCGTAGGCCCGCCGGTGTTCCGTCATGCCGGCCTGGAGGAAGCCGCCGCCGCCGCCGCAGCAGTAGTTGGCGCTGCGATTGGGCTGCATGTCGACGAAGTTCTCCTCGCCGACCAGGGTCCTGACGACGAAGCGCATGTCCTCGGCGATGGAATCGCCATAGGCCTTGCGCACGATCATGCAGGGATCCTGCACGGTGAACTTGATGCCTTTGGTATTCCAGCGCGAATTGACCGGCAGCTTGCCTTCACGGATCCATTGCGCGTAGTAGGTGACGATGCTTTCGAGGCGGAAATTCGCCTCCAGGCCGAAGCGTTCGATGCCTTGCCACATCGAGTAGTAGCTGTGGCCGCACTCGGTATTGAGCCAGACCTCGCAGCCGAGTTGATTGACCGCGTCGACGCGTTTGCGGACGACTTCGCGCCAGGCGTCTTCGTTGCCCGAGAACATGCAGAAGTTCTCCGCCGCCCAACCCTTCGAGGCATAGGTCCAGTCGGCGCCGACGACATCGAAGATCTTCCACAGCGGAACCATTTCCTCCGGCTCGTTCATCGGCTCACGGGAATTCTGGTTGACGAAGAAGTGGGCACCGCGCCTGTCGATCGGCGCCTGCAGGTGCCGAAAATCCGGCTGCGTGGCGCGGACTTCCTCCAGTACCTCCTCGACCACCGAGACGAAGTCGGCCGGCGGCATGCCCATGGCGCTGGTCGAATCGCTGGAGGTGGCGAGCTGACAGGAGCGCACGATGCCCGCGGGCTTTCGGTCTTCGGGCCAGTTGCCGCGGGCGAGGAACACCAGCTGCGAGACGTCGATGCTCATCGGGCACACGTACTGGCAGCGCTTGCACATCGTGCAGCACCAGATCCAGGGCGTGGTCGACAGTTCCTCGTCCATGCCCAGCAGGGCCATGCGGATGAACTTGCGGGGATCCATGTTCTCCATCCCCGAGGCCGGACAGCCCGAGGAGCAGAGCCCGCAGGTCAGGCAGGCCTCGAAGTTGGCACCCTCGGGCAGCAACTCAAGCGCTGCGGCCTTGAAGTTGATGCTTGCTATCGCAGATTCCGCCATGATCCAAATCGCGCGCTGACCGGACAATTGCGGGCTGGGCCCGCATCTCGGGTCGGGCTGCTGCGGATTGCGGCAGCCCGCCGCCGACCTCCTGGATCAGCATACTCATTTGGCAACCGGGCGTCCACCCCGCGTTGCCGTCGCCGGGCCGGACTCTGCCTGCCGGGGAAAGCGCTTCGCGCGCCGGCAAGCGCCAACTCTTCGCGGCGGGCCGGGCTGTGGGCGCGGGCTAGTAGTCAGTCAACAAGGAAAAGGCGCAAGGAAAAGGCGCATTCCCTGTAGGAGCGAGCTTGCTCGCGATAAGCCGTTGTCGCGAACAAGCCCGCTCCTGCATCCATCGGTTTCAACATGCCCGCTTACTAGGCCGGCTTGAGCACGGCTGGCAGCGCGCCGAGGTTGGTGTTCTCGCCGTCCGGCGTCGCGGGTATCCGCTTCAACTGCCGCAGCTCGGCGCGGCGGCGGTCTCATGGCCCAGCGCGCCGCCGCAACTCGAGCCCTGGCCGGCGGTGCAGCCATAGCAGTGATCGGCGACTCGGATCGGCTGATCTTCCAGCCCGATCGCGGCGGCCTCGGTGATATGCAGGCGGCCGCTGCGGGCGCCGGGAATCGCCAGGCCCAGTTGCTGGTTGAAGTCGCAGTCGTAGAGATAGCCCTGCCAGTCGATGCTGACCAGGCTGCGGCACATCACCTGGTCCAGGTTGTCGTCATGGTGCGCCGTGCGCAGCAGCTGCATGTAGGAATTGAACTGGCCCCGGGAAATCAGCGTGCTGCCGAAGCGCTGGATGGGCATGTTGGCCAGGGTGAACAATTCGTTGAAGACGATGCCGTAACTTTCGCCGAGATGCCGCTTGTAGTCGGCCTGCAGCGCGGCTTGCGGCGGCGGCAGGCTGGGCCCCTGCGGGTTGTAGACCAGGTTGAGGCCGAGGCCGCTGCCCTCCTGCCCGTAACCCAGCGCATTGAGTTTCTGCAGCGCGCGCAGGCTGGTTTCGAACACGCCTTTGCCGCGCTGCCGGTCGACGTTCTCTTCGAGGTAGCAGGGCAGCGAGGCGACGATCTCGACCCGGTGGCCGGCGAGGAAATCGGCCATATCCTCGAAGCCCGGCTCTTCGAGTATGGTCAGGTTGCAGCGGTCGATCACATGCAGGCCGCGCGCGCGCGCCGCGATCACCAGGCGGCGGAACTGCGGGTTGAGTTCCGGCGCGCCGCCGGTGAGGTCGATGGTCCTGATGCCGGGGCTGACGGCGATGAAGTCCAATACTGCATCGATGGTCTCGGCCGTCATTTCCTCGGTGCGCTTCGGCCCGGCGTTGACGTGGCAGTGCAGGCAGCTCTGGTTGCAGCGGTAGCCGAGGTTGAGTTGCAGGGTTTCGATCCCGCGTCGCCTGATGGCGGGAAAGTCGGTGTGGGTCAGCAGGTGCAGCGTGTCATGCATGCCGTGTCTCCGGGGGATGGTCAGGTTTGGTCGGACAGATCCGCGATTTTTTACAAGTGTGCCCCAAAAAGCGTGCCGCAGATTGCCGGCGCATGTGGCAGTTTGCACAGTTCCCTGCGGACTCGGCTTGAGGAATTGTGGCCAGGAGCTATAGTGGCGGCGTGAGCTTTCCTCAGGACGGAGCATCGATCATGGACCTGGCCCATCTGCCGCTCGACTTTGCCGGCCTCCTGGCATTGGCCGCCGGGCTCGGCTGGGCCTCGGGGTTGCGGCTCTACACCACGCTGTTCGTCGTCGGCCTGGCCGGCAGGCTGGGCTGGATAGCGCTGCCGCCGGGCCTGCAGCTGCTCGAACACTCCTGGGTGCTGGGCGCCGCCGGCCTGATGCTGACGATAGAGTTTTTCGCCGACAAGATCCCGCTGCTGGATTCGGTCTGGGACACCGTGCATACCTTCATCCGCATTCCCGCCGGTGCGGCGCTCGCCGCGCTGGTGTTCGGCGGCCAGGGCGTCGAATGGCAGACCGCGATGGGGCTGCTGGGCGGCACGCTGGCGGCCGGCACGCACTTCACCAAGGCCGGAACGCGCGCCCTGATCAACGCCTCGCCGGAACCCTTCACCAATATCGCCGCATCGGCCGGCGAAGACATCGCGGTGCTCGCCGCGCTGTGGCTGATGTTCGCCCACCCGTGGCTGATGCTGGCGCTGCTGCTGGTGCTGGTCGCGCTGATCGTCTGGCTGCTGCCGAAACTCTGGCGCGGCGTCGCCGGGATGATTCGCGGCCTGTCGCTGCCGCGCTGGACCCCGGGCACCAATCCCTAGCCGTAAGGCTCAGGCCATGGCGCTCAGGGATTTTCCCGGCGCCGCCGGAAGTCGATGGGTTTGCCCCTGGCGGCCTGGAGCCGTTGCGGTCCGCAGCGCCGGATGTCGTGGTAGATGCCGACGCAGTCGAGGCACTCGAAACATTCGTCATAGTCGATGGCGCCGCCGGGCAGGATCGCCTCGTAGCGGCAGGTGTTGCGGCATTTCTGGCAGGGCTGGCCGCAGGCCTCGATGCGCGGCAACCAGTTCCAGCGCCGCAGGCGGCCGCCCAGGGTCAGCGCCGCACCGAGCGGGCAGACGAAGCGGCAGAAGAACTTGTACACGAAGGCGCCGGCCAGCAGCAGGCCGCCGGCCCAGAGCAGGAAGGGCAGTTCGCGCTGGAAGCCGACCGTGATGGCGGTCTTGAAGGGTTCGATTTCCACCATGCGTCCGGCCGCGGCGGGGGCCAGCGCGGCGGCGCCGACCAGGAGCGCGAGGAGCGCATAGCGGCCGCGCGCCAGCAGTCGCGCCAGTCGCGGCGGCATGCGCCATTGCGGCAGGTGCAGCGCGCCGGCGAGCTGCGCCACGAACTCCTGCAGGGCGCCGAAAGGGCACAGCCAGCCGCAGAAAGTGCCGCGGCCCCAGATCACCAGGCTGAGCAGGGTGAAGGCGATCAGCAACAGCGAAACCGGATCGTAGAGAAAACTCTTGAGCCCGGCGCCGGCGACCAGGGATTTGACCGCGCCGGTGATCTGCACGATCGACAACTGGCCTTGCGCGTACCAGCCGATGTAGGCCAGGGTGAAGGCAAGGAAGCCGCTGCGAAACCAGAACAGGCGGCGCGGTTTCAGCGCAATCCACCGCGGCCGCAGCAGCGCGGCGCCGAGCAGCAGCAGCGCGGCGCCGATCACCAGCAGGTCGGGCAGCCGTCCCTGCCAGGCCTGCAGCCATTCCGGCAGCGGCCTGGGCGGGTAGTCGAAGAGTTCGGCGGGCGGCGCGTAGCGCAGGCTGATGTGCTTTTGCGTCACCACCAGCAGGATCATGCCGCGCGCGCGGCTGACGCTGAAGCGAAACTCCATCGGCCGCCCCGGATCGAGTCCGGCATGGGCCGGCGCGGTCAATATCAGGGCGCTGCTCAGTTCGCCGAGCGCGGGCAGCCGCGCGTAATCGCGGTTGGCATCGCGCAGTTCGATCGGCAGTTCGCTTTGCACCAGCGCCAGGCGCGGCGGCGGGGTGCCCGGCACGAAGGCTTCATCGACCAGGGCATAGCGGCCGCGGGTGGCGATCCAGAACGCCGGGCGCTCGTCCGCCAGATAGCTGCGGAACTTGGCCCAGGCGGCATCGCCGAGCAGGTTGCGGCCGATGTTGGGCGCATTGAGATAGGCCACATGGATTTCGACGAAGAGCTGGTCGGGCTTGCTCAGTGCCTGCTCGTCGCTGCCGGCGCCTTCGCTGCCGGCGAACAATTTCTCGACATCCGCGTTGCTCAGGGACAGGCGCTGCACGTAGCCGCGGCGGACCAGGGCGGCGAGGTCCATGGCTTCGAAGGGCTGCGGCTTGGGCACGGCCGCCGGCGCACCGCTGCCGGGATCGGCAAAACCGAGGCGGACACGGGCGACGGCGAGGGACGCGGCGAGCACCGACTGGTTGACGATGCGCACCGAGGCCGTGGCCTTGGTCACGCCGTCGAGCACGACGCGGTTGCCGCCGCCAGCGGCGCGGGTATTGCCGTAAATGCTGGAAACCGTGATTTCCTGCTTGAGGCTCTTGCCCTGGTACTGCCTGACGAAGTCCTGCAGCGGCAGCGGGCCGAGGCCGCCGAGAAACACCGGTTCGTGCTGGCGCAATACTTCGACATCCAGGAACTTGCCGTCGGCATCGATCGCCACCAGCAGGTTGATCGGCGTGCCCTCGAAGCCCGGTATCGGCGCCAGGTCGATCGATTCGAAGACATAGCCGACGGGACCGGCATCGGGCTGGAGTTCGCTGGTCAGCGGCCAGGCGGGCACGTCGCGCAGTTTTTCGCCGACATGCAGGGGACGCGGAAAGCGCCGCTCGACATCGGTCCGGCTCAGGTCGCCGGCCGTCGCCGGGAGGCAGCACAGCAAGCCCAGCAACAAGCCCGCCAGGAGGCCTGCGCAAGCCAGGGCGGCGCGGATCAGCCTATGCCCGCGCATCGGCAGGGGTGGCGCGCGTCGGCGCCGCCAGGGTCGTGCGTGTTTGGTCAAGTGCCACTGCTGCTCCTCATGTTTGCGGCCCGCGTCGGATCTGTTTCCGCGCCGGCTTCGAGATCAACCCGAAATTCAAAGCAAGGATGAGGCCAAGGAGTTTTTCATTGCCGCGCCGGGTGCCGCGGCCAGGTCCGCACCGGTAATGATTTTCATGAATTGCCGGCCGGGAATGGAACCCGGCCGCCGGATGCGCTAGCTTTGGGGCATGAATACCGCCGTACTCGGATATCCCTTCAGTTTTCCCGCCATGGCCCGGCCCAGCGCCAGGGCCGACTGGCCATTTGGCGCGGCCGTGCTCGCCTCGGTGCTGATCCATGGCTTTGCCCTGGGCTGGCTGCCCGGACTGGAAGGCCGCAGGGACCAGCCCGAGCCGCGGCAAGCCCTGCATATCCGCCTCGCCGCACCTGCACCCGAACCCCAGGCGCTCGCCGTGCCGCCAGCGCCAACTTTCGCAGCCGCCGCGACACAGCCTCTGGCCCGTCCCGCGCCCGCACCGCAGCGAAGCACGCCTGTGCTTGCCAGCCCGGCCCGGGAAGTGGGGCAGGACGCCCCCGTCCTGCGCGAGGTGGCGCCGGCTGTCGCGACGCCGATCGAGGTGCCACGCCCCAGCCCGACCGCGGTGCCGCCGCGTCCGCCGGCGATCGACGCGGGAGCGCTGGCCGCCTACGGCCGCGAACTGGCCGGCGCGGTCGCCACGCGCCAGCGCTACCCGCGCATCGCCTTGCTGCGCCAGTGGCAGGGCACGGCCGTGCTGCAGCTGGAACTCGCGGCGGACGGCCGCCTGCTCATGGTCCGCGTGCTAAGCTCAAGCGGCCATGACACACTCGACCGGCAGGCGCTGGATATGGTGCGCGAGGCCGTCCCCCTGCCGTCCCTGCCCGCTGCCCTGGCCGGGCGGCCGCTCATCGTCGATGTGCCTGTTGTTTTCCGGATCACTTCCTAGTACGCAGACATGTTGAAACCGATATGCGCCTTTTCCCCGTTGACTGACTACTAGACTCCCTGGACATTTGCCACCAAGCCGAGTGATGCATCGATGAGCCTGCGCCTGCGGCTGAACCTGATGGTGGCCGGCCTCAACCTGGGCTTTCTGGCGGCCCTGACCTGGCTGCTGGTGGACAACCACCGCAGTTCGATCCAGGAAGAGATCGAGGCCGCGCACCGGGTCACCGTGCAGGTGCTCGGCACCGCGGCGCAGACCAGCCGGGTATTCGGCTCGGCGCCGGCGGTGATGGTCGATTACCTGCAAAACCTGGGGCGGGTCCGCGCCAACGATATCCGCCTCTATTCCGACGACGGCGTGCTGCGCTACACCTCGCCCCCGACGACCTACAAGGCCGGTCGCCGCGCTCCCGACTGGTTCGAGGCGCGCATGCGGCCGCGGCTGGAGGGGACCGTGATCGCCTTGCCGGGAGCGCGTATCGAGATCGTCCCCGATGCCTCGCGTGCGGTGCTGGATGCCTGGGACAGCATGACCGCGATTTTCCTGCTCGGCCTCGGTTTCGTTGCCGTGCTGCATATGGCGCTGCTGCTGTTCCTGCGCCGCCTGTTGCGGCCGACCGAGGCCGATGCGCGGCGGCTGGTGGCGACCACCCAGCAATTGGCGGAAAACCGTGAGGTGACGCGCCTGATCCAGGCCGGTGTCGAGGAGGAGCGCAAGCGCCTGGCGCGCGAATTGCATGACGAGCTCGGCCAGTCGGTGACGGCGATCCGCCTCATCGCGGCATCGATCGCGCGCAGCGGCGAGTCGGGCGGCGCGGTGCAGGGCTCGGCCAGGATCGACGGGATTGCCGCCGGTCTTTATGACAGTGTGCATCGCATCGTGCGCGAACTGCGCCCGGCCGTGCTCGAGCAACAGGATCTTGCCGCGGCGCTGGCCGACCTCGGGCGCGAATGGCGGATCCTGCATCCGGACATCGAACTTGCGCTGACGCTCGAAGGCGATCTTGGCGATCTCGGCGAGGCCGTGACGCTGGCGGTGTTTCGCTGCATGCAGGAGGCGCTGACCAATGTGCTCAAGCATGCGCAGGCGAGCCATATCCGGCTCGCGGTGGCGCGTCGCGAGGGCCGCCTGGAAGCCAGCATCGAGGACAACGGTCGGGGTTCCACGGCGGACGGCGCGGCAAGTGGCGCGGCAAGTGGCGCGGCAAGTGGCGTGGCAACCGGCGTGACAAGTGCGGGCCACGGCCTGGTCGGCATGCGCGAGCGGGTCGTGGCGCTGGGCGGCAGCCTCGATGCGGCGGCGTGTGCCGGTGGCGGCTTCCGCGTTAGCATGGTGCTTCCGCTGCCGGGAGATTCCGAGTGACCCAGACCTTGCGCATCATGCTGGTCGACGATCACGCCGTGGTCCGCATGGGCTTTCGCCTGCTGCTCGATACCACCAGCGACTTGCGCGTGGTGGGCGAATGCGGCAGCGGCGAAGAGGCGCTGAAGTGCTTTGCCGAGGTCGCTCCCGACGTGGTGGTGCTCGACCTTTCGATGGGCGGCATGGGCGGCCTGGAAACGCTCTCAAGGTTGCTGGCGAAGTGGCCGGCGGTGCGCGTGCTGGTGCTGTCCGCGCATGAAGACACCGCGCATCCGCGGCGTGCCCTGGCGGCCGGGGCGCTCGGCTACCTGACCAAGCGCAGCGCGGCCGATGCCCTGATCGAGGCGATTCGCCAGGTGGCGGCAGGCAAGCTGTTTCTCGAACCGGCGCTGGCGCAGGAAATCGTGGTCGAGCAGGTCGGCAGCCAGGGCAATCCGCTGGAGGCCTTGTCGGCGCGCGAATTCGAGGTGTTCGTGATGCTGGCGCGCGGCAAGTCGGTGGCCGACATCGCCGAGGTGCTGTTCCTCAGCCCGCGCACGGTGGGCACCCACCTCTACAACATCAAGCAGAAACTCGGCGCCGGAAATTCCGCCGAGCTGACCTTGATCGCGATCCGCAACGGGCTGATCGACGCCTAAAAAAATCCGGCTCATGAAAATCATGAGCCGAAGACGCGCGATTCGACGCGGGCGTTGCCGGGCGATCCCGGCAACAATCCAGCTTCTGTCGAATCTCCCTGGAAAACCCATGTCCCTGCCCACTACCGCCCGCCTGCTGCTGCCCGCCCTGATCGGCGGCATCCATGTCGCCGGCGCGCTCGCCGCACCGCCCACCCTGACCACCGGCCCCGTCATCGTCTCGGCGACGCGCGTCGAGCAATCGGGCTTCGACCTGCCGGTCTCGATCGACAGCCTGAACCAGGCGCAGATTCAGGACGGCCAGCTCCAGATCAATCTCTCCGAATCGCTCGCGCGCATTCCCGGCATCGTCGCGCAGAACCGGCAGAACTATGCGCAGGACTTGCAGATATCCTCGCGCGGCTTCGGCGCCCGCGCCAGCTTCGGCGTGCGCGGCCTGCGCATCTACGCCGATGGCATTCCAGCGACGATGCCCGACGGCCAGGGCCAGGTCTCGCACATCGACCTCGGTTCGGCGGCGCGCATCGAAGTCCTGCGCGGGCCGTTTTCGTCGCTGTACGGGAATTCGTCGGGCGGGGTGATCAGCGTATTCACCGAAGACGGCGCGCCCGGGATGCGCCTCGAACCCGGCATCGCGCTGGGCAGCTACGGCACGCAGCGCATCGGCGCCAAGCTGTCGGGCGAGCGCAGCGGCCTCAACTACGTGGTCGATGCCTCGACTTTCCGCACCGACGGCTATCGCGACCACAGCGCCGCCAAGCGCGAGAACCTCAACGCCAAGCTGCGCTGGGCGCCGGCGGCCGATTCCAGGCTGACGCTGGTGGTCAACAGCGTGGATATGCCCGACATCCAGGATCCGCTCGGCCTCACGCGCGCCGCCTATGAAGCCAACCCGAAGCAGGCACGTCAGGCGGCGTACGACTTCGACGTGCGCAAGAGCGTCAGCCAGCAGCAGGTCGGGCTCAATTACGAACTGAAAGTTGGCGCTGGCGACACGGCGAACCTGATGTTCTATCGCGGTCATCGCGACACGATCCAATTCCAGGCGATCACCGTCGGCGCGCAAGTGCCCGCCGGGCAGGCCGGCGGCGTGATCGACCTGGTGCGCGACTACTGGGGCGTCGATCTGCGCTGGACGCATCGCGGCGAACTGGCCGGCGGTCCCGTCACGACCAGCGCCGGGATCAATTACGACATGCTCAACGAAACCCGTCGCGGTTTCCAGAACTTCATCGGCGCGCAGTTGGGGGTGCTGGGCCGGATCAAGCGCGACGAGGCCAACGAGATTTTCAACTTCGACCAGTACCTGCAGACGCAATGGGAGCCGACGCCGCGCTGGCGTCTGGTGGCCGGCCTGCGCAACAGCATGGTCAAGGTGGCCTCGAAGGACCACTTCGTCATCACCGGCAACGGCGACGACAGCGGTCGTACCGACTTTGCCGCCGTGACCGGATCGCTGGGCGCCACCTTCCGCGTCAGCGATGCGGTGAATCTCTACGCGGCCTGGGGCCGCGGCTTCGAGACGCCGACCCTGAACGAGTTGTCCTACCGGGCCGGTGGCGCCGGACTCAATTTCGGCTTGCGCCCGAGCACGAGCGACAACCTCGAACTCGGCGTCAAGGCGGCGCTGGGCAGCGATGCCCTGTTGAACGCGGCGATTTTCCAGGTCAAGACCCGCGACGAGCTGGTGACGCTGTCCAACAGCGGCGGCCGCGCCGTGTTTCAGAACGTCGCCGGCACCAAGCGCGAAGGCGCCGAACTGAGCGCCGACGTGGGCTTGCCGGGGAACTTCCGCGTCTATGGCGCCCTCACCGCATTGCGTGCCGTGTATGACCAGGCCTTCCTGACCTGTACCGGCACGCCCTGCCTGGTACCGACAACCGTGGTCAATGCCGGCAACCGGATTCCGGGCGTGCCGGCGACCACGGCCTTTGCCGAACTGTCCTGGCGCCATCCGGCCAGCGGTTTTCTCGCGGCGCTGGAAGCGCGCGCCGTGTCGAAGGTGTATGTCGATGACCGCAACTCCGACGCTGCCGAGGCCTATGCCATCGCCAACCTGCGGCTGGGCTTCGAGCAGGCAAGGAGCGGCTGGAAGTTCAAGGAGTTCCTGCGCATCGACAATCTCGGCGACCGGAACTACGCGGGCTCGGTCATCGTGAACGAGGGCAACAGCAACTTCTTCGAACCCGCCCCCGGCCGCAACTACCTGCTGGGGATGACCGCCAGCTACGGCTTCTGAGACACGCGGCTGTCTCGTTCTGCTACATCTGCCTGCTTTTGCGGCAGGTGGCTTCTGCCGCAGGCGACGCTTCGATCATCGCGAAGCTGTCGCCATGCGGCTTTTCATGAGCCCAGATGCGCTGGCATCCTATTTGCTGACCAAGTCCGTACGGATATGCGAGGGCATGTCCGATGATCAATAAAACACTTGGCAGGAGGTAGATTTGATGAAACGTACCCTGACGTCGGTGCTGGTTGCCAGCGCCCTGATGACCCTGGCAACGGCACCGGTATTCGCCGCGGTCACCGACAAAGATATCGAAAGCGATGCGAAGACCACCGGCGACGTCTTGTCCTGGGGCCTCGGCACCCAGGGCCAGCGCTACAGCCCGCTGGCCAAGATCAACACCAAGACCGTCAAGGACCTGGTGCCTGCATGGTCTTTCTCCTTCGGCGGCGAGAAGCAGCGCGGCCAGGAATCGCAACCGGTGATCCACAACGGCAAGATGTTCGTGACGGGTTCCTACTCCCGCCTGTTCGCCCTCGACGCCAAGACCGGCAAGAAGTTGTGGCAATACGAGCACCGTCTGCCCGACGGCATCATGCCCTGCTGCGACGTGGTCAACCGCGGCGCGGCGCTCTATGACAACCTGGTGATCTTCGCCACGCTGGATGCACAACTGGTGGCGCTGAACCAGGACAGCGGCAAGGTGGTGTGGAAGGAAAAGATCGACGAATACTCGGCCGGCTACTCCGCCACCGCGGCGCCGATCATCGCCAAGGGACTGGTCCTTACCGGCGTCTCGGGCGGCGAGTTCGGCGTCATCGGCCGCGTCGAGGCGCGCGATGCCAAGACCGGCAAGCTGGTCTGGGTGCGCCCGACGGTCGAAGGCCACATGGGCATGAAGGACGGCAAGGAAAACGGTATCTCCGGCACCACCAACGCGACCTGGCCCGGCGACCTGTGGAAGACCGGCGGCGCCGCGACCTGGCTCGGCGGCACCTACGATTCCGAAACCGGCCTGGCCTATTTCGGCACCGGCAACCCGGCGCCGTGGAACAGCGCGCTGCGTCCCGGCGACAACCTGTATTCCTGCTCCACCGTGGCCATCGACGTCGCCACCGGCAAGATCGTCTGGCACTTCCAGGGCACGCCGAACGACGGCTGGGACTATGACGGCGTCAACGAGTTCGTCACCTTCAAGAGCAAGGACGGCAAGCATCTGGGCGGCAAGGCCGACCGCAACGGCTTCTTCTATGTGCTCGATGCCAAGACCGGCAAGTTCCAGAAGGGCTTCCCCTTCGTCAAGAAGATCACCTGGGCCACCGGCCTCGACGAGAATGGCCGGCCCAAGTTCGATGCGGCCAACCGTCCCGGCGATCCGGCCAAGAGCGCCGACGGCAAGAAGGGTACCTCCGTATTCTCCGTGCCGTCCTTCCTCGGCGGCAAGAACCAGATGCCGATGGCTTACAGCCCGGATACCGGCTACTTCTACGTGCCGGCCAACGAATGGGGCATGGAAATCTGGAACGAGCCGGTCAGCTACAAGAAGGGCGCGGCCTATCTCGGCGCCGGCTTCACCATCAAGACGCTGGATCCGAAGGAAATCGGCGGCGACTACATCGGCGCCATGCGTGCGGTCGATCCGGCCACCGGCAAGATCGTCTGGGAAGTCAAGAACAACGCTCCGCTGTGGGGTGGCGTGATGACGACCAAGGGCGGCCTGGTGTTCTGGGGCACGCCGGAAGGATTCCTCAAGGCGGCCGACGCCAAGACCGGCAAGGAAGTCTGGTCATTCAATGTGGGTACCGGCATCGTGGCACCGCCGATCAGCTGGGAACAGGATGGCGAGCAGTACATCGGCGTCGCTTCGGGTTGGGGTGGTGCGGTTCCGCTGTGGGGCGGGGACGTGGCGAAGAAGGTCAACTATCTGAACCAGGGTGGTTCGATGTGGGTCTTCAAGCTGCACAAGAGCGGCAAGTAGGGCAGCATGGGCTCCTCCTGATGTGATCCGTTCGAGAATGCGGATTGCCTCATTCAAAGGCCGGCGCAGCGCAAGTTGCCGCCGGCCTTTTTTCTTTGCCTGTGATCGGAAAGGCGGTCGAACCATGAAGCTGCGCTACGTGCTGATCCTGCTGGCCCCCATGCTGGCGTCGCTGACGGGCTTGGCCGCCGAGCTGTCGGGTAGTCGCGGCATCTGGCTGAGCAATGCCGAGGGCGAGCGGCAGCGCATCGGCACCATCGTGTTCACGCCCGAGGCGGCGGGGCGGACCCGTTTCAGCATCGCCATGGCCGAAACGCTGGAAGAATACTTTCTCGCCATGCGCCCGTTTCGTTGCCTGACCGGGCCGCGGCAGCGACTATGCCATTTCCCGGTCGAGCGCGAGGCGCAGTTGATCAGCGCCGATGACCTGGTGCCGCTCGAATATGCCTTGCTGTTCATGCGTACCGCGCCGAAATCGCTGCACATCGATCCCTTCAACGGCCTCTACTACCGCATGGAGCTGACCGGGCGCGGCGGCATCGTCGGCCGCTTGCATGATGTCGACATGGACCCCTTCATCACCCCGGACAGCGTTCCTGTCGAGCGGCGCCTGCGGCCGATTCGCGCGGCCGACCTGACGCCGGGCGATCCGCGCAGCCATTGGCTGCCCATCTTGACCATAGAGTGAGCGCGGCGCCGTGCTGTCAGCGCCAACTCTTGGGCCGCCTGTGTCTCAGGGCGTATCGAGGCTGCCGAAGGATTTCGGATAAGTGACGATGCCCCAGGGCATCTGCTTGTCGGCGATGCGCTTGACGAGCTTGCCGCTGGCGGCATCGAGCACGATCACGTCGTTGGAGCGGCCGCAGGCGAGCAGGATGTGCCTGTCGTCGGGCGTGAAGCTGAAATGCCAGCAGCGGTCGCCGATCGGGTATTCGGCGATGCTGACGAGGCTTGCGGCGTCGAACACCTGCAGCGCCTTGCCCTTGGCCAGCGCGACATAAAGGCGGCTGCCGCCGCGGCCGAAGGCCACGCCGTAGGGCGTGTCGCCGGTCGCCACCACCTTGACCACGTTGAACCCGGCGTCGAGCACCACCAGCTTGTTGCCGAACTCGATGGTGGCGACGTAGGACTTGCCGTCGGGTGCCATCTTGATGCCGCGCGGCCGGCTGCCGTAAGGCTTGGTGTCGATGGTCTGGAGCAGCTTGCCGCTGGCGATGTCATGCACTGTCAGATTGTTGTCGGATTCGTTGGTGACGATGATCTTGTTGCCGTCGGCGGAGAACTCGATGCCTTCGGTTTCCATGCCGCCGGTGATCTCGGCGATTTTCCTGCCGGCCTTGAGGTCGACGATCGCAATCCGCGCCGGCTCCTCCTTGTCGTCGGTGCGCTTCTGCTTGAGTTCCACGGCTTCCTTCGAGCCCGGCTTGGGCGGCGGACCGCCGGCCGAGGCCGGTTCGAAGGAGACGAAAGCCTGGTCGCCACGGACGCGGACGAACTCCGGGTTCTTGCCGATAGCAATGCGCTTGAGGACTTTGCCGGTCGCGAGCTCGACCACGGCGAGATCGCCCTTGTCGCGCGCCGCGACCACCAGCAGCTTGCCGTCGGCGGTGACGCCTAGGCCGCGCGGCGAGGCGCCGCCGACGTCGATTTCGCCGACAGTTTCGAAGCTGTCCAGATCGATGGTGGTGACATTGCCCTTCTGGTTGCTGACATAGGCGACGCCGCCGGCGGCAACAGCCGGTAGCGCGAGGATCAGCCCGAGGGCAGCGAACAGCCGGCGGGCGGGGCGGGGCGGTTTGAGTTTCATCAGGAGTCCTTGAGAGCTTCGACCGGAATCGTAATCCTTACGTCGTCGGCAATGCCGGGCAGGTTGGCAGTCATGCCGAAATCGGAGCGCTTGATGGCGGTCTCCAGATCGGCGCCGCAAAGCTGGCGCGGCAGTATCGGATGCTTGGCGCAACGCCACTGGCCAACCTTGAGCTGGACGCTGCGGGTCACGCCGAGCAGGGTCAGTTCGCCGCCGATCGGGGCCGGCTGGTCGGCGTCGAAGGCGAAGTCGCGGGCGACGAAGCGCGCCTGCGGAAACTTGTCGGTCTGGAAGAAACGCTCGCCGCGCATCTGCTTGTTCCAGTCCTCGAAACCCATGTCCACCGACGTCATGTCGATGGTGATCTCGACCGAGCCTCTCTTCGCGCCGGGGTCCAGTTCCAGCTTGCCGGCCAGCTTGTTGAAGCGCCCGCGCTGCAGCGAGAAGCCGTAGTGGCTGACCTCGAAGACGGGAAAGGTGTGGCGCGAGTCGATGGTATAGCTCTCGGCGCCGGCTGCCGTGGCAGCGAACATCGAAAGCAGGACAGCGAGGTGGCGGGGCTTCATGCGGGCTCCTTGGTGGACTCAGTCGAGGCTGAGATTGACTGCAATAAATATACTTCGCGGCGCGCCCGGGGCGTAGAAGCTTTCCCGCGTCCAGTCGTCCGAATTGGTCTGGAACACGCCGGCGGCATTGAAGGGATTTTCGGCCAGGGCGCCCGCCGTGGCATAGCGCCGGTCGAGCAGATTGTTGATCCGTGCCGAAAGCTGCCAGCGCGAGTCGAGCTTGACCCGGGTTGCAAGATTCAGCACGGCGTAGCCCGGCGCGGTGCCGGCGCCGAGGAAGTTGCGCGGTCCGCCGCCGAGAAGGTCGGCGGTGGCGCCGGGCTGATGGGCGTTGTTCTCGTTGCCGCGCAGGTATTGGCTGGAATAGGCGACGAGGTCGGCGGACAGGGTCCAGTCCGTACTCGCATGCCAGTCGGCGCCGAGCTTGAGGCTGTGCAGCGGGATGCCGGGGATCCGGTTGCCGGCCTGCACCAGGATTTCGTCGTCCTGGCCGCCGGCCGTGCAGGCCGCGGTCTGGCCGCGCGTGCTGTTGTTTGCCGCGAGCAAGCAGGCCGCCGACTGATAGCTGGCCTTGACGTAGCCGTAGTCGGCGCGCAAGGAGAGCGCGCCGATTTCGGCGGCGGCGCCGAGCTCGATGCCCTCGCGGCGCGTGCGGCCGAAATTGGTGAAGTAGCCCTGGCTGGTCGAGGTGCCGACGAAAAGGATGTCGTCGCGGTTGTCGGCACGGAACAGGGTCGCGTTCCAGCGCAGCCTGCCGGTCTTGCCGCGCGCGCCGGCTTCGAAAGTCTGCGTCACCACTTGATCGAGGAAGGGATCGGCCTGCATGGCGTTGGGCAGCGAGCAGGGATTTGCCCGATCGGCGCAACCGAGTTCGATCGGGCTCGGCGCACGGTTGCCCTGGGCCGCATTGGCAAACAGCGAGAAGCCGGGCGCCAGCGTCCAGGTCGCGCCGAAGGCCGGATTCAGCTTGGTGTAGAGGTGGTCGCCGTCGAGATTGGGCGCCGCCGCCCGGAGTTCATCCTGGGTCGTGACGCGGGTCTGGTTCAGGCGCAGCGAGGTCGTGATCGCCAGATCGGCCCATGGCTTGTAAGTGTCGGTGGCGAACAGGCCCCAACTGCGCGATTTTCCGTTCAGGCGATTGTTCGCGAGCTCGCCGGCGCCGCTGGAAGTGACGCCGCGCTGGCTGTCGAAAATGCCGAGTTCGGTGGTCTGCTGGAATGTCGAGCTGCCGAAATCCGCGGTCAGGCCGAAAGCCACATGGTTGTTGTCGTCGATCCGCGACCACTGCAGGGCGCCGCCCCAGCCGCGCTGCTCGGTCGCGGTGCGGTTGCTGGCCGCGGTGTCGGTGTTGAAGCCCAGGCCGCCGTTGGCGCCGGCGCTACCGTCGAGGGCGGCATCGCCTTCGAAGGCATCGTTGGCGTCGCCGTTCAGGGTTCGCACCCGGTTGCTGCGATGGTAGAGCGTGCCGGTGAGGCGCGCCTTGTCGTCGAGCCAGTAGCTGGCGCCAAGACTCAGCAGGTGCAGGCGGTGGCGCGTGTTGTCGGGCTTGGTGAAAATGCCCTGGCGCCGCGCCTGCAGCATCGACTCGGGCAACAGGCCGTTGCCGACCAGGTCGGTATCGGCGTGGGTGTAGGCGAGATCCCATTCCAGTGGGCCGCGCTGCTGCGACAGCTTGAGGAAGGACTGGGCTACCCGGGAAGGCGAGAAGTCGCGCCAGCCGTCTTCGCGGAAGGTCGAGCCGGCCGCGAACAAAGCGAGGTCGCCGCGCTTGGCGCCGTATTCCGCTTCGAGTTCGCGCCGGCCGAAACTGCCGCCGCCGGCCATCAGCGCGGCGCCGGGGTTGGCGAAACCGTCCTTGGTGCGAATCGACAGCGCGCCGCCCAGGGTGTTGAGGCCGAACAGCGGGTTCGACCCCGGAATCAGGTCGATCGAACTGACCGCCGCGCGCGGCACCAGATCCCAGTTCACGGTATCGCCGAAGGGCTCGTTGATGCGCACGCCATCCTGATACACCGATATCCCCTGCGGCGTTCCCAGCAGCGGACTGGCGCTGAAGCCGCGGAAGTTCACATCGGCCTGGTAGGGATTGCCCTGTATCTCATTGACATTGATGCCGGAGATGCGGCTGCCCAGCAGTTCGGGCAGAGGCTGCAGCCTGTTTTCCCTGAGCACCCGCGTGCCGAGCGACTGGACATGGGCCGGCACCTCGTCGCGGGGCTGTTCGAGGCCCTTGATCGGCGAGAGGCCGACCACCTCGACCGTCGGTGCTTCGATGTCGGCTGCCGCGGCAAGGGACGGCACCATCGTCGACAACAGGACGGCAAGCATCAGGTCGGCAGCAGGTTTGAAATTTGCGGAAGATGAAGTCACCACGGCGGCAATCGCGCAACAAGCGCAAACAGGGTTAACGGTGCCCGGATTCGAGCAAATCCTAAGCCCGTCGCGCCGGGACGGCGATCGCCGGCAGCCGAATCATGAAAATCATGACGAAAAAGGCCGGGGCAAGCCCCGGCCTTTTCATGCCCTGAGCAACAGGCTTGCTGAGCTGATGCTCAGGACTTCGTCATGGCCGCACCCCAGCGCGCCGAGAGCAGGCCGAAGAGGCCGCCGGCCACCAGCGACAGCGAAATGACGACGAGTGAATTCTTCAGGCTCAGCGACAGCAGCACGTCGGGCTTCAGCACGTCGGGGGTTTGCAGCAGGTAGGCAAACGACGAGGCGAACCCGAACACGGTGGCGGGAATGGTCGCCAGTGCCGGAAAGTTGGCGGCCAGCACTACCACCACGACGCCTGCCCCGACCACCAGCGCGGCCCACAGCGGCAGGCCCAGGGAAGCTGCCAGCGGCACGGTCAGGATCACCACGGCCACGACCCAGGCCACCAGCGCGCCGAAGATCCCGCAGATGACCAGCTTCTGCAGCGCCGCGACATCGGCGCCAAGGGCATAGAACGCACCCCAGGCAACGAACGCCGCCCAGATCAGGTACACGCCGCCCAGCGGGCCCAGCGCAAGATAGGTGGCCAGGGCTCCCAGCACGGATATGCTTATGGCAAGTGCGTTCAAACTCTTCATTCTGTCGTCTCCTTTGATTGGTATCGTATCGATCAGGTTTTCAAAGCAGCGACGCCGATCGATTGTTCGGGCGAACGGCCCGTCAGTCGATCAGAACTTGCGGTCAGGTGTCGACAAATGAAGCAAAGCCTGTGCGCTTATGCATCATTGTTGGACACTTCATGCTTCTGCCATCGCCCTGGCAGTGATTTCAGCAATGAACATGCCATAGCCGGTCAGCCGGCCGGGCCTTGCAAGGCCGACTCTCAGCCGTGCAGTTTGCGGTAGAGGGTGCTGCGGCTGACGCCGAGCTCGCGGGCGGCGCCCGAGATGTTGCCGCCGCTGCGCGCGAGCGCATCGCGGATGGCTTGCAGCGCCAGATCCTGCAGGCGTCCGGCGCCGGCTTCGGGTGGCTGCGCCGGATGCTGCGCCGGATGCTGCGCGAAAGTTGGCGCTGGCGAGACGGCGCCGGCAGTCTCTGGCGCCGGCGGGGCGGCTTCCGCGGTCGGCACGGCGACCAGAATCTGCTCGATGTCTTCGACGAAGTCGTCGGGCAGGTGTTCGCGGCGGATGGTCGATTCGCCTTCCGCCATGACCACTGCCGTGCGCAACAGGTTCGACAACTGGCGCAGGTTGCCGGGCCAGGGATGCCGGCGGAATAGTTCGAGTACTTCGGGATCGAGCGACGGCGGGTGCTCGCCGCCGAGTTCCCTGAGCAGCGAGCCAACCAGGGCGTCGAGGTCGGTGCGCGCGCGCAGCGGCGGCAACATGACGGTCAGGCCGTTGAGTCTGAAATACAGGTCTTCGCGGAACAGGCCGCTGCTGACGCTGTCGCGGATGCGGCGGTGGGTGGCGCAGATCACGGCGATGTTCACCGGGTAGGACTTCGCGCTGCCCAGCGGCACCACCACGCGTTCCTGCAGCACGCGCAGCAGGCGCGCCTGCAAAGACAGCGGCATGTCGCCGATTTCGTCGAGGAACAGCGTGCCGCCGTCGGCCTGGAGGATGCGGCCTATGCTGCCCTTGCGCCGGGCGCCGGTGAATGCCCCGTCCTCGTAGCCGAACAGTTCCGACTCGATCAGGCCCTCGGGGATGGCGGCGCAGTTGACCGCGACGAAGGCCTTGGCCGCGCGCGGCCCGACACAATGAATCGCGTTCGCCAGCAGTTCCTTGCCGGTGCCGGTTTCACCCTGGATCAGGATCGGGATGTCCTTGCCGATCACCTTCTTGACCTTGCTGACCACGGCATTGATCTGCGGGTCGCCGGTCTGCAGTCGATCCATGGGGCAGTCGCGGCGGGCGGTGCTTATGGCCGACGGCGCCAAGACTTCCGTTGCATGGGTGACTTGATTGGTGCCGGGTTGGCTCGCGATGGCCAGTCGCGAATGCCGACGCAGGTGCGAAGGACGAAAATCGGCGCGCGCCTGGACGCGAACACCGGTACTCAGGGTGAGGGCCATCGAATCCTGCGGGCGTACCAGCAAGTGGTCGAGCAGGCGGCTGATCGGTTGCCCGAACAGCGCGCTGAAGTTGGCGCCGCGCAACTGCTCCAGGTGCTGGCCGAACTGGAAGCAGGCATTGCGGTTCGCCGAGAGCAGGGTGCCGTCGTCGGCAAAGGCGGCCATGCCTTCGCACAGCGTGCCGACGAACTCCGGCCGGGCGTGGAAGCGCAGGGTCAGCATTTCGTTGAAGGCAGCCGCGAACATGCGGTTCTCGATCATCTGCACCGACATGCGTACCAGGGCAATGGTGTGGCGGTTCGAACTGCGGTGATCGCCGGACACATCGAGAACGCCGGTCAACTGTCCGTGGGGATCGTAGATCGGCGAGGCGGAACAGGTCAGGAAGCGATTGGCCGCAAGAAAGTGCTGGCCGCCATTGACCACGACCGGCATGCCCATGGCCAGCGCGGTGCCTATCGCATTGGTGCCGCGATTGGCTTCGGACCATTCGACGCCCGGCGCCAGGGCGACCTTTTCCGCCTGCGTCAGGAACTCCGGATCGCCGCAGCTGTGCAGAATGTAACCGGCGTTGTTGGCCAGTACCACCACGTTCTGGGTGTCGACGATCTGTTCGAAGAGCACGTCCATCACCGGTTGGGCATGGGTCAGCAGGTGACGGCTTTTTTCCATCTGTTCAGCCAGCAGCACGCGTGCCAGCGGATCGAACTCGGCGCCCTGGTCGCTGTCCAGCCCGTAATCGAGGCAGCGCGCCCATGACATTTCGATTGCCGAGGGCAGCAGTCCGGCAGGAACGGACCCGGCGTTGCGCACCACGTCGCGCGCGCGGGCCGCTGCGGTGAACCCCAGCCCGCCATGATTATTGGTTTGTTTCATGGACCGATCTCCTCGCTCCGGCCCCGCTGCGCTCCAGGAGCGCGCAAAGCTGTCGGTGTCGTTTTCTTGGAACGCACCATATGTGCTACTTGGCCGGTAATGATACATCCGATGTTTCAACTTGCGACAGCCCATGTCGAGAACCAGAACAGGCTGTGTGCAGGTTTCGTGCCTGCGGTTTCGGATCATTTTGAATCAGAACATTGCGCACCCGGGCCCCCCTTTGGCACGCTAAGTGCTCTCTCAGAACGATTCAGTGCCGACCAAGTTCCGGCACAAGCGAGGCCAATTACTCCTGGAGGAAACCATACATGCACGCAAGGATTCGATTTTTCACCACGCTGGCGCTGGCGGCCGGCGCGGTGTTTTCGCCGATGGCCCTGGCCCATGGCGACGTGACGCCGCAGGCGGTCGACGTCAGCACCCTGAAGCCGCTGGGCGAGCAGAAACGGGACGAAAATCCCTTTCGCGGCGACAAGGAGGCCATTCGTATCGGCACCTCGGCGTATAACCAGAACTGCGCGCGCTGCCACGGCCTGGAAGCCATCAGCGGCGGCATTGCGCCGGATCTGCGCAAGCTCGACCTGGACAAGGAGACCGACATCTATTTCCGGGATTCCGTGATGCGCGGCAAGGTGCGCAACGGTGCGGTGTACATGCCGCCCTTCGAAGGCATTCTGTCGCAGGAAGCGATCTGGGCCATCCGTTCCTATCTCGACACCCGGCATGAGGTGGAAACGGCACCGGTGAATGAGATGGAGGCGCTGGCCAAGAAGTCGAATTGCCTGTCTTGCCACGCGGTCGACGCGCGCGGTGTCGGGCCGGCCTACCGCGAAGTGGCCAAGAAATATGCGAAGGACAAAAATGCCGAAGCCAAGCTGCTGGCCAAGGTCAAGAAAGGCGGGTCGGGAACCTGGGGCAAGGTGCCGATGCCGCCGATGGACAGCGTGCCTGAATATGACCTGAAGTCGCTGATCAAGTGGATCATGGCCGGCGCAAATTGATGCCGCAGCGTCCGCTGCGCCCGTTGCGCCCGCTCCGTCCGGGCCTAGCCCGTTGCAACGCCATCCGTGCCATGCTCGACAGCTCCGACAGCCTGGTTGCGCCCGCTCCGTCCGGGTCTAGCCCGTTGCAACCGTCGCCCGGCGGCAAAACAATAGAACCGAGGAGGGTGTCACCATGATTCGATGGCTTGTTGTCGCTTGGCGAAGTTTTCTGCAGGGTATTCCTGCCGTTGCAGCGTTTGGTATGTTTGCGTTCATTGCCGTGCCGCTGGCATACGCCGAGGAACTCTCCGCGCTGGAGAAGATCCGGCAAAGCGGCGTGCTCAAGGTGGCGCTCTACAGGAATTTCGCGCCCTTCTCGCATGACGGCCGCGGTGTTGATGTCGATCTCGCCGAGGCGCTGGCGGCAAAGCTCGGCGTCAAGATGTCGCCGCTGTGGTTCGATGCCGACGAGAACATGGAGGACGACCTGCGCAACATGGTCTGGAAGGGCCACTATCTCGGCTACGGACCGGCCGACGTGATGATGCATGCGCCGATCGATCCGGCCTACATGGCCAAGGTGGACCGGGTCAAGTTCTTTGCGCCCTATCACCGGGAACGCTATGCGATCGCACGCCAACTCGACAAGCTGCCGACGCTGGACGGTTTCGAGCCCTTCGAAAAACTCCCGCTCGGCATCGAGGGCGATACCCTAGCGGCCAGCGTCATGCTTTCCGCCGATAACGGACGCTATCGCAATACCATCAAGACCTTTCGTACCGCCGGCGAGGCGGTGGCCGCCTTGAAGGCAGGCGCAGTCGCCGCGGTGTTGGCGCAACAGGGCGAACTCGAAGGCGGCCTCAAGGGCGATGCGCGCATGGCCATCGATTTGCCGCCGCACCCGATCCTGCAGAAACGCCAATGGCCGCTGGGCCTTGCCGTAAAGAAGCAGAGCGACGATCTGGCGCAAGCGCTGCAGGCGGCGATCAACGAACTGATGGCTGACGGAACCCTGAAGGCCATCATGCTGCGGCACGGCGTGCAGCATCGTCAGCCGTGAAGCTGAGTGTCTGCCGGGACCTGGTACGCAGACATGTTGAAACCGATGGATGTAGGAGCGAGCTTGCTCGCGACAACGGCTTATCGCGAGCAAGCTCGCTCCTACAGGGAATGCACCTTTTCCTTGTTGACCGATTACTGGCAATTTTCTGAGACGGTACTGTCTCGCTTTGCGACAGTTGTAGCGTTTTGCTGCGACAGTTATGCAGCAGGATGCCGAAATACAAAGTTACCGCGGATAAAGACATGGCATGCGAATTGCGAATGGCAATTGTCCTGTCGCATGCTGAACAGGGACACGATTCAGTCCAAGAATATTCGAATCAAACAGGAGGTTGGAAATGCAAAAATCGTTGCACATCGACGCCAACAAATGCACCGGCTGTCTGCAGTGCGAGATGGCCTGTTCCTATGACAACTACGGAGTCT
>NZ_JASJPC010000067.1:0-15013 GCF_031426875.1 Sulfuritalea sp.
TCCCGGATCGTGAAATCGGGTCGTCGGCTGAACTCAAGTCCGACAGGCTGCTAGAAGAGCTTTATGGCAATGGCGCCCGCGCATACGGCAATTATCGACACGTAGCGGATTCGGGTAATCGGCTCCTTCAGGAAGGACGCCGCGATGATCGCGGCAAAGACCACCGAGGTTTCCCGTAGCGCCGCGACAAGCGCTATCGGGGCACGTGTCATGGCCCAGAGCGCCAGTCCATAGGACGCCAGCGTGCAGGCGCCGCCAAGCAGACCCATGCGCCAGCCGCTCCGGATGCGATGCACGATCCCCCGACCCTGACCAACTGCCGCTATCGCAAGCAGCAAGGGCGCTGTCAGCAGGAACATCCAGCCGGTGTAGCTGATCGCGTGCCCGGACAGCCGTGCGCCCTGGCCGTCGATCAGGGTGTAAATGACAATCACACCTGCATTGGTCAGCGCGAACGCTGCGGAAGCGGCGCGAAATGTTCCGGATCGCAGGGAATCGCCAGCGAGAATCAGCACACCGCACGATATGAGCACCACGCCGGCCCACCCGCCCGGCGAAGGTGATTCATTGATCAGCAGCAGTCCGGCAACTGCAGTCAGCGCGGGGGCAGAACCCCTCATCAGCGGATAGACGAAACTCAGTTCTCCGCTTCGATACGAAACGGCGACGAGGACAAAATAGGCGACATGTATCAACACCGACGCCGCGAGGTACGGCCAGCTTTCCACGGCGGGGGTCGGCATCAGGGGTAGCAGGGCAGCAGTCCACACCCCGGCGCCGAGGACGATCAGGACCGTATCCAGAAACTTGTCCGCGGAGGCGCGAACCAACGCGTTCCACGCGGCATGCAGCGCCGCAGCAAACAACACGATAGCCATCACGTCGAGTGACAAGACTTGCCTCCTGTATGCGGCGCACCGCTTGACCAGGACCGATGTTAAGACGTTCCGGCGCGCAGTGCGGTAGCGGCTTAGCGGCGTAGCGGCGGAAGCCGCCAGCGCAGCGGCCAACCGATTTGCTGACCCGACGAGAATGGGTGGGAAGTCCGCCGATAAGCCGGGTTCTGTCGTGGGCAACCATTCCTCTGGGACCGCCGTTACCGACGGCCTCTAGCAGCCTACCCGGGAGCGACGCGAGCCACGCCAATGCTCCCCTATTTGGCCTTGCCCCGAATGAGGTTTGCCGTGCCGTCCGTGTTACCACGTCCGCGGTGGGCTCTTACCCCAAGGTCACTTGCGCGGCCTTGGCGCACCTTGCGGCGCGCCACCATTTCACCCTTACCGGCCCTTCCATTCCTTCATCGCAGCGAGCTGCTCTTCAGAAAAGGACTTTGCCGCCTTGCGGCGTCAAAGTCGAGCTTAGGCGGTATCTTTCTGTTGCACTGTCTGTCGCCTTGGGTCCGGCGGCTTGCGCCGCCCGACTTATAGCGCCCGGCCGTTAGCCGGCATTCCGCTCTATGGGGCCCGGACTTTCCTCCAAGCACTTGCGTGCTCAGCGGTTGCCTGGCGAACTTCCCGGGCGCATTGTACGCGCCGGGCGGAACTGCCGCGTGTCGTCGTAGTAATCGGCACGCTGATTCTGCGTCGTAGCGCCGGGTATGCCGAGCAGGGGCAGCGGCTGCCAGTCGCGCGGCGAAAAACTGCCCCTGTCGAACAGATTCGCCAGATGCCCGTCGAGCCAGGCCAGCGCCGCCGTTTCAGGCAATTCCAGCCATGCCGCGTCGACTTCGACGAACAGCGCCTTGCCGCACAGCCCGACAAAGGGCGCCGCCAGTGCGTCGTGGCTGGCATGGCCGAAGACCAGGAAACGCGTGCTGCGCATCAGTTCCGCACGCTGTTCGACGAAGACCTCGCGCCAGCGATGCGCGCACAAGCCCTGCCACAGTCCGGGCGCCGTCCCGGCAACGATCACGCCGCATTCGTCGAACTGGGTCAGCGCATCGCGCAACGGGCCACGCGCGTGGCTCTGCTGTCGGCGCAAGTCGTGCAGCGCAAGGAAATGGCGCCGGTTGAGCGCCGCCTTGCTCAACGGAAAAGCCAGCCAGACCAATGCATTGAACAAGTCATGACGGTTATCGTGGCGCGTCGCGATCTCGCCGGCGAGATAAGCCCGCTCCTCATATCTCTGCGCGCCGCCCGACGGTTCGACGAAACGCAGGGCAGCGCCGTTGCCCGTCACCAGCCCACGCTCGCGGGCCATGGCATTGAGCCGGGGCAAGTCCGGCACGCCGTCCGCGAACCAGGGCTGCAAAAACGCCGACAGCGGATGCAGCCCTGCGCCGTGCGGATTCACGGCCCGATGCGGCGAATCAGGCCAGGCGCCAGGCCACCGACTCGCCCGCGCGCAAGGGCACCAGCCGGTCGCCGTCGAGGTAGGCCAGGCTCGCCGGCACCGCCGCGGCCTCGCGCAACAGGGTGATCCGGTCCGTATTGCGCGGCAGGCCGTAGTAATCGGCGCCATAAAAACTGGCGAAGCCTTCCAGTTTGTCCAGCGCGCCGACCGCCTCGAAGGCTTCGGCATACAGTTCTATGCCGGCATGCGCGGTGTAGCAGCCGGCGCAGCCGCAGGCCGCCTCCTTGGTGCTTTGCCCATGCGGCGCCGAATCGGTGCCGAGGAAGAACTTCGGATTGCCTGAAATCGCCGCGGCGACGAGCGCCTGACGGTGGCTCTCGCGCTTCAGCACCGGCAGGCAGTAATTGTGCGGCCGTATGCCGCCGGCAAAGATCGCGTTGCGATTGAGCAGCAGGTGATGGGCGGTCAGCGTGCCCGCCACATTGACGCCGCTGTCGCGCACGAACTCGATGCCGTCGCGGGTCGTGATGTGTTCGAGCACCACTTTCAGCGCCGGAAAGTCGCGCAGCAGCGGCATCAGCACGGTGTCGATGAACACCGCCTCGCGATCGAAGATGTCGACGGCCGGGTCGGTGACTTCGCCATGCACCAGCAGCGGCACGCCGAGCTGTTCCATGCGCGCCAGGGTCGCCGCGCATTTCTTCAAGTCGCTGACACCGGCATCCGAGTTGGTCGTGGCGCCGGCTGGGTAGAGCTTGATGCCATGGACAAAGCCGCTGGCCTTGACGGCATCGATTTCGGCCGCCGGCATGTTGTCGGTCAGGTACAGCGTCATCAGCGGGGTGAAATGGCCCACCCCTCCCGGCCTCCCCTCGCGGGGAGGTGACGGCTGTTCGCCGCTGTGCGGCTCCATGTTGTTGGCTTGCCCCGCCTTGGGGCGGTCCGGCGGCGGTGCATTCATCCCTGCCGACAATGCCGCGATAATCCGCTCGCGGTAGGCTGCGGCCATTGCCACCGTGGTCACCGGCGGCTTCAGGTTGGGCATGACGATGGCACGGGCAAAGCGGCGCGCGGTGTCGGGCAGCACGGCCGCCAGCGCAGCGCCGTCGCGCAGGTGCAAGTGCCAGTCGTCGGGGCGAGTGATGGTGAGTGTCTGGGTCAGTGTTTGCATGGGTGGATTATAAAGGCCGAGCCTTCAGCTCCAGCGCCCGCGCGTAGAGCGCGTTCTTCGGCTGGCCGGTGATTTCGGCGGCGAGCTTGGCCGCCTGCTTGACCGGCAGTTCGGCCAGCAAGGCGGCCAGCACGCGCTCGGTTTCGGCGTCCATGCCCTCGCGCGGCGGCGGCGCCGAGACCACCAGCACGAATTCGCCGCGCTGATGGTTGGCGTCGGCCGCAAGCCAAGCCGGCGCCTCGCCCAGCGGCATGCTGACGATCTGCTCGAACAGCTTGGTCAATTCGCGGGCGAAGATCAGCGTGCGCTGCGGTTCCAGCAACGCGACCAGGTCGACCACCGTTTCCATCACCCGATGCGGCGCCTCGTAGAACACCAGCGCCGCATCGACGTCGGCGAGTTCCTGAATCGCCGTCCTGCGAGCGCCAACTTTTGCCGGCAGGAAGCCGACGAACAGAAAACGCGGATCGGCAAGGCCGGCCGCCGACAGCGCGGCGATCGCCGCGTTCGGCCCTGGCAGCGGAATCACCCGGAAGCCGGCGGCGCGCACCGCCGCCACCGCCCGCGCTCCCGGGTCGGAGACGCCGGGCGTGCCGGCATCCGACACCAGTGCCACGCGCCGGCCTTCGCCCAGCAGCCGGACCAGCTTTTCCGCGGCTTGGTTCTCGTTGTGCTGGTGCAGGGCCAGCGTCGGCACCTTGATGCCATGGTGATCGAGCAACTGGCGCGCGTGGCGGGTGTCCTCACAGGCCACCAGATCGACGCCGCGTAGGGTTTCCAGCGCGCGCAGGGTGATGTCGCCCAGATTCCCGATCGGCGTGGCGACGACATACAATGCATTTTCCATGTCCGGCATTCTAGAGCCTAGAGCCCCCAGCGGCCCGCTGAACACACGGCAAGCCCGCGGCGCCGCGGCCGAGCAACTGGCGGCCGATTTCCTTGCGCGGCGCGGCCTTGCAGTCGTCGCACGCAACTTTCGCGTCAAGGGCGGCGAGATCGACCTGGTCTGCCGCGACGGCAGGACCACGGTGTTTGTCGAGGTGCGGCTGCGCAGCCGCGGCGATTTCGGCGGCGCCGCCGCCAGCATCACCGCCACCAAGCAGGCACGCCTGATTCTCGCCGCGCGGCACTGGCTGCTGCGCCACGGCGAAACGCCCTGCCGCTTCGACTGCATGCTGCTCGACGGTCTCGAAACAAAAAACATCGAATGGCTGCGCAATGCGTTTTCGGCTGACTAGGTTCCTCCTGCCGCTCGGTCTTGGCCTGGCGCTAAGCCTGGTCGCCCTGGCCAGCGAGGTCCGCATCCTGGTGCAAAGCTCACCCCTGGCCGGCTTTCGCTACTACGCGGGGGAAAGCCTGTGGCGGGACATGCGCGCAGGCGACCGCCTGGCGCTGATACGCGAAGCCGACAATCCGCATGACGGCAACGCGGTGCGCATCGAGTGGCGCGGACAGAAGCTCGGCTACCTGCCGCGCGCCGAAAACCGCGCCGTGGCAACGGCAATGGATCGCGGCGAAGCGGTGGATGCCCGTATCGCAAAATTGCGCGAGCACCGGAACCCTTGGCAGCGGATGCTGATCGAAGTATTTGTTGTACTCTAGGCAGCCTTTTGGCAGCCTCGTCGCGCCGCAGCCCGGCGCGGGACGCGGCTATTCCCGACCACCCATACATACTGCCCGCAAAGAACCGTTCATGTCACTTGCCGATCGCATACAGCAGCAATTCAACGACAGCGCCCAGGCCAAACTCGCCGCGCTGGCCGCCATGGCCGCACCCATCGAAGCCGCCGCGCGCCGCATGGCCGCCTGCCTCCAGGCCGGCGGCAAGGTGATGGCCTGCGGCAACGGCGGTTCGGCCGCCGATTCGCAACACTTCGCCGCCGAACTGGTGAACCGCTTCGAGAAGGAGCGTCCGCCGCTGGCGGCGATTGCGCTGACCACCGATACCTCGACGCTGACCTCGATCGCCAACGATTATCGCTATGAGGATGTCTTCGCCAAGCAGGTGCAGGCGCTGGGCCGCCCGGGCGACCTGCTGCTGGCGATCTCGACCTCGGGCAATTCGCCCAACGTCATCGAGGCCATCCACGCCGCCCACGCCCGCAGCGTCGGGGTGGTGGCACTGACCGGCAAACAGGGCGGCAAAATCGCCGCGCTGCTCGGTCCCGACGACATCCACCTGTGCGTGCCGGCCGAACGCACGGCCCGCATCCAGGAAGTACATTTGCTCACCATCCACTGCCTGTGCGACGGCATAGACGCCTTGATACTGGGAGAAACAATATGAACTATGCAATCAAGATCGGCGCAAGACTGCGCAACCTCGCTGCATTGACCTTGTCCGTGCCGGTGCTCGCCGGCTGTTTCGGCGCCGCCGCGGTCGGCGTCGGTACCGGCGCCCTGATGCTCACCGACCGGCGCAATTCGGAAACCTTCATTTCCGACCAGGGCATGGAAATCCGCGCCGCCAACCGCATCGGCGAAAGGCATGGCGACAAGGTCCATGTCAATGTCACGAGCTACAACCGCATGCTGCTGCTGACCGGCGAAGTGCCGACCGAGGTGATGAAGGCGGACGTGGAGAAGCTGGCCTCCGGCGTGCCCAACGTCAAGGCGATCACCAACGAACTGGCCATCGCCGGTCCGGCCAGCTTCGGCGGGCGCAGCAACGACTCCTACATCACCTCCAAGGTCAAGGCGCGCTTCGTCGATGCCGACAAGTTTTCTCCCAACCACGTCAAGGTGGTGACCGAAGCCGGCGTGGTGTTCCTGCTCGGCCTGGTGACCCAGGCCGAAGCCGATGCGGCGGTGGAGATCGCCCGCACCACGGGCGGCGTGCAAAAAGTGATACGCGTGTTCGAGATCATCAGCCCCGAGCAGGCGCGGGCGATCGACAGCGCGGTGACCGGCAGGCAGGATGCCCGGCCGGCGCCGAAGAATTAGGCAGCGTTGCGCTT
The DNA here is from genome assembly GCF_031426875.1 of Sulfuritalea sp. Classification (NCBI taxonomy): domain Bacteria; kingdom Pseudomonadati; phylum Pseudomonadota; class Betaproteobacteria; order Nitrosomonadales; family Sterolibacteriaceae; genus Sulfuritalea; species Sulfuritalea sp. The sequence goes on from NZ_JASJPC010000067.1 coordinate 6,421, forward strand.
GAGGTATACGCCGCCCGCCTTCGAGGCCAAGATCGCCGCGCCCGCCGACCTGGCGCAGCGCATCGCGCTGCTGCCGCGGCCGCTGGTGTTCACCAACGGCTGCTTCGACATCCTGCATCGCGGCCATGTCACCTACCTGGCGCAGGCCCGTGGTCTTGGCGCCACCCTGATCGTCGCCGCCAACTCGGACGCCTCGGTCAAGCGCCTGGGCAAGGGCGACGACCGCCCGGTCAATCCGCTGGCCGATCGCATGGCGCTGCTGGCTGCGCTGGAGTGCGTGTCGCTGGTGACCTGGTTCGACGAGGACACGCCGCTGGCCCGCATCCTCGATTGCCGGCCGGACGTGCTGGTCAAGGGCGGCGACTGGCCCGTGGAAAAAATCGTCGGCTACCGCGAGGTCAGCGACTGGGGCGGCAGCGTGCATTCGATCCCCTTCATTCACGAGCGCTCGACCACGGCGCTGATGGAGAAGATCCGCAAACTCTGAGGGTGGGCGTAGGACGGACCGTAGGGCGGACCGTAGGGCGGACTTCAGTCCGCCATCCACCGTCGGCCGACTGAAGTCGGCCCTACACGCCATCCACCGCTGGCCGACTGAAGTCGGCCCTACAACGCCATCAGCCCCTGGCCGGATGAGACTGGCCCTGCAACTCTGCATCGAAAGTTGGTGCTGACGGAACGGCGACTCAGGCCGTGGTTCGCCGCAAAATGATGTCGCGCACCAGGTCGATATGCACGCGCAAGGTGTAGAGCATGTCGGAAAATGTCAGCGGCGTGCGTATGTGGCTGGCATCGGCCTCGATGCGGTCGAGCTTCTCCAGCCATTCCGCCCGGGTGTGCGCGGCGGGATTTTCATTGACCTCGTTCTCGAGGAACTTCAGTTCGCCGTAGCGCCGGTAGATGCGCGAGCGCACCCGCCAGCCATAGAGCTGCGGCGCGAACTTGAACAGCGGCAGCAGCACGGCGAGCAGCGGCACCAGCATCACCACCATGCGGTCGATCAGCGTCGCCGCCCAGAACGGCAGGTAGCGCTGCAGGAAAGGCTTGCCGGACTTGTAGTAGCGCTCGGCTTCTTTCGACAGCGGAAACCCGCTGTGCCCGGCGCGCGGAAATTCATTGGGCTTCTGGAACACGCCGGGTTCGCCATGGACTTCGCCCGCGGCCTGCATCAGCAGGTCGATCAGCGCCGGATGCGTGTCCTCGCGCACCAACAGCGTCGCCAGCGGCGACACCAACTGGACATCGCGCGGCGGAATGTCCTCGGTCAGATCGATGGCTCCGCGCGGCAGCACCAGCCGCGTCAGGTAAGGAAAGCGCCGCGTGTAGGCTTCGGCATGGGTCAGGCTCATCAGGCGTACGCCCGGCGTATAGAGCAGCGACCAGACCAGTGCGGACTGCGTCGGTCCAACCGCGAATACGGCGTCGATCTGCCGCTTCTGCAGCCGTTCGACCAGATCCATGCCGCCCGCTTCGATCAATTTCGTGTTCCTGGCGTCGATGCCGTTGGCCGCCAGCAGCTCCATCGCGAGCTGCTGGGTACCGCTGCCGGCGCCGCCGACGGCGATGCGCATGCCCTTGAGATCGAGCAGCTTGTCGCCGCCGCGCAGCGCCGTCTCGCGGTAGAAAATCCACAGCGGCTCATGGTAGAAGTCGCCCAGTGAAACCAGTTCGTCATCCTCGCCCGCACGCGCCGTGCCGCCCTGAATGAAGGCGGCATCGACTTCGAACCCCGGATCGCGCAGGCGCTGCAGGTTCTCCGGCGACCCGGCGGAGATCTTCGCCACCAGCTCGATGCCGTAGCGCGCCAGCACATCCTTGTAGCGTGCGGCGAAGCGCTGATAGGCGCCGCTCTCGCTTCCGGTGCTGACGATTAGCCGGTCCGGCGGCGCCGGCTGGATGAACTGCGCCGCCAGCCAGAACGCGCCGATGGCCAGCAACAGCGACGGCAGTGCGACAAAGACGATGTCGCGCCAGGAAAGCAGTTTCAGTTTTTCAGGCATGCTGGCTCACGGTAGCTCGGTCCGCGGACATTATAGACAGGCGCCTGCCGGCCTCCCCGGCCGACGCGCGCCTCGGTGCTGCCTGCACCGGCCAGGAACCACCGGCGACTCGCCGTGGTCTATGTACGGTGTCGCACCGTGCGACCCGGCTCGGCCAGGGATAATTGCGGCAACTTCCTGCCTGGGCCGGGCACGCTTTTGCTGCGCTGAATACACAATAATGACACTGCCACGTTCGCTCAAATGGATAGCCGGAATTCTGCTGGCGCCGGTCGCTCTGGCCGTACTGTTCATCGCCATTTTCGGCTGGAACTGGTTGCGCGCTCCGATCGAGCGCATGACCACGGAGCGCACCGGGCGCGTGCTGGCCATCAACGGCGATCTGACCGTGAAATTGGGCTGGCCCTCGCCGCACATTCGCGCCGCTGCGGTGAGCTTCGCCAATCCGCCCTGGGCCAAGGAAAAGCAGATGGTCACCGCCGATGCGGTGGACGTCGCTATTCACCTGCCGCAGTTGCTGGCGCGCAACATCGTGCTGCCCGAAGTGCGTCTCGAACACCCCATCGTTTTCCTCGAACAAGCCAGCGACGGTCGCCGCAACTGGTTGTTGGACCTGGATCAGCAGGATGAGGAAGCGCGCATCCGCATCGACCGCCTGACCCTCGACCAGGGCCGGCTCGGCTACGACGATGTCGGGCAAAAGACCAGCATCCGCGCCGAGCTGTCGACGTCGAGCAGCCAGGCGGATGCCGCCGGAGTCAGCTTCAGCGCGCAAGGGCAGTACAAGGGCATGCGGCTCAAGGGCAGCGGCAAAGGCGGGCCGGTGCTCGGCCTGCGCGACGAAGCCACGCCCTATCCGCTGCAAACCGAGTTCAGCGTCGGGCATACCACCGTCAAGGCCGCCGGCACGATTACCAGCCTGCTGAAGTTTTCCGCGGTGGACATGCGTCTCGCCATTCGCGGCGACAGCCTGGCTCAGCTTTTCCCCCTGCTTGGCATCGCCTTTCCCGAAACCCGCGCCTACGCCACCGAAGGGCACCTGCTGCACCAGACGAATAGCTGGCGCTACGATAAATTCTCGGGCCGCATCGGCGGCAGCGACATCGCCGGGTCGCTCCAGGTCGACACCGGCGGCAAGCGCCCGGCAATGAAAGCCGACCTGGTGTCCAAGGTCCTCGATATCGCCGACCTGGGCCCCCTGATCGGCGCCCGGCCCGGCAGCGTGCAAGCCGCCAAGCAGGCGGCACCCGCGCCCGTGCCCACGGCCACGCCGACGCCGGTGCTGGCGCGCGTGCTGCCCGACCTGCCGTTCAACACCGATCGCTGGGATAGCGTCGACGCCGAGGTGACGCTGAAAGCCAAGACCTTCCGCCACGCCAAGGAATTGCCACTGGAAGACCTGGTGACCCATTTGAGCCTGCGCGATTCCGTGCTGAAGCTCGATCCCTTGGATTTCGGCGTCGCCGGCGGCCAGCTGAATGCCGTGATTTCACTGGACGGACGCAGCGAGCCGATCCAGGCCCATGCCAGGATCAAGGCCAGAAAAATTCTGCTGTCCAAGTTGTTCCCGACGTCGGAGCTGGGCAAGGCCAGCATCGGCCAGCTCAACGGCGACTTCGACCTGAGAGGCACGGGCAGCTCGGTGCGACAAATGCTGGCGAGTTCCGCGGGCAAGGTCGATCTCGTCGTCGCCGGCGGCAAGGTCAGCAAAATGATGATGGAAAAAGCCGGCCTTCACCTCTGGGAAATACTCGAGCTGAGCTTGACCGGCGATCGACTCGTCACCCTGCGTTGCGCGGTGGCCGGCTTCGGCGTCAAGCAAGGCAACATGCAGGCCAACGCGCTGATCTTCGACACCGAGGTCACCACCATCGTCGGCACCGGCAGCATCGACCTGGGCGAGGAAAAACTCGATCTGACGCTCAACCAGAAAACCAAATACACCAGCCCGGTGGCCTTGCGCAGTCCGATCTACCTGCGCGGCAGCTTTGCCAGGCCGACGGTGGCCGTCGACAAGGGGCGTGTTGCCGCGCGTGCCCTCGGCGCGATTGCGCTCGGCCTGGTCAATCCCCTGCTGACGCTGATCCCCCTGATCGATGCCGGTCCGGGAAAGGACAGCGATTGCGGCGAGTTGGTGCGGGAGGCAAGAGCCTTGCCGCGGGCGCCGAACAAGAACCCCTGAACACCCGATGCGCAGCAGCCCGGGTCAGAACGGGATATCGTCCTCGAAATCATTGAAGCTGCCGCCGGCCGGCTGCGGCGCCGCTGCCGGACGACTGCCGCCGCCACTGCCGGCAACCGCGCCGCCGCCGTCGCGCGGCGGGGCGTCGCCCATGCCCTGGCGGCCGCCGAGCATTTGCATGCGGTCGCCGCGAACCTCGGTCGTGTAGCGATCCTGGCCTTCCTTGTCCTGCCACTTGCGCGTGCGGATGGAGCCTTCAACGTAGATTTGCGAACCTTTCTTCAGATACTGGCCGCACACTTCCGCCTGTCTGCCGAAAAAACTGATGCGATGCCATTCGGTCGCTTCCTGCTTGTTGCCGTCCTTGTCTTTCCACACGTCCGTCGTCGCAACGCGCAGGTTGGCCACCGCCTCGCCGCTCGGCAGGTAGCGCATCTCGGGATCCGCGCCGAGGTTGCCTACGATGATTACCTTATTGACTGAAGCCATGCTGATTCCTCCTCAGGATTTAGCTTTAAGTATGCCATGCGTGGATGGCGACGTTGCAACTGCCCGGCGCATCGGCACGGGCGGCATGGTGGCGGCCGCCACCAGCCAGAGCGCGACCATCGCGGCGCCGCCGACGAACACCGCGCCCGCATCGAAATTCTTCACCAGCCAGCCGCCCATGGCGCCGCCGACGAACAGGCCGAGCGCCTGGGTCGTGTTGTACACCCCCAGCGCGGCGCCCTTGGCGTTCGGCGGCGCGATGCGCGAAATCAGCGAGGGCAGCATGGCTTCGAGAATATTGAAGGCGACGAAGAAACTCAGCAGCCCGCCCGCCATCATCATGAAACTCGTGCTGCCCAGCCACATCGCCAGCAGCGTCGCGAGCAACAGGCCGATGGCCGTAACGAACACCGCCTGCACCTTGTTGCGCTTCTCGGCGTAAATGATCGCCGGCACCATCAGGACGAACGAGGCCAGCACCGCCGGCAGGTAGATCTTCCAGTGCGAGGCCAGGGGCAGATCGCCGTAGCGGACCAGCAGACCGGGAACCACGACGAACATCGCCATCTGCACCATGTGCAAGGTAAATATCCCGAAGTTGAGCCGCAGCAACTGGGTATCGAACAGCACCTCGCGAAACAATGGCTTGGGCCCGGGCGGCAGCGGCGGCGCCGGCGGCACGACATGGGTAACCAGGCCGATGGCGGCAACCGCCAGGATTGCGGTCAGCCAGAAAATCCCGCTCATGCCGATCACGGCGTACAGCGCCGGGGCGGCCACCAGCGACAGGGCGAACACCAGTCCGATCGACGAGCCGATCATGGCCATGACCTTGGTCCGGTGCTGGTCGCGTGTCAGGTCGGCGGCGAGCGCGGTGACGGCGGCCGAAATCGCCCCGGCGCCCTGCAGCACCCGCCCGAAAATGGTCCACCAGATATCCCCTGCGAGGGCCGCGACCGCCGATCCGACGGCAAACAGCAGCAGACCGAGCACGATCACCCGCTTGCGCCCGAAGTTGTCGGCCGCCATGCCGAAGGGGATCTGGAACATCGCCTGGGTCAGCCCGTAAGCGCCCAGCGCGATGCCGACCAGGGTCAGGTCGTCGCCGCCGGGAATGGTCTGGGCGTGGATCGCGAACACCGGCAGGATCAGGAACAGGCCGAGCATGCGCAGCGCAAAGATCGAAGCAAGGGAAACGCCGGCGCGCTTTTCGTCGCGGCTCATGGCGTCTGGAGTGGGGGAAAGCATGGGGCTCGGTCGGTATTGCGGAAGATCGTGGATGGTCGGCAATGAACAATGCAGCGGCGGGCAGTCAACAAGGCGGCCGCTGCGCGAAACCGCGCATTAGAGCACGAATAGGCGGGCATCGCCATTCGTCGTACAGGCCAAGCCTGGTCCGTCGCGCGCACTTGCTGCAGTGCAACAGCCGCCACTTGCATTCCGTCGGCATTAGGTGTCCAATACGCGACTTATGCGAATCGCCTAACCGGCCGCACCGTGCCGACAACCAGGAGACTCTCGCCATGCCGAAGAAGACCGCCGCCAGGCCCTCGATCCCCCGCCGCACTGTCGTGCCCGACGCCCTCGACCTGCGCGACCGGCCCTACCAGCCGTCGATCGCCGTCGCGCCAGCGCCAACTCTCAAGCCGCAGATCGCCCTGCCGGTGCTCAATCAGGAGGACAGCAGCGCCTGCACCGGCTTTGCGCTGGCCAGCGTGGTGCACCACCTGCAGCGCCGGCGCGAGCCGAAAGCCAAGCCGGTCTCGCCCTGGATGATCTACTCGATGGCGCGGCGCTATGACGAATTTCCCGGCGCCGTCGCAGACACCGGCTCCAGCCTGCGCGGCGCGATGAAAGGCTGGTACAAGCACGGCGTCTGCCGCGAGACGCTGTGGCAGTTCATCGATATGCCGTCCGCTGCGAAACGGGCGGCGGACGACTGGTGGCTCGACGCCGCAACACGGCCACTGGGCGCCTACTACCGCGTCGAGTCGCGCTCGATCACCGACATGCATGTCGCGCTCAACGAAGTCGGCATCCTCTACGCCAGCGCGGTCTGTCACGCCGGCTGGAACGAGGGCCTGGGCGCGACCAGGACCGGCAGCGGCTGGTGGCAGATCCCGCCGCGCCAAGCCGCGCCCGATGACGGCGGCCACGCCTTCGTCATCGTCGGCTACACGGGCGAGGGCTTCATCATCCAGAACTCCTGGGGCGAATCCTGGGGCAGCGGCGGCCTCGCGGTGCTGAGCTACGAAGACTGGATAGCCAATGCCATGGACTGCTGGGTGGCCCAGCTCGGCGTGGTCACCGAGCAGCACCTCGAAATCGCCGGTGCCGTCTCGCTGCGCGTCGACCGCGGCAGAGTGCGCTTGGCCACCGATCTGGTGCTGCGCGACCGTGAGATATCGCCCTTCATCATCGACATGGAAAACAACGGACGGCTTTCGTCCAGCGGGCGCTTCCGCACCCAGCCCGGCGACGTCGCGGCGCTGGTCGGCCCGCAACTCGCCGCGGCGCGCAAGAACTGGAGCCTGCCGGCGGACGCCGCGGTAGACATCGCGATCTACGCCCACGGCGGGCTGGTCGGCGAGGATGATGCCGCCGCCACCGCAGCCGCCTGGATTCCGGCGCTCTACGAAGCGAAGATATTCCCGATCTTCCTGATGTGGGAAACCGACCTGATGTCCACCTTGAAGAACCGCCTCGAAGATCTGATCACGGGTCAGCCGCGCCTCACCGCCGGCCTCGGCGACCAGCTCAAGCACTTCTGGAACCAGCGCGTCGAACGCCTGCTGGCCGGGCCGGGCAGCGTGGTCTGGGGCGAGATGAAGCAGAACGCCGACGCCATCTCCGCTGCACCCAACAGCGGCGGGCGCCTGCTCTACGAAGCGGCGACGCAGTCGCCTGAGTTCTCCCGGTCGCCGGTGCGGCTGCACCTGATCGGCCATTCCGCCGGTTCCATCGTGCATAGCCATATCGTCGATCGGCTGTGCGGGCTGGGCTGGAACTTCGAGACCCTGAACCTGATGGCGCCGGCGGTCACCGTCGATCTCTTCAATCGCTGCGTGCTGCCGCGCCTGACGCCAAGCGGCGGCAAGGGCAGGGTCAAGCAGCTCAACCAGTTCCACCTCGGCGACAGGCAGGAGCAGGCCGACCCGAGCTGCAAGCCCATCCTCTACTACACGCGCTCGCTGCTCTACCTGGTGTCGGAATCCTTCGAAGGCGGCAAGCGCACGCCGCTCCTGGGCATGGAGAAATACTGGAACCGGGACATCGGTGCGCTGAACCTGCCCAACGCGCGTGCCTGGACTTCGCCCGGAGCCGAGAGCCAGAGCGCGACGCACGGCGGCTTCGACGATGACGAGGCGACGTGCAGGAGCGTGATCGGCCTGATCAAGGGCGTCGCGCCGAATTGACCGGAAGGCGAAACCCGGCGACCGGGCAAGGAGAAAACCTGATGAAGACACGATTCGCAATGCCACTCCGCCTCTCCGCGCTTCTCCTGTGCGCAGGCGTCCTGCTGCCCGTTCAGGTCGGCGCGCAGTATTCGGCGCCGGCAAAGCCGGCGGTCCAGGAAAAGAAGGCCCTACCCGCACCGAAGCCGGCAGAGGCGCCCAGGCCGATGAAAAAGTTCAAGGCCGACAAACAGTATGAAGAGGCCGTGGCAGCGGGCGAGAAGAAGTCTGTTGGCAAGCCGGTACAAGCCGTTGCGGTTTGCGGTCCCCAACCCTTCCTGTGCAACGACACGTTCTAGTACGCAGACATGTTGAAACCGATGGATGTAGGAGCGAGCTTGCTCGCGACAACGGCTTATCGCGAGCAAGCTCGCTCCTACAGGGAATGCGCCTTTTCCTTGTTGACTGACTACTAGGGTCTGTTCTCAATCATGCGGACAGTGCTATGCCATATGCAACTGAGGTCG
>NZ_JASJPC010000068.1:0-21634 GCF_031426875.1 Sulfuritalea sp.
GTCGCGAGCAAGCTCGCTCCTACATCCATCGGTTTCAACATGTCTGCGTACTAGACCAACCCGGGGTGATTGACCTCGTAGGCGCGCGCCAGCGCAGGGTCGCGGCGGCGGACTTCGGCGTGGTCCACGCGCCCGGTCCGGATCATGTAGCTGTAGGCGAAATCGACCGGCGGCAGGGCCATTAACTGGTCCATCTCCTCGTACCAGCGGATGCTGACATTGGCCGCGTCCAGGATCTTCTTCATCGGCGGCATGCGGCGTTCCTGGTAGAACGCCAGGGCCTCCGGCAGGCTTCCCGTATCGCGCAGCGCCTTCCACAGCGCGATGGCGTCCTCCATGGCCAGGCGCGTGCCGGAGCCGATCGAAAAGTGTGCCGTGCGCAGCGCGTCGCCCATCAGCACCACGTTGTCGAAGCTCCACTGCCAGTTAGAGATTGCCGGAAACTGGCGCCAGAAGGACTTGTTGGAGAGTATCGGATGGCCATCCAGGTCCGGCGCGAACACCCGCTCGCAATGACGGATTGTTTCCTCTTCGCTCATTGCAGCGAACCCGGCGCGTTGCCAGGTGGCGTCGGTAACTTCGACCAGGAAGGTGCTCATGCGCGGACTGTAGCGATAGTGGTGGGCGCAGAACACGCCATGTTCGGTGTTGCGGAAAGTCAGCGACAGGCTGTCGAACACCTTGCTGGTGCCATACCAGATGAAGCGGTTGGAGCGCAGGTCGGTTTCCGTGCCGAACTTGTCCTCGTTCTCATTGCGTATCCAGGAAAACGCGCCGTTGGCGGCGACCACCAGATCCGCACCGCCCAGCCTCGCGGTATCGGCCAGCGAGGATATCTCGCTGTCGAACTCGATCCTCACGCCCAGCGACTCGACATGTGCATAGAGCCGGCTCAGCAGTTCCAGACGGCCGATGGCGGCGAAGCCGTTACCGGCGATCGGAATGCGCGTGTCGTCATGGACGATGGTCAGGTTGGGCCAGGTCTCCATCAGCGGCGTCAGCAGGCGGTACATGGCCTCGTCGTCGGCGCGCAGGAACTCCAGCGCCCGATCGGAGAAGACCACGCCGAAGCCCCAGGTCGCATCGCGCGGGCCGCGCTCGTAGACCACGATGTCGTGCGCCGGGTCTTCGCGCTTCATCAACGAAGCGAAGTAGAGGCCGGCCGGTCCGCCGCCGATGATGCGGATCTTCATGCTTTCGCGTCCGCCGTTTCGCGCTCTATCCTGGCCGCGATCGTTTCGCGCAAAGATCGCTTGAGGATCTTGCCCACCGGGCTGAGGGGAAATTCGCTGACCACTTCGAGGCGCTCCGGCAGCTTGAAGCTGGCGATCTTCTGGCTGCGCAGGAAGGCGATCAGTTCCCCGAATTCCAGGGACTCGCCCTCCCTGGCGATGACGAAGGCACAGGCTTTCTCGCCGAACACCGGGTCGGGCATCGCCACCAGGGTCACGGCCTTGACCTTGGGATGGGCGAAGATCAGGTTCTCGACCTCCTCGCAACTGATCTTCTCGCCGCCGCGGTTGATCAGGTCCTTGCGCCGGCCCTCGGTGAACACGTGGCGGCCCTGCTTCCGCACGATGTCGCCCATGCGGTAGTAGCCGTCGGGCGTGAAGGCCTCGGCCTGTTTCTCGGGCGCCTTGTAGTAGCCCTGAATGGTATAGGGACCGCGCGTGACCAGTTCGCCGGGCTCGCCGTCCGGCACCTCGTTGCCGTCATCGTCGAGCACTTTGATCTCGTCGTCCTCGCAGACCGGAACGCCGGAGCTGTTGAGCAGCATCTCGTCAGACGCGTCCAGGGGCACCATGTTGATCAGGCCTTCGGCCGTGCCGTAGATTTCCTGTGCGATGCAACCGAAGCGCTCGCGCAACCGCCCGCGCAGTTCCGGCGCCAGCCGTGCGCCACCGTTCTGGATCACCTGCAGTGAGGAAAGATCGAAGCCGTCGGGCACCGGCGAATTGAGCCAGTTGGAAATCAACGGCACGACGGCGGCGATCACCGTCACTTTCTCGCGCTGCACCAGCGAGAACACCTCGGCGGGGTCGCCCGATGCGGCCAGTACCACGGTACCGCCATAGTAGACGGTACCGAGCATGCCGGGCGAGGCCAGGTTGTAGTTGTGCCCCAGCGGCAGGATGGCCATGAATACCGTGGCCTCGTCGAAGCCGCCGGCGCGGCCGCAGAGCCGGGCATTGAGCACGTAATCCTCGTGGGTGCGCGGGATCAGTTTCGACAGCGAGGTCGTGCCGCCGGAGAGCAGCATGGTCGTCACTTCGCCGGGATCGGGTACATGCCCGGCCAGCATCGCAGCGACGGCAGCGTCCGACAGCGGCGCGGCAATCATTGCGCGCAGGTCGATCTGCCCGGGGCCGGGTTCGCCGGCGACGAAAACATGGCGCAAGGCCGGCGCATCGCTGCCGACCTCGCGCGCCATCTCGCGATAGTCGAAGTTGCCGATGCGATCCGGGATCACATAGGCCGTGGCACCCGACGCGGTCAGGAAATGCCGAATCTCGCTGTGGCGATGGGCACGCAATGCCGTCACCGGTATCGCGCCGATGCGCGTCAGCGCGAAATAGGCAAAGACGAATTCCGGGCCGTTAGGCAGTTGCAGCACGACGCGGTCCTGCGCCGCGATGCCGGCTGCGAGGAAGCGGCAGGCGAGGCGCCGCGAACCCGTCACCAGGTCAGAATAGCTGAGCCGCAATTCGCCGCAGACCAGCGCCGTCTTCTGCGGATGGCGCGCGGCGCGGCGCTCCAGCAGTTGCGGAATCGTGATGCCTTCCCACCAGCCTTGCCGGCGGTAACGCGCCGCCACGTCGGCGGGCCAGGGCACGCAGCCTTCGAGCATGCTTCTCCTCCTTTTTGTCGCCGGGTGTCCCGGTCTGCCGCGACGGAAATCCATCGCCACTTGCACTCTAGGGCAAAACATTATCTACTTGTAGCGAATAGCATCAATACACATCATTCACATCATGAATATTGCGGAATTCGATCTCAACCTGCTGGTGGTCTTCGATGCGGTGCTCGCCGAGGGCTCGATCAGTCGCGCCGCCGAGCGCCTGGACCTGTCGCAGCCGGCCGTGAGTAACGCCCTGTCGCGCATGCGCAAGGCCACCGGCGACCGCCTCTTCGTCCGGCTCGGCAACGCCATGGTGCCGACACCCTATGCCCAAGGCATTGCCGATCCGATCCGCCAGGCCCTGGCCAGCATCCGCGTTTCGCTTGCCGCCAGCCAGGAATTCGATCCCGCCACTTCGCAGCGCAGTTTCGCGATCTTTCTCACCGACCTCGGCGAGGCCTACTTCCTGCCGCGCCTCTTGGCGCGCCTCAACCGCATCGCCCCCGGCGTGCGCCTGCGCACCCTGCCCATGCCGCCCGAGTCGGCCGAGGATGCGCTGAGGAACGGCGAGGTCGATCTGGCGATCGGCAACCTGCCCGACTTCCGCGCCGGCTTTTACGTGCAGCGACTGTTCCGCGACCGCTATGTCTGCGTGGTGCGCAAGGACCATCCGTCGATCGGCGAGCGCATCACGGCACGCCAGTTCGCCGCGGCCGCGCATGCCATCGTCACGCCCGGCGGCTGGGGCCACGGCATCATCGAGCGCACCCTGATCGAACACGGCCTGGAGCAGCGCATCACGCTCAGGATGCAGAATTTCCTGGTGCTGGCCAGCATCGTCGCCACCACCGACATGGTCGCCATCGTGCCGCACAGCGTCGGCAGCCAGCTATCGCAGCACAACGAGGTCAAGCTGCTGCCCCTGCCGATCGCGATTCCCGCCTTCGACATCAAGCAGTGCTGGCAGGAACGCTTTCACGACGACAGGGGCAACCGCTGGCTGCGCCAGCAGTTCATGGAACTGTTTTCGGCCTAGAAAGTCGGCGCTGGCGCTACGGCAGTAAATCCTGAAATCAGGGATACCATGTTGGCTCTTGTTGACTGACTCAGTTCGGCCACGTGTGGTCACTGACAAATTTTCCACAAAGCAGTCACTCGAAGCGAATGAGTCACGTTGAAGATGCCGCTGGTGTCCGACATATTGCTGTTGTTATACTGACAGGCAAAATGCCAAGTGATTGGTTCCAGTGACTTTCAAGCATCATTCTCGGCGTCATCAATATCAGTTGTTATACGGACCCCTGTGCCCGTGTAAACACTATTAGAACTCAAAGGGGGCACATGTCCGAGATCACTGATATTGTGAGTGCTACGGGGAGCGCGGTGTCTGCGATTGCAGCCTGCGTCGCCGCCGTTGGCGTCTGGTATGCGCGACACCAGTTAAAGACAAGCAAAGAAATTGCGCAGCTCCAATTCGAGGACGCGCTCGGAAAGGAATATCGCGAACTGGCCGGTGAATTGTCGAAGAACGCATTGCTCGGAGAAGAACTTAGTGATGCCAAATACGAGCAAGCTTTCGACGAGTTGTATCGGTACTTTGACCTTACAAACGAACAGATTTCCCTCCGCCAACGTGGGCGAATCTCACCCGAAGTCTGGCGAAGCTGGTCTGCCGGAATTAGGGCAAATCTAGCGCTGCCCGCCTTTCGGCGAGCGTGGTCGGAGATTAAGGAGCGCACCGTAGCCTTCGAAGAACTCCGCCGCCTTGAGCGTGAGCGATTCTCCAGCGATCCAAAGGAATGGCATTGAGTTCTAACATGGCGGTCGCCCCCGTTCCCTTCGGTCACTGGACGCTGCGCGATGAAGCCGCGCAGCGCAGGTTGCACCCAACTCGTACTCCATCCCACACATGACCAGCGACTTTCGGGCTCCAGCCACGTTCCACTACATAGCGTTCTACGATTTACTTGCTGACGCAGCGTTTCAGCATCGGTGCGCTGCGGTCGAGTCAGACTCGTTTCGGATGAACCGCTATGCAAGAGCATCTGTCATTGCAGCCGCACTGAGTGTTGAGTGTGCGGCCAACTGCCTAATTCATTCTCTTGAGTTGTCTGCAACCCTTCGCACTGAACTCGACAAGCTTCCGGCGCTGGCAAAGGTCGAAACCTTTCTCCTCCTTTCCGAGTTTGGTGCTCTTGATCGAGGCCGGGTAGAAGTTCAACGAATGAAGGAGCTGATTACGGCTCGAAATGAATATGTCCACCCTAAGGTAACAGCGATCGAAGCGGTGGTAGAGGAACCGAAAGACGCCGGACATGAATGGCATGTACCGTTCTCGATCGACGGTGAGCACTGGTCAGGCCTACAAATTCCGAAGAAGGCAATGTTTTGGTCTAACGCTAACTCACAGACGACGCTACGGGCGATTGCTGAATTCTTCCGCTACCTTTTTGTAGAGTTGATGAAATCCACGTCTGAGCAGTTGCATGAAATCCTTCCTTCAAGAATTCAAGTTGGAGACATGCACATGCTTGCCGTCTTCGAGGAGTTCAAGCGTGAGATTGCAGGAGCTAGCGAGTTCGGAGTGGACTTTTCGTTTTTGGGGCTCACCGAATGAAGGCGCTGTCTATCCCTGCGTTCGAGGCGACCTGCGCGAAAAGCCGCGCAGGCGCCTCAACTCCACGGTAGAAGGCAAAAGATGATTACTGGCAGTTGCCTTTGTGGCGCAATCAGATACGAAATTGCTAATCCGCTCCAGTTTGCGCGCAACTGCCATTGCTCTATGTGCAGAAAGGTAACGGGTGCCGCTTTCGCCACATGGGCATATGTTGAGGTCAGTAACTTCCGATGGGTTCAAGGTGAAGAGCAACTTGGCCAATATCAGTCTTCCCCAGAAGTCACGCGAACCTTCTGCAAGGTGTGCGGTTCCACTATGCAGTATGTTGCCAAGCAAGCGTATCAAGACGCCTTCGGTTTGGCATTGGGCACGATAGATGGTGATCCGGGTTGCAAACCCATGCGCCACGTCATGGTTGGTTCAAAAGCTTCGTGGTTTGAAATCACCGACCATTTGCCTCAGTCACAGGAGGCGGCACCCAGTGAGTAGTACCTGAGCGTCCGCTTTCTCAACCTGCCTCCGTCTACTTTGGGCACAGTGGCGTAATTGGTCCAAACGCATTGCGCCCAGGATTGTTGCCTATTGCTGAAGTGCAAAAATGATCAATTCCTCGATCGAACCGCCCCCCTCTGCCGGTGACGCGACCAAGCCAGTAGTCGGCGCTGGCGAGACGGCGACTGAGTGCATCAGACCACTTGAACAATTATGGCTTTAAGTACATAATTCGCACATGAGTTGGACCGTCCTCTTTCACGACGATTTCGCCGCCAAATTCGCGGCCATGGCCGAACCGCTGCAGGATGAACTGCTGGCCCATGCCCTGCTGCTGCGGGATTTCGGCCCCGGCTTGGGGCGGCCGACCGTGGATACGCTGAAGGGATCAAAGCACGCCAACTTGAAGGAGTTGCGCTTTGGCTGGGCGGGTGAGGTATGGCGCGTGGCCTTTGCCTTCGACCCAGAGCGACAGGCGATTTTGCTGGTGGGCGGCGACAAGAGCGGCGCGGATCAACGGCGCTTTTACAAACGGCTGATTGCGTTGGCGGACGCGCGCTTTGACGCACATCTGGTCACATTGGTCACAACGAACAAGGAGCATCGACATGGCAAAAAAACTTGATCACCTGCTGGAGCGACTGCCGGCCAAGCGCCGCGCCGCCATCGAGGCGCGCGCCGGCGAACTGGCAACGCTGAAAGACTTGCGGCAAGCCGTGGCGCAAACCCAGCAAGATCTCGCCGCGTCGCTGGGGGTGGGCCAGGACACCATTTCACGGCTGGAAAAGCGCAGCGACATGCTGCTCTCCACGCTGCGCCGCTACGTCGAGGCGATGGGCGGCAAGCTGGAACTGGTGGCGCAATTTCCCAACCGACCGCCGGTGGTCATCGACCACCTGGCCCTGACCGGCACCGCGCGCGAATCGCATGGCGGCAAGGTGGCGGCCTGAGCCACTAGCCTTCGTGGCGCATCTGCTTCCGCTGGGGCGATGGCGATGCGACGGATGTCGAGATTGCGGCCTATCACTGAGAGGAATCGGGCCATGACCATCGCACGCGAACAACTGAAGGGTATGGATTTCCGGGATATCGCCACCGGACGTCGGCTGGCCCCCGTGCATCCCGGCGAAGTGCTGATGAAGGATTTCATCGAGCCGCTGGGGATTACCCGCTACAGGGTGGCGAAGCTGGCGGGCGTGCAGCAGCGCCGCATCGACGAAATTTGCGCCGGCAACAGGTCGATTACGGGCGATACCGCCTTGCGCCTGGCCCGACTGTTCGCCACCGACGCCGCCTTCTGGATCAACCTGCAAGCACAGTACAACCTCGAAACCGCCTATCGAGACATGCACGAGCGAATCGATGCGGAGGTCACGCCGCTGGCGGCATAAAGGTCGGCACAGCGATGAAGGCGGCGGCCGTTACTGGATTCTGGGTGCTTTGCATGCCGGGGATGCCGCTTCGCGGGCCGGCAAAGCCCGGGATGACCGTTGGAATTGCGTCCATCGGTTGCAAATGACTCTGTA
The DNA here is from genome assembly GCF_031426875.1 of Sulfuritalea sp. Classification (NCBI taxonomy): domain Bacteria; kingdom Pseudomonadati; phylum Pseudomonadota; class Betaproteobacteria; order Nitrosomonadales; family Sterolibacteriaceae; genus Sulfuritalea; species Sulfuritalea sp. The sequence goes on from NZ_JASJPC010000068.1 coordinate 7,475, forward strand.
CTAGGTTTTCCCCGCCAGCAACTGTGAGACCAGGCGGCGCATCCAAAGGTTGCCGGGGTCATGGTGGAAGCGCTCGTGCCAGTGCTGCTTGACTTCGTAGTCGGGAAGCGCAAAGGGTGCCGGAAAGATCCGGTAATTGCCCCGCCCCTCCATGATTTCGCCAAGCCGGCGCGGAATCGTCAGCAGCAGGTCGGTATGCTCGACGACGAAGGCCGCGGCAAGGAAGCTCGGGCTTTTCAGGGCAACGCGGCGCTTGATGCCCTGGCGCGCTATTTCGCTTTCGAGCAGCGCGGGCGCGGACCCGGAGGAACTGATCGCGGCATGGTCCTCGGCCTCGAACTGCGCAAGATCGAGCGTGTCGCCGATGCGCGGATGCCGGCGCCCGACCAGGCAAACGAAGCTCTGCACGAACAACGACTGCTGGTGGAAGCCGGCCTCGAGCTGCGGCATGAAGCCGATCGCCAGGTCCGCCTCGCCGCTTTCCAGCAGGCGCGCGGCGTCGGCCGACATCGGGATGATCTCGATGCAGATGCCGGGGGCCGCCAGCCGCAAGGTTTCCCACAGGCGCGGCAGCAGCACCAGTTGGCTGATGTCGGTCATGCAGATGCGAAACGTGCGCTTCGCCGTCGCCGGATCGAATTCGCTGCGATAGCCCAGTACCTGGTCGAGGGCTGCCAGCACCTCGCGCACCGGCTGCACCAAGCCCTCGCTGAAGGGCGTCGGCTCCATCCCCCCCGAGGTGCGCACGAACAGGGGATTGCCGAAATGCCGGCGCAGTTTGGCCAGCGCCACGCTGACGGCCGGCTGGCCGAGATCGAGCGCTTCGGCCGCGGCCGTCACGCTGCGCGTCTTGTAAATCTCGTCAAACACCGTCAGCAGGCGGATATCGATGGAATCCATGCGCCGGACCTTTATTTTGATTTCGAATACTTTATATTGAAAATAACGGATTTACGACCAAATCTCACGCGTCTATATTCCCATCAGTGAATAAAACATCGATGCGGCGGATCAGCGGACACCGCCGTCACAACCGCCGACCAAGGAGCGAAGATGAACGAACTGGGGCGCCTAGAAGACCTGCCGGAAGACTATCGCGCGGCATTGACTGAAAAGAATCTCGTGCCGCTGTGGCCCAGCCTGCGTTCGGTCCTGCCGCCGGAAAAACCAGCGATCCGCACGCAGCCGACCTGCTGGTCCTACCAGGGTTTGCGCCCGCTGCTGATGCGCGCGGGCGAACTGACGCCGATCGAGAAAGCCGAGCGCCGCGTGCTGGTGCTGGCCAATCCGGGCCATGGCCTGGAAAAAATGCAGGCCAGCTCCACCATCTATCTCGGCATGCAGTTGCTGCAACCCGGCGAATGGGCGCCGTCGCACCGCCACACGCCCAATGCCGTGCGCATGATCGTCGAGGGCGATGGCGCTTACACCACTGTCGAGGGCGAAAAGTGCCCGATGAGCCGCGGCGACCTGATCCTGACGCCGAGCGGTATGTGGCACGAGCACGGCCATGACGGCGACGAACCGGTGGTGTGGCTCGATGTGCTGGACCTGCCCATCGTCTATTACTGCGAGGCGTCCTACGTCACCGCGGGCAAGGCGCAAACCGTCGCCACCGAGGGCGTCGAACAGGACTACCAGCGCGGCGGAGTGCTGCCGGCGCCGATGTTCAGCCGCAGCCGCGCGACCTTCCCGATGCTGCGCTACCCCTGGGCCGACGTGCGCCGCACCCTCGAATCCATCGCGGCGCGGCGGCCGGAGATCGAGGCCGTGCAGGTGGCCTACGTCAACCCCGAAAACGGCCACGACTGCCAGCGCATCCTCGGCTACTCGGCGCTGATGCTGCGTCCCGGCGAACGCCTGGAGATGCCGGCACGCTCCACCGCCATGGTCTTCCACCAGATCGAAGGCGGCACGGAAGTCGCGGCCGCCGGCCGCAGCTTCCGCCTCGCTGATGCCGATACCTGCTGCATTCCCGGCTATGAGCCGATCGCGCTGCAGAATCTGGCCGCCGACCAGCCCTCCTTCGTCTTTATCGCCGATGATGCCCCGCTGCAGAAGAAGCTGGGCGTCTACGAAATTCGCAATTGAAAGGAAAACATGTCCGCTCCCAACTACCTGTGGAACCCACCGCCGCCTCCCTCGCTGCCGGTGATCGGCAACACCGCCCGCTTCCCGGTCAAGCGCATATTCTGCGTCGGCCGCAACTACCACGCCCACGCCGTCGAAATGGGACGCCCGGTGGACAAGGCAAGCATGAAGCCCTTCTATTTCACCAAGTCGCCGTCGGCCCTTGTCGAATCCGGCGCCACCGTGCCCTACCCCACCGGCACCACCAACTACCACTATGAAATGGAGCTGGTGGTCGCCATCGGCGCCCACGGCTTCCGCCTCGCCGCGACCGACGCGCAAGGCCTGATCTACGGTTATGCCGCGGGCCTCGACATGACGCGGCGCGACCTGCAACTGGTGGCGCGCGACCAGGGCCGCCCCTGGGACCTGGGCAAGGACTTCGAGCGCTCGGCGGTGTGCAGCGCCATCCTGCCGATCGGCGACCTCGGCGTGCTGGCGAGCGGCGCCATCACGCTGCAGGTCAATGGCGGAACGAGGCAGAGCGCCGACCTTTCCCAATTGATATGGAATATTCCGGAACTGCTGGCCGACCTCTCGCAGTTCTATCACCTGGAGCCGGGCGACATCATCTACACCGGTACGCCGGAGGGTGTCGGTGCCGTCAAACCCGGCGACCGCATCACCGGCCACATCGATCGTGTCGGCGAGGTCGCGCTCACCATCGGCCAGCCCGAATAGACGCAGAAGGAAAGGAAAGATGAGCCAACAACTTCCCGTCATCGTCGCCGGCGGTGGCATCGGCGGCCTTGCCGCAGCGCTGGCCTTGGTGCGCCAGGGATTCAGCGTCAAGGTTCTGGAGCAATCGCCGCAGATCGGCGAGATCGGCGCCGGCATCCAGCTCGGGCCCAATGCCTTCCACGCCTTCGACGCGCTGGGCGTCGGCGAAAAAGCACGCAGTCGCGCGGTCTACACCGACTACATGATCATGCACGACGCCATCGACGAGTATGTGGTCGGCCGCATTCCAACCGGTGAGGCCTTCCGCCAGCGCTTCGGCAACCCCTACGCGGTGATCCATCGCGTGGACGTGCACACATCGCTGCTGGAAGGCGCGCAGGAAACCGGACGCGTCGAATTCCGGACTTCGGCGCGGGTGAAGCGCATCGAACAGGACGCCGACAGCGTCACCGTGTTCGACCAGACTGGCAGCGTCCACCGCGGCGTCGCCCTGATCGGCGCCGACGGCGTCAAGTCGGTGGTACGCGCGCAGTACGTCAATGATCCGCATCGCGTGACGGGCCATGTGGTTTATCGCGCCGTGGTGGACAAAAAGGATTTTCCTGCCGACCTGCGGTGGAATGCTGCCAGCATCTGGGTCGGCCCCAATTGCCACCTGGTGCACTACCCGCTGCGCGGCGGCGAGCAATACAACGTGGTGGTGACCTTCCACAGCCGCAAGCAGGAGGAATGGGGCGTCACCGAAGGCAGCAAGGAGGAAGTGCAGAGTTACTTTCAGGGCATCTGCCCGCGTGCGCGCCAGTTGATCGATCTGCCGAAAAGCTGGAAACGCTGGGCCACGGCCGACCGCGAACCGATAGGCCAGTGGTCTTTCGGCCGCGCCACCTTGCTCGGCGATGCCGCCCATCCGACCACGCAATACATGGCGCAAGGGGCCTGCATGGCGCTGGAGGACGCGGTGACCCTGGGCGAAGCGCTGCGGGTTAAGGGCAACGACTTCGCCCAGGCTTTCGATCTTTACCAGCGCTCGCGCGTCGCCCGCACCGCGCGCATCGTGCTGTCCTCGCGCGAGATGGGCCGCATCTACCACGCCAAGGGGGTCGAGCGCCTGGTACGCAACGACCTCTGGAAAGGCCGCACGCCCGAGCGCTTCTACGATGCGATGGAATGGCTGTACGGCTGGAACGTCGGCAACTGCCTGGCGGCCTGACGCAAGCAACGACGATGCAGCTTTACAACTTCTTCCGCAGCGGCACCTCGCACCGCCTGCGCATTGCGCTCAATCTGAAGGGGCTGGCCTACGAGTATGTCGCGGTCGATCTGCGCAGCGAGGAACATCTCGGCGCGGCCTTCAAGGCGCTCAACCCGCAGGGTCTGGTGCCAGCGCTGGCCGACGGCGACCGGGTCCTGACCCAGTCGCCGGCGATCATCGAATGGCTGGAAGAACGCTACCCGACGCCGCCCCTGCTGCCGGCCGGCCGCAACGAACGGGCAAAGATCAGGGCGCTGGCTGCGATCGTCGGCTGCGACATCCATCCGCTCAACAACCGGCGCGTCCTCGAGTACCTCCGCAGGCAGTTCGACTGCGATACGGCTGCCTGGTGCGCCACCTGGATCGATGCCGGCTTCGCCACGCTCGAAACCCTGCTGGCAGCCGATGGCACGCGCGGCGAATTCTGCTTCGGCGGCGCACCGAGCCTCGCCGACGTCTACCTGGTTCCGCAGGTGGAAAGCGCGCGCCGCTTCGAGGTCGATCTCGCCCGCTACCCGAACATCGTCGCGATCGACCGCGCCTGCAACCGACTCGATGCGTTTCGCCGCGCCGCGCCGGCACTGCAACCCGACGCACCAATACCGTGACCAGGATCCGCCGACGCCAGCCCGGACAGGGAGTAGGCGCTGGCGGTACGGCGATTCAGACGGTATCGATGAAACGGGCTATCGCGTCGATCACCGCCGCGGTCTGGTCGCGGTGCGCCGAATGCCGGCAATCGGCCAGCTTCTGCAGTTCGACAGCGACGGCAGCGCTTGCCTGCGCCGCGATGGCCTCGATCTGCGCCATGGTGCCGTATTCGTCGTCCTCACCCTGGATCGCCAGGATCGGGCAGCGGATATGCGGCAGACAGTCCTCGATGTTCCAGGCGCGAAAATCCGGGTTCAGCCAGATGTCATTCCAGCCGTAAAAGGTGCGCCTGACGTCGCGGTGATACCTGCCCAGCTTGGCCGGCAGGTCGGTGGTTTCGAAGGCGACTTTCGCCGCCTCGATGCTGCGGATGGAGATGTCTTCGACGAAGCAGTGCGGCGCCATGACCACCAGCCCGGCCACCTCGAAGCGGCGGTCGCCGGCGTGCAGCAGGGCGATCGAGGCGCCATCGGAATGGCCGACCAGAAGGGGGCGCTCGATGCCCAGTTCCGCCAGCAGTTCGGGCAGCGCTTCACTCCCTTCGCGGTGCATGAAGTCGGTGCCGAATGATTCTTCGAGCACGTCGGACTGGCCGTAGCCATAGCGCGAATAGACCAGGGTGCGGCAGCCTGTGGCGGCGGCGAGACGGATGGGAAAGTCGCGCCACATCGCCACCGAGCCGAGGCCCTCATGCAGCAACACCAGTGTCGGCCGGTTGATCTGGTGCGCGGGGATCAACTGGTATTCGAGATTGTGGCCGCAAGCCCTGACGAAACCGCTGTGCACCGCTTCAGACTCCGAGGAAACGGTGCATCAGGTCGGAATTGTCCGAAAGTTCGCTGGATTCGCCGGAAAACACCACCCTGCCCTTCACCAGCACCACGCTGCGATCCGCCAGCGCCATGACTGCGGCGTAATTCTTGTCCACGATCACCGTGGCGATGCCGGAGGCGCGGATGGTCTTGATGATGCTCCATATCTCGCGCGCGATCAGCGGCGCCAGGCCTTCGGTTGCCTCGTCGAGGATCAGCAGGTCGGGATTGGTCATCAGCGCGCGGCCGATGGTCAGCATCTGCTGTTCGCCGCCGGACAGTTGCGCGCCGCCGTTGGAGAGACGCTCGCCGAGGCGCGGAAAGGTATGAATGACGCGGTCGAAATCCCACTCGCGGCGGCCATCGACACCTGCGCGTGCGGCCATTACCAGGTTTTCGCGTACCGACAGATTGGGGAAGATGCCGCGCCCTTCGGGCACGTAGGCGATGCCGCGACGGGCGATGGCATGTGTCGCGGCCTGGGTCATGTCGACGCCGCGCACCCTGACCTGCCCTTCACGCGGTCGCACCAGGCCGAGCATGGTCTTGATCAGCGTGGTCTTGCCCATGCCGTTGCGACCCATGAGGCCGATGGTCTCGCCGCGCCGCACGGCGAAATCGACCCCGTGCAGGATGTGGCTGACGCCGTAGAAAGTGTGCAGACCGCTGCCTTCGAGCAGCGTGTCGGCCGCCGAGGCCGGCGCCGCGGATCGGTTGAGGGTCTCAGTCATGCAGCAGTTCCTCGCCGCCGAGATAGGCCAGTTGCACCGCCGGGCTGGAGCGAACCTGATCCGGTGTGCCCGATTCCAGCACCTCGCCGTTGACCATCACGGTCAGGCGATGCGCCAGCGCGAACACGGCGTCCATGTCGTGCTCGATCAGCATGATGGCATGGCCGGCGCTCAGCATCTTGATCAGCTCGACCATGCGCTGCGACTCGTGCGGTCCCATGCCGGCCAGCGGCTCGTCGAGCAACAGCACGCGCGGCTGCGTCGCCAGGCACATGGCGATCTCCAACTGGCGCTGCTCGCCGTGCGAGAGGGTGGCGGCGACGCGTTGGGCGCGATGGCCGAGGCCCGCGGAGGCCATCGCCTCCTGCGCCAGGCGATTGACTTCGCCGTAGCCCTCGGCGCGGTGAAACACCCGCAAGGCGTGCGGCGTGCGCGATTGCGCGGCGAGGCGGCAGTTCTCGAACACCGTGAAGGGCAGGAAGATATTGGTCTTCTGGTAACTGCGACCGATACCCATGCGCGAGATCTGGTCCGAACTGCAGCCGGCAATGTTCCTGCCCTCGAACAAGACCTCGCCCGTTGTCGGCGGCAAATCGCCGGACAGCAGATTGGTCAGCGTGGACTTGCCGGCGCCGTTGGGACCGATCACGACATGTATCTCGCCGACATGCAGGTCGAGCGAGACATCGCTGACCGCGACCAGACCGCCGAAACGCTTGGTCAGGCCCCGCGTACTCAGGATGGGTGCGCCGGTCACTGCCTGCGAGCCAGGCGAGCCAACATCACCCCTTTCCTCGGGAAGGGGGCTGGGGGGCAGGCCCTTGCTACTCATCGGCGGCCTCCGTCACGGGCTTTTTGCCGAACTTCTGCATCAAGCCAGCCAATCCCTGCGGCAGATACAATGCAACCAGCATGATCAGTATGCCCATCCCCAGTTGCCAATGCTTTGCCCAGGCGCCGAACCAGGCCTGGTTGGACAGCGCTTCCTGCAGCAATATGAAGGCGAACGAGCCGATCACCGCCCCGTACAGCGAGCCCATGCCGCCAAGGATGACCATCATCAGCACGGCGCCCGACTGGTGCCAGGACAGAATCTCGGGATTGACGAAGCCGTATTGCACGGCCGCCAGGTAGCCGGCGATGCCCGCCAGCGCGCCGGAAAGCGTGAAGCTCGCCAACTGGTAGCGGAACACCGGGAAACCCAGTGCACGCATGCGATGCTCATTGACCTTGATTCCCTGCAAGGCGCGGCCGAAGCTGGAACCGAGTACGCGGTGCAGCAACAGATAGGTCGCCGCCATCGACAACAACGCCAACCAGTAGAACTGTTCGAGCTTCTCCAGGTTGACCAGTTCCATCTCACCCAGTTTCATGGTCGGCTTGGCATAGATATAGATGCCGTCCGATCCGCCGCCAATCTTGGTGTCGTGAAAGATGAAGAACAGCATCTGCGCGAAGGCCAGCGTGACCATGATGAAATAGATGCCGCGCGTGCGCAGTACCAGCATCCCGATGATCAATGCGAACAGCGCGCAGACGGCGATCGAGGCCGGAAATGACCACCACAGGCTGACCGTCTCGTATTGCGGCGCCATCAGCGCCAGCGCATAGCCGGCCAGGCCGAAATAGGCCGCGTGGCCGAAGCTGACGAGGCCGGTGTAGCCAACCAGCAGATCGAGGCTCATGGCGAAAATAGCCATGATCAGCACCTTGGTCAGCAACTGCATGTAGAAGGTGCTCTCGACCAGCGGAAACAGCCCGAGCAGGCCGACCGCCAGCCAGGGCAGGAACTTGATCAGGCGCGCATTCATCTCAGGCCCGCCCGAACAGGCCTTCCGGCCGCCATACCAGCACGATGGCCATCAGCACATAGACGATCATGCCCGCCACCTCCGGCACCAGCACCTGACCGAAGGTCTCGGCCAGGCCGATCATCAGCGACGCCGCCATGGCGCCCTTGACCGAGCCGATGCCGCCGATGACCACCACCACGAAGCAGATGATCAGCACCTGGCTGCCCATGTTGGGAGTTACCGAGGACAGCGGCGCGTTGATCATGCCGGCGAAGGCCGCCAGCGCTACGCCCAGCGCGAAGACCAGGGTGTAGATCAGCTTGATGTCGATGCCGAGCGACTGCACCATGTCGCGGTTGCTGGCGCCGGCGCGGATCATCATGCCCAGCCGGGTTTTCTGGATCAGGAAATACAGTCCCGCCGCGAGCAGCAGGCAGACGCCGGAAATGGCCAGGCGATAGACCGGATAGGACAGGTTCTCGGTCAGCGGAATGGACGCATTGAGCAGCGCAGGCACGGCGACGCCGTGCACGTCGTCGCCCCAGATCAGGCTGCGCAGTTCCTCGAAAACCAGGATCAGGCCATAGGTCAGCAGCACCTGGTAGAGGTGGTCGCGCTGGTAGAGATGACGGAACAGCAGGCGTTCCAGCGCCATGCCGAGTATCACGGTCAAAGGCACAGCCAGCAGGATGGCGGCGGTCAGGCTGCCGGTCATGGAGGACAGCGACCAGGCCAGGTAGGCGCCGACCATGTAGAAACTGCCGTGCGCCAGATTGATGATGCCCATGATGCCGAACACCAGTGTCAGACCGCTGGCGACCAGGAACAGCAACAGGCCATATTGCAGACCGTTGAGCAACTGGATCAGGAAAAAAGCGAAATCCATCGGGCAGAATTTTCAAGAGTTGGCGCTGGCGGTACGGTGATCTGTACCACTCGCATGCCGGCGATGCAATCCCATCGGGATAGCGTCCCCGGCAGCAGCCGGGGACTCAAAAAGGCGGCAGACGCCTGCCGCCCTTGGGGCTGAAGACTAGGCCTTGCAGCCGCGTGCCGGATCAGCCAGCGCCTTCCAGGCCACTCCCTGCACCTTGTTTTCCTTGCCGACGACCTTGCGCAGATACATGTCCTGCACCGGGTTGTGCGCCTTGGACAGCGTCCATGGTCCGCGCGGACTGTCGATCTTGGCGGCTTCCATAGCCTTGATCACGCCCACCTTGTTGGCGACATTGCCCTTGACCCCGTCGAGGCCCGCCGCCAGCAACTGGCCGGCGTCATAGCCCTGCACCGCATAGACGTCGGGCTGCAGCTTGAAGGTTTTGGCATAGGCCAGGCGGAAGGCCTTGTCCTTCTTGGTGTCGAGGCCATCGGCATAGTGCAGCGTGGTTTCCACGCCTTCGCCGGCATCGCCCACGGCTTCGAGCACGCCATCCGTCAGGAAGCCCGAACCATACAGCGGAATCTTGCCCTTGAGGCCGGCGGCCTGGTAGTCCTTGAGGAACTTGGCCGCACCGCCGCCGGCGAAGAAGGCCACCACCGCATCGGGCTTGATGCTGGCGATTTCGGTCAGCAGGGCCTGGAACTCGACCTGCGGGAAGGGCACGTAGAGCTCCTTGGTCAGCTTGCCGCCTTCCTTCTCGAAGCCTTCCTTGAAGCCCCCCATCATCTCCTCGCCCGCCGCATATTTCCAGGTGATGAACACGGCATTCTTGTGGCCCTTGGCCTTGAGCACCTTGCCCAGCGCGTGCGTGGTCTGCCAGTTGGAAAATGAAGTGCGGAAGAAATTGGGTGCGCAGGCGGCTCCGGTCATGGCGCCGGCTCCGCCATTGGGATTGATCCACAGCGTGCCGGACTCCTTCAGTACCTTGGCCATGCCCATCACCACGCCCGAATGGACGGTGCCGATGACCACATCGACCTTGTCGCGCTGCACCAGCTTGTTGACGTTCTCCGGCGCCTTGGCCGGATTGGATTCGTCATCCACCGTGAAGTACTCGATCTCGCGCCCGCCGAGCTTGCCGCCGCGTTCCTCGATCGCGAGCTTGAAGCCGTTGGTGATGGCGACGCCGAGCTGAGCGAAAGTCCCGGTATAGGGCAGCATCAGGCCGACTTTCAGTTTGCCCTGTTGCGCCAGCGCGGTGCCGGTCGGCAACAGTGCGCCAGCCGCCGTTGCGCCGGCAATGGCTGTGCTGCCGAGCAGAAATCCGCGGCGATCATAGGTCGATTTTTTTTGCATTGTGTTTCTCCTCACTCAACGGTTTTTGGAGGGCGCAAATGCTTTCGCGCCCGATGCGGTTTTCGGCCTGCAATCACAACACTTCCCTGCTGGTGCGTCAAGCCGGTTGACATGTCAAGCTTCGATTCCGCCGTCTTAGCGCAGCTTGAAGCGCTGTATCTTCCCGGTTGCCGTCTTCGGCAGTTCGGCGACGAACTCTATCCAGCGTGGATATTTGTAGGGCGCCAGTTGTTCCTTGACGTGCAGCTTCAGCGCATCGCGCAGCGCGTCCGATGGCTCCACTCCCGCCTTGAGCACGATGTAGGCCTTGGGCTTGATCAGTTCGTCGGTGTCGGCATGCGCCACCACGGCGGCTTCGAGAATCGCCTCGTGCGTCATCAGCGCACCCTCGACCTCGAACGGCGAAACATAGATGCCGGAGACTTTCAGCATGTCGTCGGAACGTCCGCAATACTGGAAGTAGCCGTCGGCGGATTCGATGTACTTGTCGCCGCTGCGCGTCCAGTCGCCCATGAAGGTATGACGCGACTTCTCGCGACTGTTCCAGTACATGACCGCCGAACTCGGACCGTTGATCTGCAGTTCGCCGATCTCGCCGGGCGACACCGGGTTGCCGTCTTCACCGATCAGGCGCACGGCATAACCGGGAACCGGCTTGCCGGTGGTGCCGTAACGCACTTCGCCGGCACGGTTGGAGAGGAAAATATGCAGCATCTCGGTGGAGCCGATGCCGTCGAGAATCTCGACGCCGAGCTGCTCGGTCCAGCGTCGGCCGATGTCGGCAGGCAGCGCTTCGCCGGCTGAAGTACAGGTGCGCAGGCGCGGCACTTCGGTGCGCGCGAGCATGTCCGGGCTGGCCAGCAGGGCACCATAGAGCGTCGGCACACCGTAGAAAATCGACGGCTGATGCTGGCGCAAACGCTGAAAGACCGCCTGCGGCGTGGGACGCTCGGCCATGAGTATGGCGGTTGCCCCGACCGACAGCGGGAAGGTGAGTCCGTTGCCCAGGCCGTAGGCGAAGAACAGCTTCGCCGCGGAAAACACCAGGTCAGTCTCGCGTATCCCCAGTACCGCCTTGCCGTAGAGTTCGGCAGTCTGGATCAGATGCGAATGCAGATGCACGGTGCCCTTCGGCGTCCCGGTCGAACCCGAGGAATAAAGCCAGAAACAGAAGTCGTCGCAGGTGGTCGGCGCCGGTGCGAAGTTCGTGCTGGCGCCCTTCATCAAATCGTCCAGACACTTGTGGCCCTTGCCGTCCTTGCCGGAGACCACGACCTGCCTGAGTGTCGGATGCTTGGCGACGATGGGCGCAAACTGCGGCCACAGCGCTTCCGAAACCACCAGGGCCTTGGCCCGCGAATCGCCGAGCATGAAGTCGTAGTCGGCCGTGGTCAGCAGGGTGTTGGCGGCGATCGGTACGATGCCGGCCTGGATGCTGCCGAGAAACGCCGTGGGAAAGTCGATGGTGTCGAGCAGGCACAGCATCACGCGGTCCTCGGCTTGCAGACCGATGCCGGTCAGCACGTTGCCGAAGCGGTTGACCCGCGCGGCCAATTCGCCGTAGGAATAGCTGCCCTGATCGTCGATGAAGGCGGTCTTGCCGGCTCGGCCGGCGCGCAGATTCCTTTCGATCAGGTCGTAGGCTGCGTTGTACTCGCGCGGAATGCTGACCCGCGCTGGCGATGTGCCGTGATCGGCTGTGCTCAGTTCTGGCATGACAGTGTCCTCCTTGGCTCTGTGGCGGGTGTTGGTGTCAGTTGCTCGACATTTTGCTATAGATGCCGCCCCATCAGCTGAATGCCTGTATGCCCGTCTGTGCCCGGCCCAGGATCAGCGCATGAATGTCGTGCGTGCCTTCGTAGGTATTCACAACTTCCAGATTGACCACGTGGCGAATCACGCCGAACTCGTCGGAGATGCCGTTGCCGCCCAGCATGTCCCTCGCCATGCGGGCGATGTCGAGCGACTTGCCGCAGGAATTGCGCTTCATGATCGAGGTGATCTCGACCGCCGCCGTGCCCTCGTCCTTCATCCGACCCAGGCGCAGGCAACCTTGCAGGGCCATCGTGATCTCGGTCTGCATGTTGGCCAGCTTCAACTGGATCAGCTGGTTGGCGGCCAGCGGCCGGCCGAACTGCTTGCGGTCCAGCGTGTATTGGCGTGCCGCATGCCAGCAATACTCTGCGGCACCCAATGCCCCCCAGGCGATGCCGAAACGCGCCGAGTTGAGGCAGGTGAACGGTCCCTTGAGGCCGCGCACATCGGGGAAGGCGTTTTCCTCGGGACAGAAGACTTCGTCCATGACGATCTCGCCGGTGATCGAGGCGCGTAGCCCCACCTTGCCGTGGATGGCCGGCGCGGTAAGTCCCTTCCAGCCCTTTTCGAGCACGAAGCCGCGAATCTGGCCGCCGTCGTCCTTGGCCCAGACCACGAAGACGTCGGCAATCGGGCTGTTGGTGATCCACATTTTCGAACCCGAGATGCTGTAGCCGCCGTCGACGGCACGGGCGCGCGTGATCATGCTGCCGGGGTCGGAGCCGTGGTTCGGCTCGGTCAGGCCGAAGCAGCCGATCAGTTCGCCGGTGGCGAGCTTGGGCAGATACTTCCTGCGCGCGGCTTCGTTGCCGAACTCGTAGATCGGCACCATGACCAGCGAACTTTGCACGCTCATCATCGAGCGATAGCCCGAATCGACGCGCTCGACTTCGCGCGCGGCGAGGCCGTAGCAGACGTAGTTCATGCCGGCGCCGCCGTATTCCTCGGGGATGGTGGTGCCGAGCAGGCCGAGTTCGCCCATCTCGCGGAAGATCGCCGGATCGGTTTTCTCGTTGCGGAAGGCTTCGAGCACGCGCGGCGCCAGCTTGTCCTGCGAATACGCCGCCGCGGTATCGCGCACCATACGTTCGTCGTCGGTCAGCTGCTGATCCATCAGCAGGGGGTCTTCCCAGTTGAATCTCGGTTGGCTGCTCATTGAATCTTCCTTAATGTGAAATACCTCGTTCGAAGCGACTGGCGATAGTCGAGCGAAGCGAGCTGATCAGTAGCCTCCCCGCGAGGGGAGGATGGGAGGGGCGGGTCTTCATTTCGCCTTTCGCTTGTTTCATCATTGGCGGCGCGGAGCTACTGCTGCATGAATTTAGTGTATTGTCATGCCGCCGTCGGCGGCGAGTATCTGTCCTGTGACGTAGGCCGAAGCATCCGAGGCGAAGAAGATGAACACCGGCGCAATCTCCTCCGGCTCGGCCCAGCGACCCAGGGGTATCCGGTCCAGGTACTTCTCCTTGAAACGATCATCGGTACGAATCACTTCCGTCATCGGCGTCGCGGCACCTGGTGCAATGGCATTGGCGGTGATGTTGTAGCGGGCCAACTCCTTCGCCGTGCTCTTGGTCATGCCGAGAATTCCTGCCTTCGCCGCGCTGTAGTTGATCTGGCCTATGGTGCCGAGCACTCCGGCGGCAGAAGTCACGTAAATTATACGGCCGTACTGGCGCTCGATCATGCCGCCGACCACCGCCTGCAGGCAGTTGAAGGCGCCCGTCAGATGCACGCCTATGACCTGGTTCCACTGCTCGATGCTCATCTTGTTGAGCATCGCCGTGCGGGTGATGCCGGCATTGTTCACCAGGATGTCGATGCGACCCCAGGCGGCGTTGACCTTGGCCGCGGCCGCCTCGACCTGAGCGCGATCGGCGACGTCGCAGGCAATGCCGATCGCCGTGCCGCCAGCGCCAACTATTGCCGCAGCGACCTTCTCCGCGGCTTCGCCGTTCATGTCGATCACCGCGACCTTGGCGCCCTCGGTGGCGTAGGCCTGCGCCACCGAGGCGCCGATGCCCTGTCCGGCGCCGGTGACGATGGCGACCCTATCCTT
>NZ_JASJPC010000069.1:0-4524 GCF_031426875.1 Sulfuritalea sp.
GGCAGCAGTACATTCGTACCCAAATGGCTTAAAGTAGTGCCATTGGAGCCTGGCCCCTTTCCCGCAGCCTGGCCCCTTTCCCGCACGGCCTGGGCGGCGCGTATCAAGGGATACGGATTGTGCGCCGGCGGAGGCTATCCTCACCGTGGGAGCGAAATAGCAGCGCAGAGCCTGGCTACCGCTATGGAATATCTGCGGTCTGGCTTTGCATGTTGCCGCGAATTGAATTCGAGCACGGTGCTCCCGGCGGCGCTCGCCGTGCCGCCAGCGCCAACTCTTGGCGGCGCAGAGCCCTAATTCAGCACCAGCACGCCGCGCTTGAGGCCGGAGTCTTCCGGATGCGTCGAGAGGACAAAGCCCAGGCTGGAGACGAAGGCCAGCATGCGCGAGTTCTCGGCGAGAAAGTCGCCGTGCATGTAGCGCAGGCCGTTGCTGCGCGCCGTGTCGATCAGGATGCCCATCAGGCGGCGGGCCAGCCCCTTGCCCTGCCAGTCGTCGGCGACCACGATGGCGAACTCGCAGGATTCGCCGTCCGGGTTGGTGGCATAGCGGACCACGCCGATTTCCTTGTCGGCGCCATCGGCGTCGATGATGGCGACGAAAGCCATTTCGCGGTCGTAGTCGATCTGCGTCAGCCTGACCAGTTGCGCCGGCGAGACTTCGCGGATGGTGTTCATGAAGCGCATGTAGCGCGCCTCGGGCGACAGGGCCTTGACGAACTCCTGTTCCATGCGCACGTCTTCGGGCTTGATCGGACGGATCGTGACCTGGGTGCCGTCCTTGGCCTGGAAGCTGGACTTCAACTGCGACGGATAGGGATGGATCGCCATGTGGTCATAGCGGCCGGCGGTGATCGGCGTGTTCTCGATGGTGATCCGCGCGTCCACCGCCACCGCGCCGTGCTCGTCGACGATCAGCGGGTTGATGTCCATTTCGCTGATCCACGGCAGTTCGCAGACCATGGATGAGACGCGCAGCAGCACCGATTCGATCGCGTCCATATTGACCGGCGGCATGTTGCGGAATTCGCCGAGCCTTGCGGTGGTGCGGGTCGAGGCCAGCATGTCGGCCACCAGCACCGAGTTGAGCGGCGGCAGGGCCACGGCGCGGTCGCTGCTGTAGGCTTCGACGCTGGTGCCGCCGGGGCCGAAGACGATGGTGGGGCCGAAGATCTTGTCGCGCATCATGCCGACCACCAGTTCGCGCCCATTGGGCTTCTGGATCATCGGCTCGATGGCGATGCCGTTGATCTGCGCGTCGGGCCGGTTGCGCTTGACCTCGTCCATGATTTCCAGCCAGGCATCGCGCACGGCGGCGAGACTGCTCAGGTTGAGGCGCACGCCGCCGGAATCGGTCTTGTGCACGATATTGGGCGAATCGACCTTCATCACCACCGGCAGCCCGAGTTCCTCGGCCAGCACCATGGCTTCGGAAGCGGAGCGCGCCACCACGGTCTGCGCAATGGGAATCCTGAATGCCGCCAGCACGGCCTTCGATTCCATCTCGTTGAGCACCTTGCGCCCTTCCATCAGCGCGGTCTCGATCACCAGACGGGCCGATTCGAGGCGCGGCGGCGCCTGCTCGGAAATCGACGGCGGCGTCTGCATCAGCAACTGCCGGTTGCGGTAATAGTTGGAAATGTGCGAGAACAGGTCCACCGCCGGCTCGGGCGTGCGGAAAGTGGGAATCGCCGCGCCCTTGAACAGCTTGCGCGCCTCGCCGACCTGTTCCTCGCCCATCCAGCAGGTCACCATCGGCTTGTCGCTCTGGCGCGCGATCTCGATCACCGTGCGCGCGGCCTGGGTCGGGTCGCTCATCGCCTGCGGCGTCAGGATGACCAGCACGCCGTCGACGTGGTCGTCGTCGATGCAGGCCTGCAGCGCCAGGCCGTAGCGCGTCGGATCGGCATCGCCGAGGATGTCGATCGGGTTGGACTTCGACCAGGTGGCGGGCAGCAGCTCGTTCAGCCGCGTGAAGGTGGCGGGATCGAGCTGGGCCAGCGGGATGCCGATATCGGCAGCGTGGTCGGCGGCCATCACGCCGGGACCGCCGCCGTTGGTGATGATCGCCAGGCGCTTGCCGCGCGGGCGGAAGTGCGAGAACAGCGCCGAGGCGGCCGCGTACATCTGGCCGACGTTGGCCAGGCGCACTACGCCGGCGCGGCGCAGCGCCGCGTCGAAGACGTCGTCGGCGCCGACCAGGGCGCCGGTGTGGGACAGCGCGGCTTTTTCGCCGGCCGGGTGCTTGCCCACCTTGATCAGCAGCACCGGCTTGCAGCGCGCCGCGGCGCGCAGGGCGCTCATGAAGCGGCGGGCGTTCTTGATGCCCTCGATGTACAGAAAGATGTTCTCGGTGCGCGGGTCGGAGACCATGTAGTCGAGCACTTCGCCGAAATCGACGTCGCTTTCGGCGCCGAGCGAAACCACGTTGGAGAAGCCGACCTTGTTCGGCAGCGCCCAGTCGAGAATCGCGGTGCACAGCGCGCCGGATTGCGAAATCAGACCGATGGTGCCGGCATGGGCGAAGCCGTGGCCGAAGGTCAGGTTGATCTGGCTGCCCGGACGCATGATGCCCAGGCAGTTGGGACCGAGCAGGCGCATGCCGTGACGCCGGGCGTTTTCCCGCGTGGCGCGTTCCAGGGCCGCGCCGCGCGGTCCGGCCTCGGCAAAGCCGCCGGCGATGATGATGGCGTTCTTGCACCCGGCGCGGCCGCAGGCATCGACAATGTCCGGCACGGTGGCGGCCGGCGTGCAGATCACGGCGATGTCGAGGCGCTGGGGAATGGTATCCACCGCGGTATAGCTCTGCTGTCCGAATACGGTGGGGTGCTTCGGATTGACGAAGAACAGCTTGCCCTTGTAGCCCGAGTCGAGCATGTTGCGCACCAGGGTGACGCCGATCGAGTTGGGCGTCTCCGAGGCGCCGACGATGGCTATCGATTCCGGCTCGAACAGCGTGTGCAGGTAGTGTCGTTCATTGTGCATGGCGTCGCTCCGCAGCGGCGTTTGGGCATGTCGTTCAGGAGTTGGTGCGGTGCAGCAAAAGCATAGCATCTTCCCCCGGCGCGTGCCTGCGGGACCTACAAATTCACTGGCTTCTGGTTGATGCTGCGCCGGTAGTGGCCGTAATGGCGATCGGCGCTGAGCACGTGGTTGATCAGCCAACCGGTCAGGAAGCGTTTGACGCGAAATCCCAGATACACGCGGTCGTCCTCGCCGAGGTCGATTTCGCGCCGCAACTCGTTGAAGTACTCGAAAAAGCGCTGGTGCTGGCGCATGTGCAGATCGAGAAAGGGATAGCCGTCTTCCCTCATCATCTGTTCTTCGATCAGGAAATCGCGGGTCGCGCTGAACTGAATCTGCGCCATCAGCGGTGGCGTCTGGTTGAGCGAGCTGGCATTGATCGTCCGGGCCAGCGCATTCATTTCGGCGAGCAGGTTCTTGTGCCCCACGTCCAGCACCGCCGGACCGATGCAGTAGTCCTCGCGCCAGGTGGGCGGCAATTCGACCCGCGAACCGCCCATGCCCTCGGGGGGAATCTCGCAGCGCTCGAGATAGACGTAGGCCGCGTCGTCTTCGGGCACGTTGGCGACATGCGCGTTGAGCCGCTCGCGGGCCGTGAGAATGTCGTCGATGTGGTAGTAGGCCAATGCCCGCTCGAAACTTTTCAGGCTGGCCTTCTTGGCCTCTCGCAGGGGGCCGGGGTCGCCGTCGAAGACCTCGTACACCGATTGCGTGCCCTGCTTGCCGCGCACATGGGTGCGGTCGAGAAAACGGATCGACCAGAGGCCCGGCTGGTCGAGGCTGTACAGGGTGTTTTCGCTGATCAGGATGGAAACCCGGTATTCCTTGGTCAGCCGTTCCAGGCGCGCCGCGAGGTTGACCGCGTCGCCGATCACCGTGCCGTCCATGCGCGCGGCGCCGCCCACGGTGCCGAGGATGACGATGCCGGTATTGATGCCGATGCCGATCTTGATCGGGCGATAGCCGGCGCGCTGCCGACCGTCGTTGTACTGGTCGAGCTTCTGCAGCATTGCCAGCGCGCAGCGCAAGCCGGCATCCGGCGATTCGGGAAACAGCGCCATGATGGCATCGCCGACGTACTTGTCGATGAAGCCGCCGTGGGCCGTGATCACCGGCTCCATCTGGATCAGGTAGGAGTTGAGAAAGTTGAAGTTCTCCTGCGGGCTCATCGATTCCGACAGCGCAGTGAAGTTGCGGATGTCGGCGAACAGGACGGTCATCTTGCGCTCGACCTGCTGTCCGACCTCGACTTTGCGGATGTCTTCGATGCCCAGCAGGTTGAGGAACTCGCGCGGCACGAAGCGGCTGTAGGCGGCTGTTATCGTGTTCAGCCGTTCGCGCAGGACATCGTTGTTGTCCTGGGCAGTGCCAGTAATCGGGCTCGGTTTTGCGGACATCCAGGATCAAGCCAGGGTAAAGTGGCTTGCGACTTTATTTAAATTCAAAATCACTGCTGTCCGGCTAAATCGCGAACAGATTCAATTGGTTGTTGATGATACTG
>NZ_JASJPC010000070.1:0-23975 GCF_031426875.1 Sulfuritalea sp.
TCTGGATGTCCATCCAGTATATTCTAGCTCAAGTGGAGCTAAGTGGATACCCCATACGAAAAAACAGTCACAGGAGCACGTCCATGGCCAACGATCTGACGCCCCGCCAGCAGGAGATTCTGGATTTCATCCGTAACAGCCTGGAAGTCTTCAGCGTGCCGCCGACGCGCGCCGAAATCGCCAGCGCTTTCGGTTTCGCCTCGCCCAATGCCGCCGAAGACCATCTCAGGGCACTGGCGAAGAAGGGCGCGATCACGCTTGAACCCGGTTCCGCGCGCGGCATCCGGCTGGTGGAACAGCTCGGCCTGCCGCTGATCGGCATCGTCGCCGCCGGCAGCCCGCTGCTGGCGATCGAGAACCGCCTCGGCAACATCCGCATCGATCCGGCGCTGTTCACGCCGCGCGCCGATTTCCTGTTGCGCGTGCGCGGCCTGTCGATGATCGAGGCCGGCATCCTCGACGGCGACCTGCTGGCCGTGCATCGCACCAGCGAGGCCGCCAACGGCCAGATCGTCATCGCCCGGCTCGGCGACGAAGTCACCGTCAAGCGCTTCAAGCGGCGCGGCACCATGGTCGAACTGATCGCCGAGAACCGCGATTTCGCTCCGATCCTGGTCAATACGCGCAAGGAAGCCCTCACCATCGAGGGCATAGCGGTCGGCCTGATCCGGGATGGACGGACGCTGTAAATGAAGGCGTAAAACCAATTTAGCCACAGAGGACACAGAGGGCACAGAGAAAGGCGATCAGACGCGACGGAAGTTTTCTGCAACATAGTCCGGATTTCTCGTTTCGTACCGGGTTTCTCTCTGTGATCTCTGTGTCCTCTGTGGCTAACAGGTTTTCCCAACATGAATCCTTCACTGGTCCAAGTTCTGGAGCGCGGCGACATCCGCCGCGGCGATGCCTTCGCCGTGGCGCCAGCGCCAACTCTTGCCAGCGGCTTTGCCCGCCTCGATGCCGAGCTGCCCGGCGGTGGCTGGCCGCGCGGGGCATTGACCGAACTGCTGACGGAACATGAGGGCATCGGCGAACTCGGCCTGCTGCTGCCGGCGCTGGCGGCGCTGACTGCCGCCGGCCAGACCGTGATGCTGATCGCGCCGCCGCACGCTACCCATGCGCCGGCCTGGGCCGCCGCCGGGATACGGCTCGAAGCCTTGCGCCTGGTGCTGCCGCGCCGGCCGCGCGATGCCCTCTGGGCCGCGGTCGAGGCCCTGCGCTGCGGCGGCGTGGCGGCCACCCTGCTCTGGCTCGACGAACTGTTTCGCGGCCAGTTGCCGGCCAACAGCCTGCGCCGCCTGCAGGTGGCGGCGGGCGAGGGCGGCGGCGGGGCCTTCTGCTTCCGCCCGGCGCAACTCGCCGCCGCGGCTTCGCCGGCACCGCTGCGCCTGCAACTGCAGCCGGCAGGCAGGCAGTTGCGCGTACAACTGCTGAAGCGGCGCGGGCCGCCGGCGCGGCAGGCGATCCTGCTCGACATCGCCCGACCCGCTGATTTTTCACCCCGTGTTTCCCATGTTGTGGCTGGCACTGTACTGCCCGACGCGGCCGACAGCCGACGACGAACCCGCGTCGCCGCCTGAGGCTGCGGTCGCACGGACCGTGGCATTTCCCACCCCGGCGCTGGCTTGCTGGGCGGGCCGCTTCACGCCGCAGGTGAATCTCGCGCCGGCTGCGCTGCGCCTCGAAATCTCCGGCAGCCTGCGCCTGTTCGGCGGCCTGCCGGCGCTACTGCAGCGGGTATGCGAAGATCTCGCCGCGATGGATCTCCGCGCACAACTGGCGGTGGCCGCCACGCCGCTGGCCGCGCTGTGGCTGGCGCGGGTCGGTGGCAATGTCATCGCTCGCGACCTGGCGGCGACGCGCGCGGCGCTTGCCGCCGTGCCTTTGACCGCGCTGCAACTGGCGCCGCCGCTGGCGCGGCGCATCGAAGGCTTCGGCCTGCGCCGCATCGGCGAACTGCTGGCCTTGCCGCGCGCGAGTCTCGGCGCCCGTCTCGGCAAACCATTCGTCATCGACCTGGCGCGCGCCCTGGGCGAGATCGCCGATCCGCAAAGCTGCTTCGTCTTTCCCGAGCATTTCGAGCAGGGGCTGGAACTGCCGGCACCGGTCGCAGCCGCACCGGTGCTGCTGTTCGCCGCGCATCGCCTGGTCGCGGCACTGGCCGGCTGGCTGGCGGCGAGAAACAGCGCGGTGCGCGAAATCGAATGGCTGATCGACCACGGCCATGGCCGGACCACCGTGCTGCCGCTCGCCTTCAGCGCGCCGGTGTACAGGGCGGAGCGCATCGAGCGCGTGCTCAAGGAGCGGCTCGACGCCCTGAGCCTGTCCGCTCCCGCGCTGGCGCTGCGCCTCTGCGCACCACAGGCGGAGCCGCGCGAGGCGCGCAACCATGCCCTGTTCGACGGCGGCGGGCAGCGGCAGGAGGCGCTGGCCGAACTCATGGACCGCCTCGTCGCGCGCCTGGGGCCGCAGGCCGTGCAGGGCCTGGCCTGTCATGCCGA
This sequence comes from Sulfuritalea sp., assembly GCF_031426875.1. NCBI lineage: Bacteria > Pseudomonadati > Pseudomonadota > Betaproteobacteria > Nitrosomonadales > Sterolibacteriaceae > Sulfuritalea > Sulfuritalea sp. The sequence goes on from NZ_JASJPC010000070.1 coordinate 2,502, forward strand.
CCACAGGCCTGAACTGGCGAGCCGGAGCGAACCCGGCCTGCCGGCCTTCAGGCTGCCGGCGCTACCGCCGCGCCCGCTGTGGCTGCTGAATCCGCCCGAAGCCTTGCGCGAAGTTCAGGGTCGCCCGCAGCGTGGCGGTGCGCTGGCGCTAATGGCCGGCCCGGAACGGATCGAGTCCGGCTGGTGGGACGGCGGCGACGCGCGCCGCGACTACTTCATCGCGATCGACAGCGCCGGCCGCTGGCTATGGATTTTCCGCGACCCGCGGCTTCCCGGCGGCTGGTTCCTGCACGGAATATTTTCTTGAGCGACGGCCTCAGCGCCAGGGATCCGGCGAGCAGGATGGATGTTGTGGTTTTCATTGTCGACTGGCAGTCTCTCCGCCGATGAGCACGGGAAGGTGGAGAATGCCGTCATGGAGGACGGGGTGGAAAACTGGATCACGGGATTGCGGCGACCCGGCGTGCCGGCGGCGCTGGGTGCGGCGCTGCTGTTCGGCGCCGGCACGCCCTTGGCCAAGCTGCTGCTGAACGACGTCGGCCCCTGGCTGCTGGCGGGACTGCTCTATCTCGGTTCGGGCCTCGGCCTGTTGCTCTACCGCCGTCTTCGCCGTGCGCCGCGGGTGCGCCTGGCGCGCGACGAAGCGCCCTGGCTGGCCGGCGCCATCCTTGCCGGCGGCGTGCTGGCGCCGGTATTGCTGATGCTGGGGCTGGTCGGCATGCCGGCCGCTGACGCCTCGCTGCTGCTCAATGCCGAAGGAATATTCACCGCGCTGCTGGCCTGGTTCGCCTTCAAGGAAAACTTCGATGTCCGCATCGCGCTGGGCATGGCCGCCATCGTCGCCGGCGCCCTGGTCCTGAGCTGGCCGGACCAAGCCAGCTTGGCCGGATTGGGGCCGACGCTGATGGTACTGGGCGCCTGCCTGGCCTGGGCCGTCGACAACAACCTGACGCGCAAGCTGGCGCTCGCCGACGCCACGTGGATCGCCGCGGTCAAGGGCCTGGCGGCCGGCACGGTGAATCTGGCGCTGGCCTTCTGGCTCGGCGCCAGCCTGCCGTCCGGGTCCAAGCTGGCCGCGGCCATGGCGGTCGGCTTCCTGGCCTATGGCGTCAGCCTCGCGCTCTTCGTCGTCGGCCTGCGCCACCTGGGTACCGCGCGCACCGGCGCCTATTTCTCGGTGGCGCCCTTCTTCGGCGCTGCCGTTGCGATTGCGCTGGGCGAAGCCGTGACCTTGCCGCTACTGCTGGCCGGCGCCCTGATGGCCGGCGGCGTCTGGCTGCATCTGACGGAACGCCACGAGCATGCGCATGAGCACCTTGGACTGAGCCACGAGCATCTGCATGTCCATGATGTGCATCACCGCCACGAGCACGACTTTGCCTGGGATGGAACCGAGCCCCACGCGCACGCCCACACGCATGCGCCGCTGCGTCACAGCCATCCCCACTTTCCCGACAGCCACCACCGCCATTCGCACTGAACGCCGACGTGCTTGGCAATAGTCGGCGCTGGCGCTACGGTGCTGGGGGCTTGCGCCCGATAGCCATGCCCCGTTGGATTGGCACCCTTGGCCCGGGCTCAACCCCATCGGCCAATGCTGTTGACTTCGCCATGCACGAAAGCTAACTTGAATGCCCGAACGTCAGCCTCGCAGTGAGCTCCATGGTCCCGTTGCCGGAATTGATTCGCCCGCTCCTGCAAGTGATCGCGCGCGTCGGCGTCGATCCTGACGACAGCGAGGACGTGCGGCTGCACAAGGCGCTGCTGGTGGGCGGCAGCCTGATGTTCATCCTCGCCGGGATCCTGTGGGGACTGCTCTATCTCGCCTTCGGGGAACCCCTTGCCGGCGCGATTCCGCTTGCCTATGCCGGCGTTTCGCTGGTGAGCGTCGCGCTGTTCGCGGCGACCGGCCGCTATGCACTGTTCCGTTCCAGCCAGTTCGTTCTGATCCTGTTGCTGCCCTTCCTGCTCCAGCTTTCGCTGGGCGGCTTCGTCGGTTCCAGCGCGGTGATCCTGTGGGCGCTGCTTTGCCCGCTGGGGGCGCTGCTGTTCGATGCGCCGCGCCGCGCGCCGCGCTGGTTCGCCGCCTTTGCCGCGATCGTCACAGTCAGCGGCTTCGTGCAACCGCAGCTGAATCTCGGCAACAATCTTCCGCCTTGGCTGGTGGTCATGTTCTTCGTCATGAACATCGTGGCCATCGCCGCCATCATCTTCACGCTCCTGTACAGCTTCGTCGCCCAGAAGGAAGCGAACCTGAACCTGCTGCGTGCCGAGCAGGAGAGGTCCGAAGGCCTGCTGCTCAATATCCTGCCGCGCGACATCGCCACGATCCTGAAGACCGGCCGGCGCACGATCGCTGATCACTTCGAGGATGCGAGCATCCTGTTTGCCGACGTGGTGAACTTCACTCCCCTTTCGGAGCGCATGCGGGCCGAGGATCTGGTCGAGATGCTCAACGAGGTGTTTTCCCATTTCGACGAACTGGCCGAGAAATACGGCGTCGAAAAAATCAAGACCATCGGCGACTGCTACATGGCGGCGAGCGGCGTGCCGCTGCCGCGCGCGGACAATGCCCGCGTGCTGGTGCGCATGGCGCTCGAAATCAGGGAATACGTGGCGCAGCACGAATTCGGCGGCCAGCGCCTGACGCTGCGCATCGGCATCAATTCCGGCCCCATCGTCGCCGGCGTGATCGGCCGCCGCAAGTTCATCTACGACCTGTGGGGCGACGCAGTCAATGTGGCAAGCCGCATGGAATCAACCGGACGGGAAGGCGCAATCCAGGTGACGCGTGGCACCTACGAGCGCATCAAGGATCAGTTTGTCTGCCAAGCGATGGGAACCGTCAACGTCAAGGGTAAGGGCGCCATCGAGGTCTGGCACGTGATCGCGGAGCAGGCCGGCGCGGCCACTTTCTGATATCCGCCATGTGCCGTACGCGGGCTGGCGCCGGCAATAGGGGGTGGCCGGGCGTCGCTGATTTCGCCAACGGGTAACATCTTCCGGCTAGCCCGGATATTTCACCAGTCCTATGATTTGGGTGCGTAGATATGCTGGGCGGGTTGATCGTGATGCGAGCGGGGGCATTTGATCAAATTTTGGTCAAATAGGCGAATTTCAGACGGACTTTCCCCAACCCCCGAAGCTCACGATGTCGGGGACGCACTCGTTTGTAGCTATGGGGATGCCAAGGCGTTGGCAGCGATGAAGTAGATATCGCGCAGCGGATGGTGGGAGGCAAGCAAGATGCGGATGCGCCGCGTATTGCGAATCACCGCCGCGCCGATCTTGAGCAAGCGGACGCGAATCGTCGCCGCGGTGGCCTTCGCCAGATCAGTGGCGGCCAGCGCGATCTCGCGCAGGCGCTGCATCAGCGTATAGGCCAGCGCCGAGAACAGGATGCGCAACCAGTTGGCCAGGAACTTGTGGCAACTGGCCCGCGTGCCAAACAGGTCGAGTTGGGTTTCCTTGATCCGGTTCTCGGCCTCGCCGCGCTGGCAGTAGAGGTTGTCGTAGAGTTCCTCGGCCGGCCGGTCGAGGTTGGTCACGATGAAACGCGGATTGGTGCCCTGGGCGCCAAACTCCAGACGGGTGATCAGGCGTCGCTCGCGATCCCAGCTCTTGGCGGCGTAAGAGAACTGGCCAATCATCCGTTGCTTGGTCCCAGAGTCGTTGAAGGCCTGTTCCATGACCTGCTCCCAGTGGACCACGTGGCGTTGCAGGCGGGCATTCCTTGCCATCCCGATGACGTAGCCGACGCCGTGGCGTTCGCACCAGCGGATCAGTCGTTGCCGGCAGAACCCGGAGTCGCCACGCACGATGATCCGCACCGCCGGCCAGGTCTGGCGCAGCCGGGTCACGATCAGCTTGATCACGGCGGCGGCGTGTTTGGCACCGTCGATCCGGCTGCGGCGCAAGACGCAGGCGAGCATGGCGCGGCCGGCAAAGACATACAGCGGCAGGTAGCAATAGTGATCGTAGTAGGCATGGAACTCGGTCTGTTCCTGCTCCCCGTGCAGCGGAATGTCGGAGGCGTCGATATCCAGCACCAGTTCCTCCGGCGCCTGCGTATGGCTGGCGATGAACTGGTCGATCAGCACCCGGTTCAAGGCCACGATATCCGATCGCGTGGCCCGTTGCTCCAGCCGACACAAGGTCGGGCTGCTGCCCAGTTCATCACACGTGCCCACGGCTGTTTGCATCAGTGGGTCGTTGCGCAGGGCGGCGTGGTCGTTCAGGTCCTCGTAGCCGCAGCACAGGGCATACAGCCGTTGCGCGACCAAGTCGCGCATTTCATGCGTGATGCGCTCCGGACGCCGTGGGTCGTGCAGGGCTTCCGCTACCGCCCGTGACAATCCAATGCGTCGGTCGACTTGCCGCAGCAGCATCAGGCCGCCATCGGAACTGAGCGCACCGCCCTCAAAATTCGCCTCGATCTTGCAACGACCCAGGCGCCCAAACTCCATTTCCCCACGCGTACAATTTGGCATCGGCGGAATACTCCGTTAATCCTGTCTAGACACCAGTATTAACGCGCCTCACGGCGATTCCGCCGACCTACTCTCGTGAAATATTCGGGCTAGCTGGACCTTGTCGCAGCGTGCCAAGGAGAATCCTGGCGGCGTCAGGGTCGGGCGGAAGGCGATACCGCCCGACCCTTGCTGCTATTGCTTGCCAGCGAAGAAATTCGCTCCCCGTACGCCATACTTGCGTGCGGTGTTTTCCTTTGTCGTGCCCGCAAAAGAGTCGAAAAACTCCGTTGCCGCACAGGCTTGAAATCCGGCGGCTTGCATCATCGCGATCATGCCTGCAGACTGCAGAGCACCCGCAATTCAGCCGACCCAGAGATCAATGTCGTTGCGCGCTTTCGGCGACAATTCCTGATCGGTGACGATGTCGGCGAACTGGATCCAGCCGCCCGGCTTCAGCACCCGATACAGTTCCCTGAAGACGGCGGGCTTGTCGACCGCAAGGTTTATGACGCCATTGGAAATGGCAACGTCGACCGAGGCATCGTCGATTGGCAGGTCCGTGATCTCGCCGAAAGCGAACGAAACCTGAGGCATGCCAGCCTGTTCGGCGGATGTTCGCGCGACCTGAATCATTGCATCTGTCATATCGACGCCAACGACGCGTCCGTGCCTGCCGACACGGCGCCCGGCGAGCAAACAATCCATGCCGGCGCCCGATCCAAGATCGATGACGGACGCGCCCGAAGGTATTTCGCGGACGCGGAAGGGATTGCCGACACCGGCGAACGAAGCTGTCGAGATTCCGGGCAGCGAAGCAAGCTCCTCGCCGTCATAGCCAAGCTGCCTTGCCGCATAGTCCGGCCCGCGATGAAAATGAAAATCGCCGGTCGGCTTTTCCGCGACAAGCGAATAGGTCGTGCGCACTTCGGACTTCAGTCGCTCGCGGTCGAGCGTGATTTCGCAAAATTGCTCCATATACGTCTCCTGCCGAGGGTTATTGTCGTTGAGTGGCCGGCCTTGCCGACAAAACTAACTTTAGTATCAACGAATCGAAAGTCAAAGTATTACTCGTCAATCAAAGTCGGCGCTGGCGGGAGTGCGCTAACCCTTTCGTTGTCATGGATAAAGTTCGGGCATTGCTCGGCAATGGACCGGAATAATCTGCGGACAGGAAATCCATCATTGCCAACGGAGTATCTCCGGGTCTGGCGGCTGGAGTCGATGCACAAATTCCAAGGACCGTGAGCCCTGGGCAATCCCATTACGGCGTGGAGTCAGAGGTGGCCACGGCTCCTGATTCGGGTTTGCGCGCGATGACGGTGGCAAATGACTTGATCGTTTGCCCCGGCGCCTCGAAGTCGCGGAATCCCGAGTGCATGATCTGCCAGCCGGCAAAACGGTCGGCAAGCTCGTCGCGCGGCAGCAGGCAGTAGCAGCCGGGCTGGAAGATGTCGAAATAGCTGGTGCCTTCGATCAAGGTATTGATCACCGCGATGCCGCCCGGCCGCACCCGTTCCTGCAGCATCGAGACCATGCGCAAGGCGGTCGCGCAGTCGAAGAACATCAGCACGCCGATGGAAATGACGCAGTCGAATTCGCCGTCGATCCGGTAATCGCGCAAATCGGCTTCGATCGCCTCGACCGGCAGCCTGGCCGCCGCGGCGCGCTGGCGCAGGCAAGCGATCGCCGTCGGGCTGGCATCAACCGCCCGCACCGAACAGCCGCGCTCGGCCGCGGCCAGCGCCAGGTTGCCCAGGCCGCAGCCGAAGTCGAGCACGCGCCCGGTCAGATGCGGCAGGACGTCACGCTCGAAAGGATTGAGCGCGAAGTCCCGCTCGTCGATCTGGCGCCGGAATTGCCGGTCGAAGAAGGCGATGCTGTGGTTGGCTGCGCCGGCATCTTGCGCCACGGCTGGCTTGCTGTCGGCAGAGATCGGGCGATTCATTGCGTGCTCCAGGTTGGCGATCCGGTCTGCGGCTGCCGCCGGGGCGGCAGCAAGACGCAGCATGACATCATTGTCGCCGATCGCGGCGCCGCGCTTCGCCCAGCGCGCCCTTGATGCGCAGCAGGCCGCCGTCGAGCGCGGCCTGGCCCAGCCACCACTGGTAGTCGGGCGACTGGTGGGCGAGACCCAGGCGTAGGTCGCGCAGGTTTTCGTCGCGCAGCGTGGCGAGCAGTGATTCGATATGCGCCATCTCTGCGTCCTTCAGTTCCTTGCGTGCGGCAGCGACCACGGCTTCGGCTTCGCGCCGCTTCATCTCGCCGATCGCCAGGCCGCGCTGTGCGGCGGCCAGTTGCTCGGCCACATAGCGCGGCGAATGGCAGGCACCGCAAGCGGCGCCGGCCTGCTCGCGCGCCTCGTTGCGCGAGTTCTTCGTCACGTAGTGCTGCGGCGCCGGCGCCTTGGCTTCATAGCCATGGCAGCCGCCGCAGTCGGGCGTGCGCCGCCGCTCGCGACCAGCTTCGATGCGGGCGATGACACCGTGCTTGGAGAGCGCGTAGCTGCGCTCGGCACTACCGGCATGGCAATCCACGCAACTCTTGCCGGCCGCGGCGGGCAGCGCGATCAGCAGGAGCAGCCATAGCGCGCGGCGCATCAGTTGTGCTCCCGGTTGTGTTCGGTGTATTCGCCGCCCAGCCACAGCGCTTTCGGGTCGGGCCGCGCCACGCGCGCCATGTCGCGCAACTGCCCGGCCTGGGCAGCGATGGATTTTTCCGCCTGTGCCAGCGCGGCATGGCCCTCCTGCACCAGTTCCGGCGCGCCGTGCGCCGCGGCCTTGTAAGCGCCGAGGTTGGCGAAGTACCACATCTCGAAATAGTCGCGCTCGATCGGCGAGACGTTGTAGAAGCTCGACGCCTGGCCCTCGAAGAAGCCGATGCGTTCCTTGGGGAACATCCTGTCCATCCAGTCGCTCGGGTAAGGCGGGCGTTCGCCGGCGGCGGGGTAGAGGGCTTTCTCGCCGCGCAGTTCGCGCAGCAGGCGCTCCGTGCGGTTCAGGCCCTGCCAGGCGCGCGCGCGTTCGCGGTCCATCTCTGCTAGTTTCTCGCGCGAGAACTCGCGCTCGTGGCAGTCGCTGCACACCTCGATCCAGCGTTCGCGCTTGACCGTGTTCTCGGCGTTGCTGGGATTGACCTGGCGCAGGCCGAATTGCCAGATCGATTTGTCGGCTACCACGTGCTGGCCGTTCCTCATGTGGCAGTAGGCGCAGGTCGGCGTCAGGTAGTTGCCCTTGCGCAGCGGCTTGCTCCAGTCCGTCTTTTGAGCGTCGGCCAGGTAGCGCTTGCCGTGGGCCGAGGCGAAGTAGGTTTCGTCGTCCGGATGCGGCGGGCCGCTGTGGCAGGTGGTACAGGCTTCGGCGCGGCGCGCCTCGGCGGCGTCGAAGCGGTGGCGGGTGTGGCAGGAATCGCACTTGGTCGCCACCGAATGGCATTGCACGCAGGCCGTGGTTTCCGCCTTCGGCTTGTCCACGAAGTGCTTGCTGTCGGTCGCGCGTTCCATGGCCAGCGCGTGGCTGGGAAAGCCGTAATGCTTTTCGGACTGGAAGGCCTCGTGCTGCACGCCGTGGCAGGCGGCGCAAACCTCGGGCGTCGGCATGCGCAGCTTCTGGTGGTCGGCGCCGTGGCAGTCGGGGCAGGCCACCGGCGCGCGCTTGGCCGGCTTGCTGTGGCGGCTGTCGCGCCAGTCGGCGACGATGCCGGGTGTCAGCGCCTCGTGGCAGGCGATGCATTCCTCCGCCGGGTAGACGCCTTCGACGGTCTGGCCCGGCTGGTAGAAGCGCTTCGGGTCCCAGTAAGCCTGCACCGGGTCGGGCTGCCATTCGCGCGAATACAGGCCGCTGCCGGCGCCGCCCTTGCTCCAGTCGACCCAGGCCATGCCGGCGGCGATGCCGGCCAGGGACAGCAGTACGGGGATCAGCAGCCAGCGCGGCCGCACTACTTGTCCTTGCGGTGGCGGGCCACGGCGCGCACGGCGCCGACCCCGGCCAGCAGCAGGAAGGGCAGCAGCACCAGCCCCGGCATGGTGTCGGAGGTGGTGCAGACGATGTCGAAGTAAATCGGGTGTTGATGCGCCCAGGCCGGCATCGCCGGCGCTGCGAGCAGTACGGATACGTGGGGCAGCTTCATGTAGCCAGCCTCGGCGTCATCAAGGGCTGCGGCGCAGCCTGCCAGGCGCGCCAGCCCTTCCAGTCGGCCAGGCGGCGCTGCGCCAGCACGCAGCGCGCGGCGCGGCGTCCGGCCGCGGCGGCGGTGACGATCAGGTCGGGGCCATGCACGGCGTCGCCGCCGGCGAGGATGCGCGGATGCGAAGTACGGCCATGGGCATCGACCTTGATCGCGCCGTATTCGGTGGCGACGCCGGCGGCCTCCAGCCAATGCGGCGCGGCGGGTCGCTGGCCGAAGGCGAGGATCACCGCATCGCAGGGGATGCGCTCTCGAAGCGCCGTCTCGCCAGCGCCAACTTTGAAGCTGACGGAACGAACGGCGGCCTCGCCCTCGATGGCGACCGGCATATGCAGGAAGTGGAAAGCCACGCCTTCGGCGATCGCCGCAATGCGCTCGTGCGGATTGGCGCGCAGCTTCTCGACGGTGCCGCGATAGGCGATCGCCACGCTGGCCGCACCGTCGCGGATCGCCGCACGCGCGCAGTCCATCGCCGTGTCGCCGCCGCCGAGTACCAGTACGCGCTTGCCGACGAGGCTGCCGCCGGCCGCGCCGTCCTGGCCCCGGTTGATGTGGCCCAGATAACTCAGCGCGTCATCGACGCCGAACAGATCGCGGCCGGGCAGCGCCACCTCGCGCGCCTGGCGTGCGCCGAGGCCGAGGAAGATCGCCTCGTTGTCGTCGCGCAGCTTCAGGAAGCGTTCGGCGTCGACCTCGACACCGAGTTCGAAACGGATGCCGGCCTGCTCCATGAGAATGCGGCGGCGGTCCAGCGCGCGCTTGTCGAAGCGGAAGGGCGGCAGGCCGCTGGAGAGCATGCCGCCGATGGCAATGTCGCGGTCGTAGACGGTGACGCTCCAGCCGGCGCGGTTCATCGCCTCGGCGAAAGCCAGCCCGGCCGGGCCGGCGCCGACCACCGCGGCGTTCTTGTCCAGACGTTTTGTCGGCGCGAGCTGGGGGCGCCAGCCGTGCGCCAGCGCTTCCTCGGTCACCGCATGTTCGATGGCGCCGATGGCAACCGCCGCCTCGCCTTGCCGCACGCGGGCGCAGGCGCCCTCGCAGAGCCGGTCCTGCGGGCACAGCGCGCCGCAGAGTTCCGGTAACGGGCTGGTGCTGGCCATGATCTCGGCCGCGGCTTCGATGCGGCCCTGCGCCGCCTGCATCAGCCATTCCGGAATGCGGTTGTGCAGCGGGCAGGCCGTGCGGCAGGTCGGTTCGCCACAGTCGAGGCAGCGCGCGGCCTGGGTCTGTATCTCGGCCAGCGGCAGGTGCTCGGCGCAGGCGTCGATGCGCGGCAGCTCGGGCGCGGCGACGCGGCGCAGCAGGTGGCTGGCGTCCTGGCGCAGGGTGGGGCGCAGGAGATTGCGGACGTCGCGGATCTCCAGCGCATCGGTGGGGCAGGAGACCACGCAGCGGGCGCAGCCCATGCAGTCTTCGAGCCCGGTGACGCGGCCGCTGGCCTTGCCCTGCCGCCACACCGGGATGCCCATGTCGCAGGCCTGCTCGCAGCGGCCGCAGTCGATGCAGCGCTTTTCGTCCATCTTGACGTCATAGAAGCCGGCGTGGTTGAGCAGGCCGAAGGTGGCGCCGAAGGGGCAGAGGTAGCGGCAATAGGCACGGTTGCCGACGATGGGTGCAAGAAAGAAGGTGCCGAAGTAGGTCAGCGCGACGACGAGGTAGAAGCCGCCGACGAAGGAGAGGGTCCAGGAGTTCGGCGGGAACTGCGTCGCCACCAATACGCCGACGTAGTAGAGGAAGAACACCCATTTGATATGCCGCAGCTTCCACGCCAGTTCCCCGCGCGGCGCGCGATCGCGAAAAGGGAAGCCCACCGTCTCGCGGATGCCGACGCAGGGGCAGCCGAAGCCGCAGATCACGCGCCGGCCGAAGAGGAAGACGAGGCCCAGGACGAGAAAGAAAGTCAACGTGCCCGGAGTGTGCAGCGAGGGGAACACAGGCTGTGACCAGAGGTAGCCGACATGCGGCTCGAAGAAGGGCGTGAGCCACGGCACCAGCCACCACAGCCCAGTCACCACCGAGACCAGGATGATCAGCCGGCGCCGGGTATAGGCGTTCTTCTCGGCAGCGATGCGCCAGAGGCCGAAGGCCAGGATGATCGCGTACTCGGTGTAGCGGTTGAGCCAGATCGGGCTCTCGAACAGGAACAGCCAGGTGTCGTTGAGCCAGCCGATGAAGGCCAGGGTGAAGGCCAGCATCGAGAGCAACTGGACCGGCCAGCGGTAGCGCGAGGGCAGCGTGTCCTGCTCGCCGGCGCCGACGCGGTGCGGGACGCGGGCGAAGCCACCGACCGGCTCAAGCGCGATCGGTGGCACCGGCGTTCTCTGTGGTGGCGCTGGTCCAGTCGGCGGGATAACCCAGTTCACGCCAGGCCAGCATGCCGCCGCGCACCACGCGCAGGCCGCTGAAGCCTTGCCGCGCCAGTAGGCGCGCAGCCTGGCCGGAGCGTACCTGGGTGCGGCAGATCAGCACCACACCATCCTTGCGCCATGGGTTCAGCTCGTCGATGCGTTGGTCGAGTTCGCCCAGCGGCAGGTTCAGCGCGCCGGGAACGTGGCCGGTTTCGCCGTCGAAATCCCTGGCCTCGCGCACGTCGATCACGGCGATGCTGCCCTCGGCCTGCAATGCGCGCAGCATCTCAGGCGTGATCATCAGCCCGGCCTTGAACTGGCGGATCAGGCGCGGCAGGAACATCAGCGCCGCGGCCGCGGCGAGCGCCAGCAGGCCGTTGCGGATGGCGTCGGCGTCGCCCGTGAGCGCTGCGCGTCCGGCGTGACCAAGCCAGGCGTAGGCCAGCGCGCCGGGCAGCATGCAGACGGCGGAGGCCAGCGCGTAGGAACCGAGCGGAATGCGCGTCAGGCCCAGCGCGTAATTCACCACGTTGAACGGAAACAGCGGCACCAGGCGGACGAAGGCGACGAAGCGCCAGCCCTCGGCCTCGACGCCCTCGATCAGTTGCTTGAGGCGGCCTCCGGTCTTCTGCGCCACCCAACCGCCGGCCAGATGGCGCGCGGCGAGAAAGGCCAGCACGGCGCCCAGCGTGGCGCCGGTCAGGCTGTAGAGCGCGCCCGGCAGCACGCCGAACAGCGCACCCGCAGCCAGGGTCAGCACCGATCCGGGCAGGAACAGCACGGTGCCGGCGGCGTAGAGGGCGATGAACAGGATCGGCGCCCACCAGCCGGCCGCTGCCAGCCAGGCTTGCAGGGCCTGCTGGGAAAATTGTCCGCGATTGGCGAAGGCGAGTACCAGGCCGGCCGCCAGCGCCAGGATCAGTGCTGCGCGCTTGGCGCGCTTTGGGTCAACGTGCTTCATGGCTCGGCTTGTCGGCGTGGCCGATCGCGTAGTCGCGGCCGGCGTCGATGAAGGGGAGCATCAGCATGCCGGAGAGATGTATGCAGCGCGGGTCGCCGCTGAGATCCTGGACGCCTATCGCCATGCTTTCCTGCGGCAGGCGGGCGGCGGCGCGATAGGTGCCGAACAGCCGATCCCACCAGGGCAGGTTGAACCCGAAGTTGCTGTTGGCTTCCGCGATGTCGGTCGAGTGATGCACCCGGTGCATGTCGGGCGTCACCAGCAGCCGGCGCAGCATCGCATCGACCCCGGCCGGCAGCTTGAGGTTGGCGTGGTTGAACATCGCGGTGGCGTTGAGCAGTACCTCGAACAGCAAGACGGCGGCGGCCGGCGCGCCGAGCACGGCGATCACGGAAAACTTGATCAGCATCGAAAGTACGATCTCGATCGGATGGAAGCGCGCGCCGGTGGTGACGTCGAAATCCGGATCGGCGTGGTGCACCCGGTGCAGGCGCCACAGTACGGGTACGGCGTGGAACATCACGTGCTGCAGGTAGATGGCGAAGTCCAGCGCGACGACGGCAAGGACCAGCGCCAACCCGTCGGGCAGGGCCAGGTTGTTGAGCAGACCCCAGCCGCGCTGCGTTGCCAACACGGCGAAAGCCACCGCGGCAAAAGGGAAGAGCAGGCGCACCAGTACCGTGTTGAACACCACCAGGCCGAGGTTGGCAGTCCAGCGCACGGTGCGGCTGTGCAGCCGGGTACGGCGCGGCGCGGCCGCCTCCCAAGTCGCCATCAATGCAAAGATGCCGAAGAAAGCGGCAAGCCGGATCGCCGGTTCGTTCGCCAGTGCAAGGTCGTTGAATGTCATCGCTGCGTCTCCTCGGAACCGGTTCCTGCCGGAATTGGCTCTAAACTGCCGCTTGCACCCGAGAGGGGCGGCTATAATTCAAATATTCAACTGAATGGTTGAATATTAAGAGGCGACTCGCGCGATGTCAAGCGGCAATTTCAAACAAGACGTGTATGCCCAGTTGGCGCGTGTCGCCAAGGCCGTGGGTCACGCCAACCGGCTGGAACTGCTGGAGTTCGTGGCGCAGGGTCCGCGCAGTGTCGACGAACTGGCGGGCATGACCCACCTGTCCGTCGCCAATGCCTCGAAGCATCTGCAGGAATTGCGTCAGGTCGGCTTGGTGCGCGCGCGCAAGGAGGGCGTGCGGGTGTTCTACGAACTGGCGGGGCCCGACGTGGTGGACCTGCTGGCGGCGTTGCGCACCGTGGCGGAAGCGCGCGTGGCGGAGGTATCGCAACTGTTGCGCACCTACATCACGGCCCGCGACGATCTCGAACCGATCCCGGCGGATGAACTCATGAAGCGCGCCAAGCTTGGCCTGGTCACTGTGCTCGACGTGCGTCCGGCGGAGGAATATGGCGCCGGCCACCTGCCGGGCGCCATCAACGTCACCATGGACGCGCTGAGCGGACACCTGAAGCGCCTGCCCAAGGGACGCGAGGTCATCGCCTATTGTCGCGGCCCTTACTGCCTGCTTTCGGTCGATGCCGTGGCGCTGCTGCGCGAAAAGGGTTACCAGGCCCGGCGCCTGGAGGATGGTTTTCCGGAATGGAAAGCTTCGGGCCTGCCCGTGGAGGGCTGAGTCGATAGCGTCGGCTGCGGATTTCGCGTTCTTGCGATCATGGCCGTCGACAATCAATTCCTGTCCGTCGGAAAGCAGGATGGCGCGTCGGCCTTGGTGGCGTTGTCTGGACGCTGGGCAGCCCCTTTACCCGCCAGTGCGCCATCGCCTGCGAATCGCGGTCGACCAGGATCGGGAAATCGGTGGCGCCGGCAAAGGAAAAGGCGGTCAAGAGTTGGCGCTGGCGGCACGCCGGGAACGGGCGAAAACGCGGCGCGCTGCTGGGTTCTGACCGAAATAAAAAACCGCCGGACATGCCGGCGGTTTTTACTTGGTGAAAGCCCTTGCTACAGATTCTTCGTATCGTGGCAGGCGGCGCCACAGGGCTTGGTATAGGGGATCGGCATGGACGTACCGGATGCGACGCCCTTGACGCCCTTGTTGTCCTTGCGCGGGACATCATAGACGTGCGAGGTGATGTCGTTCAGCCAGTAGTTCTTGCCATCCTTGCCGTTCAGGCCCTTGCCGAGGCCGGCGCCGGTCTGCATGGTCTTGGTGTTGTGGCAGTCGGAACAGGTGATCTTGGCCACATCCACCGTGCACTTCGACTTGTCGGCCAGGTGCGCCTTCAGGTCGGTGCTGTCCTTGTGGCAACTGGTGCAGGCTTCGGGTGTCTTTGGATCGGCCTTCAATTGGTGCGCGAACTTGCCGTTGCCGTGCGTATCGTGGCAATCGGCGCAGGCGACCAGCTGATTGCCGTTGCGGTGCTTGGACGACTTGATGAAGTCCGAGTACTGCTGGTGATGCGACTTGGAATGCAGTCCGTCCGCCCAGTAGTCCTTCGCCGCCGCGTCTTCGCGGGTGGTGTAGTCCTTCAGGTAGACATTGCGGGCGGTGCCCGGCAGCATCATCTTGTTGGCGGTATTGACCGGCTGGTCGTTCTTCAGGTTGCCCTGGGGCCGGCTATGGCACTGGCCGCAGATCATCGATGCGCGTTCCGCCGACAGCTTGTTGGGGCTGACGATGGTGGCCGGCATGTCGATCTCTTTCGCCTTGTCATGGACCGAGCCGGGACCATGGCAGGTTTCGCAACCCATGTTGATCTCGTTGGGCTTGCCGTCGCCGTCGATGTCGATCTCGCCGTTGCGATCATTGGATGAGCCGGCGATGTAATCGCCCTTTGCGTTCTTGGTCAGGGTGTAGGCGTTGTAGTGGCAGGACGCGCATTCCTTGTCGAAAGACTTGGCGGGTGACGGATCGGTCAGCTTCTTGGTCTGCTCGTTGTACAGCCAGTCGCCGTGGTAATCGCGCCAGGGCTTGCGGCCGCGGTCGGCAAAGGAGTCGTCGCCGTTCTGGTTGAACTGGACGAAGGGGAACAGGTTGGCGCCGACGCGGAACAGGTAGCGCTGTTTGTAGACGGCGCCGCCATAGGTCATTTCCACCGGATAGACGCGCGGCTGGTCCTTTGGATCCCTGGCGTTCTCGGTACGGAACTTGAGCTTGCCGTCGCTATCCTTGTAAAAGGTGGCGGTGAAGCTGACGCTGGACGCGTCGGCGGGGGCCTTGGTGCCGATCTGGTACTTGTCGAAACTGCGTCCCTTGTCGAAGCTGTAGAAATAAAACTTGGTACCCGCCATCAGCTTGTCGAGGCCCTTGTTGAAATCCGGGAAGCGCGAGTAGTCCTGCAGCTTGCTTTGCTTGCCGATGACCTTGATGCCCAGCCGGTGGGCGGTCTTGATGACGTCCTTCTGCTCCTCGTGGCATTCGATGCAGGCCGAGCTGCCGATGTACTTGGCGTCGGGCGGCACGTTGCCCGAGATCTTGATCAACATGGGGGCGGCGCCCAGCTCGTCGGTGCCCAGCGCCTTGCGCGACTTGTCGCCGCCGGGCAGGTACTTGCTGGTGGCGGGCTCGACATAGACGAAGTACTTGCCGCCGGGGACGTCGGCGAAGCTGAATTCGCCCTTGGCATTGGTCTTGGTGTTCAGGTAGCGCCCGCGATTGGCGGCCAGGTTGTCTTCCAGCGGCTCGTCGTTCTTGGCGTCCTTCTTGACCTCGATCGGGGTCTTGCCCATTGCGGCCACGTCGGTGGCGGGGATCAGCCAGACCGTGGCATTGGCGACCTTGAGGAAGGTCTCCTTGCTGCCGTCCTCGACCACGCCCTTGAACGGCGCGTTCGGGTAAGTCTTGACGCCGCCGGTGCATCCGTAAATCAGGAACACGGATGCCAGCGCCAGCAGGCTGCCGACTATGCTTTTTTTCATGATGATCCCCTTATTTGTAATAACTCGACTGCACTTGGACACGCAATCCTTGTACCAAGGGCGATTAACGTTTGCTACGTTGGATTGCCTTGAAATTCTCGGATATATCGCTTTCATTCTGTCACCGAATTGAGACGTCTGTCACTTATCAGTGACAATTCCCCAGCGCTTCATGCGCACATACAGATTCTGTCGCGGAATGCCGCCGAGGCGCGCGGCTTCGGATATGTTGCCGCCAGCGGCGTCGAGCAGACGGCGGAAATAGTCACGCTCGAAATCGGCGCGCGCGTCCTGGTAGCCGAGTGCGGCTACAGTTGCGCTATCGTCGCAGCGCGCTGTGCCGGTGGCGGGCGCGCCGGCCGGGAACAGATGCAGGGTATCGATCGGGCCGCCCGGATGCAGTGCCACCGCACGTTCGATGCAGTGCTGCAGCTGGCGCACATTGCCCTCCCAGCGCTGACCTTCCAGCGCCTGCAGGGCGGCCGGTGTGAGCGGCCCGCAGGTCTTGTCGAATTTCGTGCTGTAGAAATCGAGAAAGTGCGTGGCCAGCGACACGATGTCGCCGGCGCGCTCGCGCAGCGGGGGCAGCGTCACCGACACCACGGCGATGCGGTAGTAGAGGTCTTCGCGAAAGCGCCCGGCCCTGACTTCAGCCAGCAGTGGACGGTTGGTGGCGCAGATCAGGCGGAAGTCGGCCTGGCGCGGCTGGGTGCTGCCGATGCGGGTGACGCTGTGGTCCTGCAGCACGCGCAGCAGGTTGCTTTGCAGCTTCGGACTCATGTCGGCGATTTCGTCGAGGAACAGGTTGCCCTCGTGCGCCTTTTCGAAATAGCCGGCATTGGCCTGGCCGGCCCCCGTGAAGGCCCCCTTTTCATAGCCGAACAGCAGGCTTTCGAGCAGGGTTTCCGGCAGTCCGCCGCAATTCACCTCAAGAAACGGCTTCGCCGCCCGCGTGCTCAGGGCATGGATCATCTTGGCGGCGAGGTCCTTGCCGGTGCCGCTTTCGCCTTCGAGCAAGACGGTGGTGTCGAGGCCGGCGACCTGGCGGATCTGGCCCAGCACGCGCTCCATGGCGGGCGACTGGCCGATGATGGCCGGCGCGTCCGCGGCGTCGGACAAACGGGCACGCAAGCCGTGGATTTCGCGATAGGCGCGGTCGAGTTCGAGCGCCTTGCCGATCACGGCTTCGAGGGCTTCGAGGTCTTCGAAGGGCTTGGTCAGGTAATCGAACAGGCCCTCGCGCACCGCCGCCACGGCGTCGCGCACGTCGGCGAAGCCTGTCATCAGTATGCTCACCAGATGCGGCCGGCGCGCGCGAAATTCGCGCAGCAAATCGATGCCATTGTCGTCGGGCAGGCGCTGATCCATCAGCACCAGGTTGAAATCCCCGGCCGCGAACAAGCGGCGCGCTTCGGCGCCATCGGTGGCCAGGCTCACCAGCGCCGTCTTGGCCAACAGCCGGTCGAGCAGGATGCGCGTGTGGCGATCGTCGTCGACCACGAGGATTTTGGGCAGCATGTCAGGCGGCGCGGGACTTTTTCTCGGGCGTATCGGCTTGGGCGGTCGGCTAGGCATCGGACAAGGAATCTGGTAACCAAATCGCAATTCGCGTGCCATGCCCCGGCTCGCTGCTGACGTTGACCTGCCCACCGTGCAGCAGCGCGACGTGCTGCACCACCGGCAGGCCCAGGCCGGTGCCGTCGCTGCGCGTGGTGTAGAAGGGCACGAAGATCTTTTCCATCACCTCGGGCGGCATGCCGCGGCCGCGATCGCTGACCGCCAGCGCCCAGCCGGGCGCGCCCCGCGCCGGATCGACGTCGCGCTCCAGGCTGATGACGATGGCGCTGTCGTCGCTCGTGGCCTGGGCCGCATTGACCAGCAGGTTGAACAAGGCGTGGCGCAGCAGGATCGGATCGACCGCCAGCACCACCGCCTGGTCGGGCAACTTCACCTCGACCGGCAGGTGCCGGGTTTCGGTCTGGCGAAACAGCAGGACCGTGTCCTCGATCAGCGCCGCGATCGACGTCGGCTTGCTTTCGAAACTGGAAACCTTGGAAAACGCCAGCATGCGCTTGACGAAGCTGCGGCAGTCTTCGCCGGCACTGCGGATCTCGCCCAGCAGTTCGCGCGTGCGTACCGGATCGTCGACTCCGCGCTCGGCCAGTTGGGCCAGGTTGACCACGCCGACCAGGGGATTGTTCAACTGGTGGGCGATGCTGCCGACCATGGTCCCCAGCGCCGACAGTTTTTCGAGCTGCAGGATGCGCCCGTACTCGGCATTGACGCGCAGCAACTGGTGTTCGAGGTCGTGCTGGCGCCGGTAATCGCGCTCCACGCGGTCGAGCGCGAGATAGAACACGCCGAGCACGCCGATGGCCGACAGCAGGCTGATCGCGGTGACGGCTACGATGGACCAGTTGAAGGCGGATTTCAGCGCCGTGATGTCGCGTATCACCACCAGATTCCCGATGTGGCGTTGCCCGGCATCCTTGAGCGGGACGGCGGCCAGGTGCAGCGAGCGACCGCTGTCTTCGATTTCCGCGGTGCGGCCCGCGAGCAGACTCTGCAGGACGCGGTCGTCCAGCGCCGCGAGCGGTCGGTCGGTCGTCTGCGCCAGCGCCACGTGGTTGGCAAAGCGCGCCCAGTTGCCCTCGCGCTTCATCAGGGTCTGCCCGCGCTGCCATTGCTGCAAGGACAGCATGCGCTTGTCGACCAGCACCAGCATGTCCACCGCCAGGCCTTCCCTGATCTCGCTGATCAGGTGCTCTATCTCTTCGCCGATCTCCAGGTAGCCGATCACGCGATCGTCGCGGCGCCAGGGCATCACCAGCCGCAGCGTAAGCGTACCCAGGGCGCCCAGTTCCAGGCCGTGTTCCGCGTCCTGCCGATCTCTTGCCTTGATCGTCGTGAGCCGGTCGATCTCGTCGCCGAACTCCTCGGGGCTATGGAAGCGATAGAGGTTGATCAGGTCCGGGCCGGTGAAATACAGGTGGGTGATGTGGTGCTTGTCGCGCAGGTTGGCGAACAATGAGCCCATCTGGCGGGACAGGGCGGGGCGGTCGAGGTCGCGGAAGGCCCGTTCGATGGACGGATTGGTCATCATCGCGCGCAGCGTCGCGATCATCAGGTTGGTGTCCTTGTCGAGCTTCTGCACGAACAGTTTTTCCACGGCCGCGGTGCGCTCGGCGATGTCCTGGTCGCGAATGTCGGCCTCGACCCACAGGGCCGCGACCGCAAACACGCCCATGATGAAGACGAGCACGACGGCGAGCGGGGCCATGAAGCGCGCCTTGACGCGGCGGGGTCCTCGCGCCTGGGGCGCAGTGCTGATTTGAGTCATCGGCGGGAGTGTGCCGTGTCGTTTGCCGCCTTGCAACCGGCGGCCGGCATCGGGGCGGCCGCGGCCCAGGTGCCGCGTCAGATGCGGAAGCCGCCGATCGCCGCCAGCACGCGGTCCGAGAGTTGTTCCAGGCGCCTGGCCTCGGCTGCGGCACTGGCCACCGCGGTACTGTTGCGCTCGGCCATCTGCGCTATCTCGCTGACATAGGCGTTGATCTGCTGGCTGGTCGTCATCTGGTCCTTGACCGATGCGGCAATGCGCTTGACTTCCTGCGAAGTGTGGCTGATCGATTCGCTGGTCTGGGCCAGTACGCCGGCGACCTGATGGGCGCGATCGGTGCTGGCGCGCAAGGCATGGCTGCCGCTCTGGATCGCGGCCTCGACCTCGCTCGACTTGGCGCTCGCGGTTTCGGTCAGGCGCCCGATTTCATTGGCCGATGCGGCCGATTTCTCCGCCAGCTTGCGCACCTCGTCGGCCACCACGGCGAAGCCGCGGCCGGATTCACCGGCGCGAGCCGCCTCGATCGCGGCGTTCAGCGCGAGCAGGTTGGTCTGTTCGGCGATTTCGCGTACCTGGTTGGTCATCTGGAAAATGGCCAGCGTCGATTTGACGAATTCATCCACCGTCGCCGCGATCTGGCTGACGGCGGAATCGGCCGAGTCGATATCGACCAGCATGGTGCGCAGGCTGGCGTCGCCGGCTTCGGCCTGCTCCCGGCTGCGGCCGGCGATCTGGTCGACTTCGCCGGCATTGGTCGCGACCTGGCCGATGTTGCCGGCCATCGAGGTCACCGCCGCCGCCGTTTCATGCGTCAGGCGATTCTGGTTGTCGGTGCCGGCGGCGATCTGGTCGGTGGCGGCGGCCAGGGTGCGGGCGGCATCGCGCACATCGACGGCGTTGTTTTGCACGGACTCGACCACCTGGCGCAGGGCCGTGGCCATGCGGTTGAAGCTGTCGGCGACATCGGCCAGCTGGTCGCGGGTGCCGAGTTCGATGACGTGGGTCAGTTCGCCGTCGGCCAGGCGGCGCCCGCCCTGCATCAGCCGGTCGGTGCCGCGCAACAGCGACAGATAGGAACCCATCGAGAGATAGCCCGCCACTGCGACGCCCAGCGCGGCCAGCAGGAGGTAGAGATTGCGGCGGACGAGCAGCCTGCCCTCGCGCTCTTCGAGCAGGACCGTCAGGGTGCGTTCGGTGGCCTCGGCCAGCGCGGTGGCGGCAGCCACCGACGCGGCGGTGCCTTGCTGCACTTCGCGCGGCGTGACCTTGATGTTGGCGCCGGCATAGAAGATGGCGGTTTCGGCGTAGCTGCGCATGTCGACGAGCTGTTTTTCCAGGCGCGTGACCAGGGCGTCGATCCCGGCCTGGTGGGCGGTGCCGGCGCTGCCCTTGCGCAGGCTTTCGCGTATCCGCACCACCTGCGTCTGGGTATCCACCAGCAGCTTGTCGAGGCGGCCGATGTCGCCGGTATCGACCATCTGGATCTGCGCGATCAGGCTGGCGCGCAGGCGGAATTCGGCGAGCAGGTTGATCAACGGCGGCAGGCGGTTGATCAGGGTGTCGTAGAGGTAATAAGTCGAGAGCTCGGGGTTCAGGGTCAGCGCCGTGCTGTCGCTGGCCTGGCGCAGGTGGCCCGCTACGCGCGCCGCAAAACGCTCATGCACGACGCGAAGCTCCGGTGTCGAGGAGGCGATCAGCAGCGATTTGAGCAGGGTCCATTCCTTGGGCAGGGTTTCGGCGCTGGCCTTCAGGGCATCGTCGACGGCGGGCGCGGCGACTATGGTTTGCACCAGGCCGTCGATACGCCTGGCATGGTCGGCGGCCTGCTGCTTCATCTCGGCGCTGTCTGCGCCGGCGGAAATCAGGCTGGTGGCAATCAGGTGTTCCTGGGTCGCGTTTTCCAGTTGGCGGATCGGCACGATCAGCGCCGCGCCGACCAGTTCCTGGCGCGTCAGGGACAGGCTGGAATTGTTGCTGAGCACGAACTGGGACAGCAAACCGATCAGCAGCACACCCCCTGCGGCGCCGACGACGATGTAGCGCGGGCCGACGCGCATGCGGTCCATGAGGCGGACTGCGGGCTCGAAGATTGCGAACACGGGACTCTCCTCTATTACTTTTGTTATATATGGCTGCCGGCGGCCATTCTGCCATGAATGGCCATCGGCCGAGCCCCGCGGCAGGGTGATCGATGCCGCTTCGGGCGCAAAGAGGCGAATTGCGCTAAGCTGTATATAAACATGGGGTATCCACTTAGCTCCACTTGAGCTAGAATATACTGGATGGACATCCAG
>NZ_JASJPC010000071.1:0-10824 GCF_031426875.1 Sulfuritalea sp.
CGCGAGCAAGCTCGCTCCTACAGGGAATGCGCCTTTTCCCTGTTGACTGACTACTGCTTGCCATCGGATTTTTGCTTGACTGACCCATCGTTTGCACGTAATGTATACAGTATCCAATGAGAAGTTCAATGCCCGCCGTAGGCCGGGCCACAAGGAGGAATTGCAGTGACAAGACCGGGCGAAGTGAAGCTCAATCATCTGTTCCAGCCGGGAAAAATCGGCAAGTTCGAAGTCAAGAACCGGATCAAATACGGCGCCTGCTGCGTCTCGAACTACAACGGCCGCGACGGCACCATCACCCCGCGCGAACTGGCGCGAGTGCGCGTCATCGCCGGCACCGGCTGCGGCCTGATCACCAACCAGGGCGCCTACCCCGATGCGCTGGGCGAGGGCAAGTCCTATTTCCGCCAGATCGCCATCCACGACGACAAGTTCCTGCCGCAGTTCGAGATGATCGCCCGCTACATCCATGACGCCGGCGCCATGGCGATGCAGCAGATTCTGCATGCCGGGCGCTACGGCGGCATCGACCTCGGCTACTGCGTGCAGCCCTCGGTGGTGCCGCAGACCCTGCCGCACTTCCGTCCGCCGCGCGAACTCACCAAGGACCAGATCAAGGTCGTTATCCAGCAGCACGCCGACGCTGCCAGTCGCGCCATCCGCGCCGGTTTCGACGGCACCGAGGTCACCAGCTTCATGGGCTACCTGCTGGCCAACTTCAACTCGCGCTTCACCAACCAGCGCACCGACGAATACGGCGGCTCGGTCGAGAACCGCGGCCGCTTCATGCGCGAACTGATCGACGCCATCAAGCAGGCCACCCCGGACAACCCGCTGTCCATTCGCCTCAATGGCGCCGAGCTGATGGACCGCTGGGGCGGCAACACCCAGGACGAGTCCTTCGAACTCATGCAGCAGGCCGTCGATTGCGGCGTGGACATGATCTCGGTCACGGTCGGCTGGCAGGAAGCGCCGGAATCCTCCTTCGGCCGCGACGTCGAGCCGGGCTACTGGAACTTCCTCTCCGAAAAAGCCAAGAAGATGTTCCCCAACGTGCTGGTCGCCTTCGGCAATCGCCTGCCCGACCCGGCGATGGCCAACGACTGCGTCAAGGACGGCGTGTTCGACTACTGGGAAGTCTGCCGCCCGCTGCTGGCCGATCCGGAACTGATCCACAAGGCCGCCGAGGACCGCATGGAAGAAGTGCGTCCCTGCATCGGTTCGCTCAACTGCCTGTCGCGGCTGTTCCGCGACCTGCCCTACACCTGCACCATGAACCCGATGCTGGGCCACGAGGTCGAGCCCGAGTACCACGTCACCGAGGCTACCGAGAAGAAGCGCATCATGATCATCGGCGCCGGCCCGGCCGGCATGGAGGCGGCCATCACGGCCCGCAAGCGCGGGCACACGGTGACGGTGTTCGACAAGGCCGACAAGATCGGTGGGGCGCTCGGCGCCTATGCCGCCAATGACCTGGCCCGCCCCGCCGACCTGCAAAGCGTGATCGACTACTACGGCGTGATGGCGAAGAAGCTCGGCGTCGAAGTGCGCCTCAACACCGAAGCCAACGCCAAGTTCATGCGCAGCGTGCTCCACGAATACGACGTCTGCATCGTCGCGGCCGGCGCCCGCACCGACATGGCGGTGTTCCAGTACCTCGAAGGTGCCGAACTGCTGGTCGATGCGCTGGACGTCGCGCACGGCCGCGTCAAGACCGGCAAGCGCGTGGTGATGATAGGCGGCGGCATGATCGGCCTGACCATCTCCGAATTCCTCGCCAAGGCGGGGCACGAGGTCACCGTGGTGGAGAAGGAGAAACGCATCGGCGGCGACATCATGCCGACCTTCAAGTGGCGGCATACCGCTTGGGTGGACGAGCTGGGCATCCAGACCGTGACATTGGCGCAGCTGGTCAAGGTGACCAAGGAAGGCGCGACGGTGAAGACGCCCAAGGGCGAGCAGTTCATTCCCTGCGACAGCGTGATCGTGTCCAGTCCGCGCAAGGCTAATCACGACCTGTTCCACGAGTTCCAGTGGATGGTCGACGAGTTGCACGGCGGCGGCGACGCCACAGTACCGCGCGGCCTCGATCAGGCCATTCAGGAAGGCTATCGCCTCGGTGTAAGAATCTAGGATTGAGTGGCCGTGGATATGAATCCGTTCCGTAGGAGCGAGCTTGCTCGCGAAATGCATATCGCCAGCAAGCTGGCTCCTACAGGCAAAGCCGGCACGTAGCCAAGCAGCGGAGGAGTCACATGCCCTACAGCGCCCATATAGACACTTTCACCGGCGACAACCTGCCGTCTTCGGCTCAACAGCCGGAGTTCCTCTTCGAGCTGCCGGAGCTGAAGTTTCCGGAGCGGCTGAACTGTGCCGATCCGCTGCTCGACGACCATGTCGCGCAGGGGCGCGGCGACCGTGTCTGCATCCAGGCGCCCGGTCTGCGCTGGACCTACGCCGACCTGCAGGCGCAGGCCAACCGCATCGCCAACGTGCTGGTGAAGGATCTCGGCGTGGTGCCGGGCAACCGCGTGCTGCTGCGCGCACCCAACAATCCGATGATGGCGGCCTGCTGGTTCGCGGTGATGAAGGCCGGTGCCGTCGCGGTCGCCACCATGCCGCTGCTGCGCGCCAAGGAACTCAAGCACGTCATCGCCAAGGCCAAAGTCAGCCATGCCCTGTGCGACCTGCGCCTGGCCGAGGAACTCAAGCTGGCCGCCGCCGAGTCGCCCGAACTGAAGCACATCCGCTGGTTCAATGACGCCTCGGCGGACGGTCTCGAAGCGGCGATGGCGAAGCATTCCGCCGAGTTCCGCAATGTCGATACGGCGCGCGACGACACCTGCATTCTGGCCTTCACTTCGGGCACCACCGGTCAGCCCAAGGCCACCATGCACTTCCATCGCGACGTCATGGCCTCCTGCGTCTGCTGGCCGCCCCATGTGCTGCGGCCGACGGCGGACGACGTGTTCATGGGCACGCCGCCGCTGGCCTTCACCTTCGGCCTTGGCGGCCTGCTGCTGTTTCCGCTCTCCATCGGCGCCTCGACGGTATTGCTGGAGCAGGGCGGACCGCAGGATCTGGTCGACGCCGTGCTTAAGTACAAGGCGACCATCCTGTTCACCGCGCCGACCTCCTACCGCGCCATCGCCGCGATTGCCGGGCCGTTGCGCGGCAGCACGCTGAAGAAATGCGTCTCGGCCGGCGAAGCATTGCCCGCGGCGACCCGCGTGCTATGGAAGGAGGCGACCGGCATCGAGATGATCGACGGCATCGGCGCCACGGAACTCATGCACATCTTCATTTCCGCCGACGAGAAGGAGGCGCGCCCCGGCGCCACCGGCAAGGTGGTGCCCGGCTATATCGCCTGCGTGATGGACGACAACGGCCGCCCGGCGCCCGTGGGCCAGGTCGGCAAGCTCGCGGTCAAGGGCCCCACCGGCTGCCGCTACCTGGCCGACGAGCGCCAGGCCAGGTACGTCATCGACGGCTGGAACTACACGGGCGACGCCTATTCGCTCGATGCCGAGGGCTACTACCACTACCACTCGCGCACCGATGACATGATCATCTCGGCGGGCTACAACATCGCCGGACCGGAAGTCGAAGACGCCCTGTTGCGCCACCCGAAAGTGGCCGAGTGCGGCGTCATCGGCGTCGCCGACGCGGAGCGCGGCCAGATCGTCAAGGCGATCGTGGTGCTGCGTCCCGGCATCGACCCGACGCCCGAGACGGCCAAGGAGCTGCAGGACTTCGTCAAGCAGAGCATCGCGCCCTACAAGTATCCGCGCAGCGTTGAATTCGCCGCTGCCCTGCCACGTACCGAGACAGGCAAGCTGCAACGCTTCCGCCTGCGTCAAACCAATCAAGGAGAGAATCGATGAAGAAGCTGCTGCCGCCGGGCTGGATGGATGCAAAAGGTTACAGCCATGGCGTGGTTGCTCCGCGTGGGCAAATGGTGTTTGTCGCCGGACAGGTCGGCTGGGACGGGCAGTGCCAGTTTCATTGCGACGATCTGGTGGGGCAGGCGGCACAGGCCCTGAGGAACATTGTGGCCATCCTGGCCGAGGCCGGTGCGCGCCCGGAACACATCGTGCGCATGACCTGGTACCTCGGCGACAAGGACGAGTACGACGTGTCGCAAAAGGATTTGGGCCGCGTCTTCCGCGAGATCATCGGCACCTACGGCGCGGCGATGACCGCGGTACAGGTCGCCGGTTTTGTGGAGAAGGGCGCCAAGGTCGAAATCGAGGCGACGGCCATCATTCCGGACGCATGACTTGGACCATGAGCGATGGTCGCGCCTGCTGGCGCGGATGCCCGAAGTCACGGAAGCCGCAGGGCCGCCGCTCGCGGTCGCCTTCATCGGCGGCGATGACCATTCCGCGAAGCAGGGGTGGGCTTGGCTCTGGTGGCCCGGCAGCGGCACCCGGCCGAGCGGCCCGGTGCCCTTCGATGGACGCTATCCCGCCGACTGGGGCCTGTTGCTGGTGATGAACGACACGGCTATCGAGAAAGTTGGCGCTGACGGCACGGCGATCATGTCCCGCCTGGTGCGGCGCCTCGACATCAAGCCCTTTGTCCTGCGCCCGCGCGACGAGCTCGATGCCTCGGGCGTGCTCGATTTCATCGAATCACTTGAACTGGCGACACCCAAACACTGATGAATACCGCTACTGATCCAATGCTCGGCGAAATGTTCGGCGACATGAGCCTGTGGCAGTCGATGCTCGATCGCCAGCGAGAACTGTTCGTCGAGATGGAGGCCGGTTCGCGGCTCGGCTTCGTTTCGCGCGAGGCGTCCGGCATCCTGCCCGGCAAACGCAGCGAAGGCGTGCGGGTGGTGAACGAGGTGCCCATGATGGCATGGGAAATCGAGAACGGCGGCATGGCGGCACGCATAGAACGTTTCGCCGGGATCTCCTCGACCCGGGTAGACGTTCTGCTGGTGGCCGACCAGGAGGCGATGGACACGATGCTGGCCGAACTGGGCGGCGACATGCTGAAGACCATCAAGCGCCTGATCCGGCGCGGCAACATCATGTTCTTCCTGTTCAAGAACAAGGCCCAGTTGCAGGATGCCGGCTACGAGGATTTCCTCGAATCCCTCGGGCTGGCCTTCCTCGGCGCCTGCCGATGATTTTCATCAATCCGCGCGGCGCACCGGAACTGGCCTGCGATCATTGCGGCTGCCGCTGGGTGGATAGAACCAACGGCAACCACTGCTACGAATGCGGCGAGGAAATCAGCGACGCAGCCATCGCCGAATTCCAGAAGGCAGCGGCCGAGTTCGCGGCGAAGCCCCTGCCGCCAAGGGACGATCCGAAGTAGCCTGCTGTCTTGATCGGTCCGGCTTGTCGAGGCCAGGGGGAAATCCTCAAGGGCGATGGCAACGGATTGCCGCAGGCGACGCTCGGCGAATCTCGTTCGGTTGTAGTCGGAACTGGAAAGCGGCTTCCCGGCCTTAGCCGCCGTTCGCGTCGGGTCAGTTGAACGGCCGGTGTCCGGCAGGTTGCCACCGTTGAGGCTGCAGGCCAACGGAAGGGCCGCGTCCTTCACCGGCGAATGAGTGCTCCGTGCCCATTCCGGCCGGTCAGATTTCTCCAAAGCGGCCGGTCAGCCAAATTAGCCTTTTACGAACCGGGGTTCTACGAAGCGGCCGCTTGCGACCTCAACCTACCGGCCAGAAGAGACGTAGCGCCATCGAGAATCGTCGCGATACGGACGACTGGCAACTGATCAGCAACCAGCCAATCAACGGCGATGGCGGCCGGCCCGGTCATCGGCCATAGCCGACCTTGGGTATCTGGCCAGACTCGGGCTGCAATGCGCGGATCACCTGCCGTTCAGATGAGATTCACGTCGAACGGCAGCTTCTCGCGCCGGTGAACTCACACAACCGACCCATTGCTGACGTTGCCCTGTTTGCGGCGAGAGTCCGCAATCGTCTGTAAATGATTCAACACGACTTACTTATAACTTCTGCGGCTGATCAGTTGCTGAAATTCTCAATCGTGACGCGATTTGTCAGGCCATGAATTGGCAGCACTCAACGCGCGCGTCCCAAAATGCGAGGCACATCTGTAGACATTCAGTTACCAATGGACATGGACTTATGTGTTGCGCCGGCCTTTACGGCTTGTTCGAGTTCCGCTCGCCCGGCTGATGGCAACGGGACGTTCATGTCAGTTACGGCCATGTAACCAGAGAAACCTGTGGGCCTTGGTACGCCCTTGGGGACGATTAAGCTTACGCCGTTGGGAAGATTGGCCGGAATGACAAAAGGTTTCAGCACAACATACGCGTTAACTTCCTCAGATTGACTCGGTGGACTATAGGTAACGCCATTGATGACGACATACACTTTACCAGGCGGCGAACTTGGAGTTTTATAAGGGCCTCCCTTGATAGGTTGCCCCCTCCAGGCTCTCACCGCGTCGAAATCCTCTTCTGTTGCCGCCCTGATCTGGCCCTTTTGAACTGCCACATCTAGTGCGGCACGGCCAGCGACTGGAGCGTTCTTGTCATAGAAAGACATTGGTGTTGTTGCCGGGGAGTTAAGCCATTCGGCGCCGGTCTTCAATGGATTCCCAATGAGCACTTGACCATCCGTGGCGCGATATTTGTGCTCGGCAGGTCGCCTGAATAGGTGCCGCGCAACGAGGTCTACATCCTCGAGGTTAAAGTAGTCGTGGTTTGCCAACTGGCCGGTCCATTCTCCGCACGGGCCTACAATTCTTAGAAGCCCATCGTGCGCTCTGTTCGGATTTAGATTCGGCACCAAATCAGAGGAGCTATTCAGTACCCGGACAGTTGGCTCCAAACCCGCAACCGCCTGACGAGAAGATCCACTGACCACGACCGCCAGGATCTTCGTTCCAGGGGACCATTTGATGCTCCAGATGATCGGCTTGGAACCACCAAGCATCAGCACCACAGGTTTTTCCGGGCTATTTACCGTGGCATCGACCTGGTGAGCCATATATCCACTTTGGTCAATTTGGAACGACAGTTCGCGCCCGGAATATGCACCCGCCGCAAGGATTGAGTAATCCTTGGGCAGAGCCAGGCCGGAAGTATCGCAGTTCGGCTTCTCTGTCCCTGGGGTACCAAACACGCCTGGCGAAGCCTTGATGAAGGTCGCCATCTCCCGGCAGGCATGTGAGGTCCATGCTGTACTGTTGACGCCCCGGGTGCACCAGGACATGACCTCCTTTTCTGCCAACCGGCCCACGATGGTTGCGGGAAGGAGTTTTGCGAAGATCTTCGCTCGCTCCAAGCCACGGAGCCGCGTCTTGAAGAAGTCATCCCCCCAATCCTGGGCGGCATCCATTACGGCAACGTCGAGCAAATTGTGGCCGTCGTATTCCGCATTAACGTCTGCGCCGCGCTCAATGAGCAGGGGGATGAGGTCGGGGTTTTTGCACCATTGGAGAATGGTCTTCCCGCCCACTACAGCATGAATATCGACTTTCCCTGAATCAAGGAGCAAATTGATGGTGGCCTTGCGGCGCTCAATTTCTTCCGGTGTGTCGCGGTGAAAGACATGGTGGGTGTCGCATACGGTAGCCAAGGTGTCAGGACGAACGTTCAGCGTTATGCCTAGTGGCGATCCGAGTAGGTAACGCACAACCTCTAGATTCCCGCCCTTGGCAGCAAAATTCAGAACAGGTCCGGTATAGCAACCACTCTTGGCAGGACTATCCAGCAGTTCAAGCGTATTTTTGCGCCGAAATTCTTTTCGAGTGGCGTCCGTCGTGAACCTGCCGAGTTGCTTCTCATGGTATTCCAAAGCCCCGAGCAGGATATTTTCAACGGCCGACGGGGAGCCATGATCAAGCGCCTGACCCAATCGGGTATCTATTGGATTTGGGCAACCAGCACCGCCTATTGCGTGCGCAGAAGATATATTCAACAACAGCACTGCGATGGAAATTAGAATTCTGAGCAACCGAGTCATCGTAAATCGTAATGGAGCGGAGTTATGGACTTAGCTCGACATCCTTGGCGTAGAGCATTTCAACGAAAGAACGACTCGTTGGAATCCTAGTTCTGGACAGATATTCAAATTGAGCCAGCCAGATGATAAAGACAGCAGCATACAACGTATGCGGCTTCTTTTGGTTCGTTGCCGACTTTGGCTCCCAGCAGCCTTGCGGCCGCTTCTGGCCGACTGCACGTATTGAGCATCGTGCCAGAAAGCGGTCGCACGATGTGACTGGGCGACCGCCAAATGATGAAGACTCTAAATCTCAGTCTGCTCAGATATCTCCAGGGCGTCATCTACTTCAATACCGAGATACCGAACCGTGCTTTCAAGCTTCGAGTGACCCAACAGAAGCTGAACTGCCCTCAGATTCTTGGTCCGTTTGTAGATCAGTGTCGCCTTGGTGCGCCGCATGGTATGGGTGCCATAGACCGTCGAATCGAGCCCGATAGCAGCAACCCAATGATGGACGATCCGCGCGTACTGTGCGTATTTCGCGCGATCGTGACCGGTGATTTCGCCAATGCGTGACCGCCGTTTCACGGCGAGCGTGACCGATTGATGTAACATCTATCCAGATCCATGCAGCATCCCGCCATCGGTCACGATGACGCGAAATCAGCGGTCACGTTCCGCGAAATGCGCACGTACTGTCGAGTTGAGACATGGGGCGATTTGGAATGACGGCTAGGAAACAGGAATTGCTCCGGCTTCAACTTCCCTTTCTCTATCCACGCGGCGACAGCGGCCCTGGTGGGCTCTGTCAGCTCGAACTGTACCGGCCGTTGCGTTTTTCGCTGCACGACCATTGCTCGGGCCAGAATCTGGTTACCGTGGGTGATATCTCGAACGTGCAAATTGACGAGATCACAGCCCCGAAGCTTGCTGTCGATTGCGAGATTGAACATGGCCAAGTCTCGAACCTGATGTGCATTCTGAAGCTGAATCCGAATGGCCCAGATGTCCTTCGGCTTCAAAGGTGGCTTCTGTCCAACCAGCTTGCCTTTGTTCCAGGGTTCCAAGTGACGAGTAGATTCCATGACAGACTCCTTCGTTGTTGATCGGAGTCTGATTGTTCTACTTCTGGGCGAAGGGCGGCTTTCGGATTGGATGCTGGGTGCGTACAATCGGCCACTATGCACAGTTCGCAACTATGTCCAGATCGCAGGAGTAAAGCCGTGGCAATTCAGGCGGGGTGTTGCCTCTGGCGAGGAGCACCAATGGGAATCTGTACATAGTTTCCCCGCTAGAGAGCACGGGGATGCATTTGCAACGGGCCGACGACGAGGATAATGCATTTGCGATACGAGTTAAGCGCCGAAGCGCCACTCACCGCCACCACCCTGCGGTGACAGGTGTCATGACAAACAGGCGGGTGTGCTCTGCCTAATGAGCCTTAATCTGCTTGAGGCGGTTCCGGGGTCAAGGCACGCTTTTGGGATTCCATAAAACTCAATAACTATGTGCAGCGCTTCCCTCTGGAGCGCCCGCCATTGCGGCGAATACGGCAATTCCTGTGCATAGTTTCAAACTGTGCATAGTGGCCGCTATGTAAACCTCTACATAGCGGCCAGGAGCGGTCATCGAGATCGTAGGGGATTTTCTCCACCGAAGGTCCGGTCACAGATCGGAAAGCGGACCTGCGGTTCAGCCAGCGATCGGACAACAGCTCGGCTTTTTGCTGTCACTCGACGGCTGTTGATGGTGTAACCGGTGCTGTCGTTCCAAATTTCCGTTTCCTGAAGCGTCAAACCGGTTCACTTGTAGCCATTCAGGCAGGCAGTCAACTGCGAGCACATTGTGACGTCGTCGTCGGGCTGGATGATTAACTGCACTGGAGTCCGCAGCAAGCAACGGAGAACTTTGGAAAGCCGATGAGTATCGTCAGTCTACTTTCCCTTCCATCACGTTACGGCCTTCATCTTTGCGATGGAATCCAAGGTGCCGCCAAGCGGGTATCTAGCTCACGACGGACTGTTACGTCGGCCCACGCGAGGCCGCACTTTATTCTCCGCCTTGGTCGATGAGGTAGTGGAAGTCCGTCGTATTTACCCAGCTGCGGCGCACCTCGATCGGCAGATCATTGAAGGTGTATGCAATTCGCTGGACTTCGAGCACCGGGTCGCCCGCTGGTATCCCAAAAATTTCCGCCACCCCCTGATCCGCCTTCACCGCACGGAGCTGTTCGGCTGTGCGGATGATGTTGATCCCATAGCGGCTCTGGTACACCGCGTACAGCGTGGTACCGCTCTCGCGTATGATTTTGGCATTAAGGCCGCCAAAGAGGGCCGCTGGAATGATCACGTCGGACACCACCACCGGATGTCCGGAGACGCGCAGGATGTTGCGAATCCTGAATACCTCCGACTCGCGCGGCGAGCGTGGTAACTGAAGGATGTCGGCCACGCGATTCCCCGGTGGTCCTTTCTTCATCGAGACCAGTTCGGATATCGGAAGCTCCTTTACACCATCGTCCTTCACCACGTGGAAGAACCGATAGAGGCTGCGCTCCTCGGTATGGGGCGACACAAAGGTGCCTTTGCCCTGCTTGCGAACCAGAACCTTCGCCGCCGCGAGTTCGCTGATTGCCGCACGAATGGTGGAGATGCCTACACCGTAACGTTTGGCCAGCTTCGCTTCGCTCGGAATCATTTTTCCTGGCATCCATTCGCCTTCGGTCAGGCTCCGGATCATGTTGCTCTTGACCTGCCTGTAGAGCGGTTCCGATTCCATCAATGCGTTGCCGAGTGCGTCGCGATTATTGTTTTCCATATGCCTTGCGAGAGCCGGCCCCGTTTGATTGGACAGAATTTCCACGGCGATAAGTGGAGCCCTGC
>NZ_JASJPC010000072.1:0-30184 GCF_031426875.1 Sulfuritalea sp.
CCATATTCAACCGTTGGCCGCATGACCGAGGCGACAACTACCTTGACGCGCGCCGTATCTCGATGTACTCAATTTCCTCTCTCTTGAGGATGATCATCGTGTTGATTTTCCGGCGTATAACGAAAAACGAGTTTATCGATGGGCTCTTTTCAATAGGGCAATTACTGCCGTCAGCGATTTTGTTGGATTGACCAATAGATTCCGCAGACCATTAAAATTATTGTCGGACGTCATCCGCCCTATTAACTATGCTCGACCACCTAGTTCTTCGTTACGCCCAGAGTTTCGGCAGGAGTTAATTGATGTTTTTCGTGAAGACATATCTGTACTAAGTCAATTGTTGAATAGGGACTTGTCGAGTTGGACGCGATAGCTATGAATGTAGATATTGTTGGTGGTAGCGGGTTTATCGGTACGCGCTTGTCCCGTCGGTTAAGTCAAGCGGAAACCATTCGCTTCTCAATAATTGATAAGGCGCCAAGCGCGTTATTCCCGGAACGAGTCAAAATTGCAGATGTTAGGTCCATAGATTCGCTACGTGCGACTGTTACCGCGGATTCTGTGGTCGTCCACTTGGCGGCTGAACATCGAGATGATGTTCGGCCGCTTAGTCTGTATGACGAAGTTAACGTGCAAGGCGCCAAGAATTTGTGCGTCGTTGCTCGTGAAAAGGGTGTCAAGACGATTGTCTTTACAAGCACGGTCGCAGTCTATGGATTTGCGCCAATAGGAACGGATGAATCCGGCATGATTGCTCCGTTCAACGACTACGGCCGGACGAAGTATGAAGCGGAACTTGCCTTCAAAGCTTGGCAAGCAGAAGCACCATCCATTCGTACCTTGGTCATTGTTCGACCCACGGTGGTGTTTGGGGAACAGAACCGCGGCAACGTGTTCAACCTACTCAGACAGATAGCCTCGGGTCGCTTTGTGATGGTCGGTGACGGCAAGAATCGAAAGTCAATGGCCTACGTCGAGAATATTGCAGCGTTTCTTGAATTTGCAATTACCTTGAAGCCTGGAGTACATATTTATAACTACATAGATAAACCGGACTTCACTATGAATAACTTGGTAGGAACCGTGAACCGCATGCTGGGAAAGTCAGCTGCGATTGGGTTTCGTTTACCTTTTGTAGTGGGGTTCATGATTGGAAAGGTTTTTGACCTAGCCGCAGCGATTACCGGTAGGCGGTTTGCCATTAGTTCAATTCGTGTGAAGAAGTTCTGCGCCAACTCTGTGTACAACACGGCGTTGGAGACGTCAGGGTTCTTACCCCCGGTGTCGTTGAGCGATGCGCTCGAAAGAACTGTGCGGCATGAATTTATAGAATCGCACGATCATGAAGGAGTCTTTTATACGGAGTGACTGGCGCTCATAACAGCGTTGAGTCGCGTATGGGTTGTTCGAAGCTATACCGACTATTAGATCTACTCTAACTGCGGATGGAATCGTCCGACAGTTTGACTTACGGAGACATGCAAATGGCAACTTACCAGGAATTGAAGGCGCAGGCAGAAGATTTGTTGCGCCAAGCAGAAGCGGCACGAAAGACGGAACTGGCAGTCGCTGTTGCTGAGATCAAGGCGAAGATGGCGGAACACGGCATTACTTTGGCGGATCTGGGAGGAACTGCGAAGCAGACGTCATCCCGTGCCACGGCGCCGATCAAGTACCGTAATCCGGCCACTGGTGCTACGTGGTCGGGCCGTGGCCGATTACCGCGCTGGTTCGCAGATGAACTGGCGCGGGGGCGAAAGCGGGAGGAGTTTTTGATTCGCGATCCGAATGTTCACGGCGCTTTCTGAGGTCGCGCGAGCCACCACCCCGAAGAGCCGCTGCCACCCAGGCAAGTGCCAGAATGACGGTCATGGTAAGCGCGTTGGCCGGTATTTGCATGTTGAAATCCATGGTGCTATGGATCGTCAGCCAGCAAATGGCCAGCATGACGCCAAAGGCCGTGCCGCGCATCAGGGAGTCATTGCGACGGCGCAGGGCCAACAGGGCTTGCACCGCCGCCAGTAGAACAATCAGAATGCAAAGTGCAAGGCCGATGACGCCGGTTTCCGTTAAGAGTTGCAGGTAGTCGTTGTGTGCGTGGTCGAAAAAGCCGACAACGCTGCGATTTTGGTATGTCGGGAACGTAACGTAGAAAGTCCCCCCTCCCGATCCGGTGAATAAGTAGTCCTGTGCATACTTCAACGCTAGCCGGTCGACTTCGTCCCGATTTTCGGTAGGCAGCAGATTGTCGACTTTGCTTGTTACCTCAGTTTCCTGGATACGCTTAGCAACTTGATCGACCCCGAACCAGGTGCCCACGACAAAAATATCGACTGCGACGATGCTCACTAGGAAAAACATCGTCGAACGTGGTGCATTGCGCATCAGCATCAGGCCGATTGCGCCGACGATCAATGTGCTGGCGAAAAACGCGGCGTTGCCACCGCGTGAACGCGTCAACACTAGGCCGATGACCATCACGATCAGATAGACGCGCAGGCGCGTTTTTTCGCCAAGCAGCAAGCTGGCAATGGATCGTATCCGCTGCCGCCAGGTGTGGATGGCCTCACCCC
The DNA here is from genome assembly GCF_031426875.1 of Sulfuritalea sp. Lineage (NCBI taxonomy): Bacteria > Pseudomonadati > Pseudomonadota > Betaproteobacteria > Nitrosomonadales > Sterolibacteriaceae > Sulfuritalea > Sulfuritalea sp. The sequence continues at coordinate 2,574 of NZ_JASJPC010000072.1, forward strand.
CAAGCTTCGAGATCATCAGCCCGATGCCAACCGCCAGGCATAGATTGAGATATCCGGCCAGATGGTTGCGATTAACGTATGTTCCGGTGACGAGACCGGTAGCGAATTTCTTGATCACGAAGCCGTATTCGAGGCCGGACAGTACCATGATGCTGCCATAAAACGCTTGCAGGGTGCCAGAAACTACCAGTGTCTTGAGTAGTAACTCAAGCCGCTGACGCGTATCCACTACCAATAACGTGAGGCAAAACATGCACTCATAGGCCACGGTCTTAAACCAGAAATCGCGTGTTGCGTGGGGATCAACGCTGAGCGTAAGCGTGGTGCCAATCGAATGCCCTAGAACGCCTGCCGCAGTGGCGTGGGCTTCATAAGCGCGAGGAGACAGGGTCTGGACCCACTCGGCGGGCAGCGCGACGAATTGAAGTCCGATATAGAGCAGCCAGAGCGCGCCTACACCCAATGCCCAATGCGCACGTCGAAATGCATCGGTAACGACAAAGCGTCCTCTCAGATGCCCGACCAGCCATGCAATCGCCAGCAGACTGGATCCAGCCACCAATATTGCCCACGCCCAGGTACGATTGCTGCCCAGAGGTAAGGGCGCCCATGCTATCAGCCCAAGCAGGCCGTAAAAAATTGAATTCATGAACGGGGTAGTGGCGAATCTCGATACTTCTTGGATTGGTCAGCGCAGGAAGCGAACCCTAGGCTATTTGGTATTTGCTCGCGCGGATAAAATAATAGCGGTGCCAATACGATCATCCGATAGTCACGGTGGTAATACCCCGAAGCGCCGGTTGCTCCAATTGGATTCGAAGGGGTGTTCTCCAGCGCCAGGAAATGTCGCCAGGCAAGTTGGAAGCTGATTGTAGATGTAATTTGGAGATGACATGGTCAAAAGCAGCAACACCGTCTGGCACCACGCGACAGTGACACGCGCTCGACGTGCGCAGATGAACGGCCACCGTTCGGCAGTGCTGTGGTTTACCGGTCTTTCCGGCGCAGGAAAGTCGACATTGGCGCATGCAGTGGAGGAGTCTTTGCATCAGCAAAGGTGCCACACATTCGTGCTGGATGGTGACAATGTGCGTCATGGCTTGTGCTCAGATCTAGGGTTTTCTGCGGAGGACCGGGGCGAGAATATTCGCCGGGTTGGTGAGGCGGCGAAATTGTTGGTCGAGTCGGGGGCCGTTGTGATGACGGCGTTCATTTCCCCTTTTCGTCTCGATCGTGATCGAGCGCGTGGCTTGTTTCCTCATGGAGATTTCATCGAGATTTGGTGTAATGCTCCGATGGAGGTTTGCGAAAAACGTGACGTGAAAGGGCTCTATCGCCGCGCCCGCACCGGCGAGGTAAAGGAATTTACGAGAATATCTTCGCCCTATGAATCACCGCTTAGCCCCGAGTTGGAGGTCGACACGGGTAGCTTGCCGCTTGAAGTTTGTGTTGGTCAGGTACTCGACATGCTTAGACTGCGAGGCGTGATCACTGAAATGGCAAACGAATAGCAGCCAACCATTTTTCGACTGGTGGCGGTTGAAAAAGTCGGTGTTGGCAGCGCTCGTTATCCGATTCTCATGCGAAGGTTTCGGCCTGGGCCAGCGGCGTGCCGGTCACGTCCTTGGCCGCCAGGAGCGGCTCTGCCGTCAGCGGCCAGGGAATCGCCAGTTGCGGGTCGTTCCAGAGCAGCGTGCGGTCGTGCGCCGGACTCCAGTAGTCGGTGGTCTTGTAGAGGAACTCGGCGGACTCCGAGGTGACGCAGAAGCCGTGGGCGAAGCCCGGGGGTATCCAGGCCATGCGGCGGTCAGAGGCGGACAGCGTAAAGCCTACCCACTGGCCGAACGTGGGTGAAGACCGGCGCAGATCGACCGCCACGTCGTAGACGGCGCCGGCGGTGACGCGTACCAGTTTGCCCTGGGCGTGTTCGATCTGGTAATGCAGGCCGCGCAGGACATTCCGCTGCGACTTGGAGTGATTGTCCTGGACAAAGTCGGCCTCTATGCCGAGTTCGGCGAAGGTCCGCTTGTTCCAGCTCTCGTAGAAGTAGCCGCGGTCGTCACCGAATACATTCGGCTCCAGCAACAGCACATCGGGGATCGCCGTTGGAATCGCTTTCATCCTCGTACCTCGTTTGCTAACAGGTTCTGCAGATACTGGCCGTACTGGCTCTTGGCCAGCGGCTCGGCCAGCTTCGCCAGTTGTGCGTCGTCTATCCATTTCTGGCGCCAGGCCACTTCCTCGGGGCAGGCCACCTTGAGGCCCTGGCGCTTTTCGATGACCTCGATGAACTGGCCGGCTTCGAGCAGCGACTCGTGGGTGCCGGTGTCGAGCCAGGCCATGCCGCGGCCCATGATCTCGACCTTGAGCTGGCCTTGTTCGAGATAGATGCGATTGAGGTCGGTGATCTCCAGTTCGCCGCGCGCCGAGGGCTTTAGGCTGGCGGCGATGTCGCAGACCTGCTTGTCGTAGAAGTACAGCCCGGTCACGGCATAGCGCGACTTCGGCGCTTTCGGCTTTTCCTCGATGCTGATCGCGCGTCCCGTTGCGTCGAACTCGACCACGCCGTAGCGTTCGGGGTCGCTCACGGCGTAGGCGAACACCGTGGCGCCAGCACCAACTGTTGACTCAGACCCGGCGGCATGCTGCAGCTGGGCGCCGAAATCATGGCCGTAGAACAGGTTGTCGCCCAGCACCAGCGCCGACGGATGGTCGCCGACGAAATCGCGGCCGATGATGAAGGCCTGCGCCAGCCCGTCCGGGCTGGGCTGCACCGCGTACTTGATGCTGATACCCCACTGCGAGCCGTCGCCCAGCAGTTGCTCGAAACGCGGCGTGTCGAGCGGGGTCGAGATCAGCAGGATCTCGCGGATGCCGGCCAGCATCAGCGTGGTCAGCGGGTAGTAGATCATCGGCTTGTCGTAGATCGGCAAGAGCTGCTTGGACACGGCCAAGGTCACCGGATGCAGCCGGGTGCCCGAGCCGCCGGCGAGGATGATGCCGCGGGTAGTCTGGGGCAGGCGGCTCATGTGCGGTCTCCGTAGTTGCGATCCATCCACTGCCGGTATTCGCCGGAGACGACATGGGCGACCCAGGCCGGATTGTCCAGATACCACTGCACGGTCTTCCTCATGCCGGTCTCGAAGCTTTCCTGCGGCGTCCAGTCCAGTTCGCGCTGGATCTTGCCGGCGTCGATGGCGTAGCGCTTGTCGTGGCCGGGACGGTCGGCCACCGAGATCTTCTGTGCGCGGTAGCTGCGCCCGTCGGATCGCGGCTTGAGTTCGTCGAGCAGGGCGCACAGCGTATCGACCACGTCCAGATTGGTCTTCTCGTTGTGGCCGCCGATGTTGTAGGTCTCGCCCGGGAGGCCGCGCTCGAACACCAGGCGCAGCGCGCGGGCGTGGTCATCGACATAGAGCCAGTCGCGCACGTTGTCGCCCTTGCCGTAGATCGGCAGCGGCTTGTCCGACACCGCGTTGTGGATCATCAGCGGGATCAGCTTTTCCGGGAACTGGCAGGGGCCGTAGTTGTTCGAGCAGTTGGTGATCACCGTCGGCAGGCCGTAGGTGTGATGCCAGGCGCGCACCAGATGGTCGGAGGCGGCCTTGGACGCCGAATAGGGCGAGTTCGGCTGGTAGGGGCTGGTTTCGACGAAGAGGCCGGTCGCGCCCAGCGAGCCGAAGACCTCGTCGGTCGACACGTGATGGAAGCGGAAGCCGGCCTTGGCCTCAGGTTCGAGCAAGGACCAGTAGGCGCGTGCCGCTTCGAGCAGGGTATAGGTGCCGCTGATATTGGTTTCGATGAAGTCGCCGGGACCGTGGATCGAGCGGTCGACATGCGATTCGGCGGCCAGATGAATTACGCCTGCCGGTTGATGATCGATGAACAGCGTGTCCAGCGCGGCCCGGTCGCAGATGTCGGTACGGCTGAACACGTGACGCGCGGGATCGGAGAGGCCGGCCAGGGATTCGAGGTTGCCGGCATAGGTCAGCTTGTCGATATTGACGATGCGCCAGTCGCTCCCGGCGATCAGCAGGCGTATCAGGGCCGAGCCGATAAAGCCGGCGCCGCCGGTAATGAAGAGGGTTTTCATAACGGTTCCGAAGTATCACGAGAGCATGCGGCTATCGATAACTGCACGGCATTCTATGCGATCACAACGGATATGCGGAAGATCAGTCGTAACGATTACCCGACGCCGGAGGGTACCGGCGTGCGCGACTACATTCATGTGATGGACTTGGCAGAAGGCCATATTGCGGCGCTTGAATACCTGAATCGGTCCGGTGGTCTGCTGACGGTGAATCTGGGCACCGGTCGCGGCTATTCGGTGCTCGAAATGGCCAGGGCCTTCGAGCAAGCCAGCGGCAGAGCTATTCCGTTCGAAATCGCGCCGTGCCGGAGATATTGCCCAGTGCTGGGCCGATCCAGGCCTCGCCCACCAGTTGCTCGGCTGGAAAGCGGGGAGGAATTTGGAGCAGATGTGCACGGACGCGTGGCGCTGGCAGCAGTCGTGCGAAAAGCAGGCGTTGGGGCAGTGAGCCGCCGTGTTGCCAGCGCCAACTCTTTGTAGTCGGCCTTGCAAAACTCACTCGTTGCGAATATCTCAAATAGAGATATACTGATTCCGTGAAAGTTATCAGCAACAGCGCATTGCGAGTATTCGCCGCTCTACACCCTCAGGCGGACGAGCCGTTGCGGGGTTGGCGAAGAGTGATCGAGAAGAACCGGTTTGGTAATTGGGCTGAATTGAAGGCAGCGTTCAGCAAGATCGACAAAGTCGGTGATCTGGCGGTTTTCGACATTGGCGGCAACAAGTATCGGCTTATCGCTTACATCCGGTTCGAGAAGCAGATCGTTTACATCAAAGCGGTGTTAACCCATCGGGACTACGACAAAGGAGCATGGAAATCATGAACGCACACATCCAGGTCAAACACCTGCTCCCGGCGTGGGAGGCCTTTCGCAGCGCAACCAATATCGCCCCGATTCGTGATGCAGAGCACTATCAGCGGATGGTGTCCATGCTCGAGGCGCTGCTTGATGCGGCCGGCGGCAACGAAAATCATCCCGCGATGGGCTTGGTCGATATCGTCGGCGATCTGATCGAGGATTACGAAGCGGAGAATCACCCGTTGCCCGATGTTACCGGCGTCCAGGCCTTGAAATTTCTGATGGAACAACACGGACTCAAGCAAACCGATCTGAGCGAGATTGGCAGCCAAGGCGTCGTCTCGGAGATCCTTGCCGGCAAGCGGGATCTCAATGTTCGCCAAATCCGGGTACTCAGCGAGCGCTTCGGGGTATCCCCCGCGACATTCGTGTGAGGCGGCACGGGTTCTGGATTGCCGCGTCGGCTGCCGGGCGCGAGCCCGTCGTCGTAACGAAAAACGACCGGCCGGTGGGGATCATGATCTCGATCGAGGACGCTGCCGACACGCTGATCCAGGAGCTGATCCTGGAAAAGGAGCCCGGGTACGGCGAATGGCTGTTCGGCAAAGTCACCGCGACCATGCGCCGGGTGGATTCCGGCGAGACCGGCCTGCGCGAGCACGCGGACGCGATGGCTACGCTGAAGGCACGTCTGGACGCGAGGCTCGCCCGCAAGACAGTGCAGGCATGAGGATCGTCTGCACCGACGAAGCGCTCGACGATCTGCGTGAGTTGGCGGACTGAAGTCCGCCCTACGGTCCGGCCTACGTCCGCTCTACGGTTGGCCGGGGCGTGGATGGCGTTGTGGGGCCGACTTCAGTCGGCTGCAATGGTATTCGACCGCCATGGTATCCGGCCCACGTCTTGACCATCCATCCGACAAGCCTATTCAGCCGTTGGCTGCATGACCGAGGCGACAACTGCCTTGACGCGCGCTGCAAAGAGGGGCGCGACTGATGCCTGATGATCGTGCTCTGTGACTCCGTGATAGTATTAACTTGTGTACATTACAACACAAGGTGTTCTCAATGGAAACCACGACACTGACCTTGCGCGTTCCGAAAGAAATGAAGGAGCGACTCGACATGCTGGCTGATGCCACCCATCGATCCAAGTCCTACCTCGCAGGTGAAGCCCTTCGTCAATATATCGACCTTGAAGCTTGGCAGATCGGGGAGATTCAGCAGGCACTCAAGGAAGCCGATGCCAATGACTTCGCGTCTGATGCGGAAATCGATGCGGTGGTGAGGAAGTATGCAGGTTAGATGGCTACGTCGTGCCTTGGAGAACCTGGACGATGAGGCTGTCTACCTTGCCAAGGACAGTCCGCGCACAGCAGCCGAATTCGTTCTCCATGTGCGAGACAGCGGGGCCATGCTCGCAGATCACCCCGACATGGGGCGCCCTGGTCGCATTGCCGGAACGCGGGAACTCGTCGTAACACGGTTCTCATACATCCTGCCTTATCGCGTGCGCGGTAACGCCGTGGAGATTCTTCGCGTCTTCCATACGGCCAGAAAATGGCCAAGTCGGATGGACTAAGCTCCATCAGTGTCTGGGGTAAGGATTACCCGACGCCGGACGGTACCGGCGGGCGCGACTACATTCATGTGATGGACTTGGCAGAAGGCCATATTGCGGCGCTTGAATACCTGAATCGGTCCGGTGGTCTGCTGACGGTGAATCTGGGTACGGGTCGCGGCTATTCGGTGCTCGAAATGGCCAAGGCCTTCGAGCAAGCCAGCGGCCGAGCAATTCCTTTCGAGATCGCACCGTACCGCGCCGGAGATATTGCCCATTGCTGGGCGACTTCAGCGTGGATGGCGGACTGAAGTCCGCCCTACGGCCCGCCCTACGTGCCCTTGTTGCCCAGCATTGCTTTGAGGTTGGCGAAGGGTGAATGCGTGGCCGCCGTGGCGCCAGCGCCAACTCCTGAACTTCCCGCCGCTTCGAGTTGCCGCTGATGTTCGTTGTCGTGGCAGTAGAGGCACAGCAACTCCCAGTTGCTGCCGTCGGACGGATTGTTCTGGTGGTTGTGGTCGCGGTGGTGTACCGTCAGTTCGCGCAGGTTGGCGCGCGTGAATTCGCGGGCGCAGCGGCCGCAGATCCAGGGGTAGATTTTCAGGGCCTGCTCGCGGTAGCCCAGGTCGCGCGCGTCGGCGGCGCGGCGGGCATCGGCGACGATGCGGTCGAGCTTGTCTGACGTGGGGCCGGCCATGCGGACTACTTTTCCTGCAGGAGGTTGTTCATCCGCTGCGCGCGGCTCTTGGATTCGGCCTTGTTGATCTCGGAAACCAGCCGGCCATAAGCCTCGCGCGCGGCCGCGCCTTGCTGGGTGGCTTCGATGCTGCGGATGCAGCGCCAGCGTTTGCCGGTCTTGGTGACGATCAGTCGCATTTCGTTGCGTGGGTGATGCGTGCGGCAGTGGTAGCAGTAGGTTGGTTCGTTAGCCATGGCGATGAGCTTGGATCAGGCGGTGACAACCGTAATTATGCCCCCCCGGACGCAGTTTGTTCCGTCCTGCGCTAAACTCGCCCCGCACGGTTGAAGTGCTGCCGCCCGTAGCTCATCTGGATAGAGCACCGGCCTTCTAAGCCGGGGGTAACAGGTTCGAGTCCTGTCGGGCGGGCCAATGAATCACGTTGTCAACATTGGTTCGCGAAAACGCGGTGTAAGGGGCCGCATTGTTTTCGGGTATCGGATTTCAGGGATTGATTTTTTGGTTTGCAGGAAACCGGTCACACGGATGCGAAACGGAGGAGACCGAGTTGCGCGATTGACGTAACCCGGTTGGTCATGTACCTTGAAATCGCGTTCAGTGATTGATTTCGTCCCAGATTGCCTTGAAGCCATCCTTACTCCTCGCCTCTCATCGTGAAGCCATCCGCCGGGTGGTGGAGGCTCATCGTGCCCGCAATCCACGCGTCTTCGGCTCGGTGGCCCATGGCGACGACACCGAGAATAGCGATTTGGACCTGCTAATCGATCCCACCCCGGAAACAACCCTGCTGGACATCGGCGCAATCCGGCATGAGTTGCTGCAACTGCTTGGCGTGCCGGTGGATGTGCTGACACCCAAGGCTCTGCCGGATAAGTTCCGTGACTCCGTGCTCGCCGAGGCGGTGCCGGTGTGACTCGCAACCGGCAGCGGGTGACCGACTACCTTGGGCACATCCGGGAAGCCATCGAGCGCATTGACCGCTACGTCGCGGACATCGACGAGGTGGTATTTCTCCAGAACGAAATGGCCCAAGACGCCGTGATCCGGAACTTTGAGATCATTGGTGAGGCCAGCCACAACATTGAGCAAGACCATCCCGGGTTTGCGGTCGAGCACCCAGAATTACCCTTAGCGTTCGCTTACCAGATGCGCAATGCCGTCGCTCACGGTTACTTCAAGGTCGACCTGGAAATCGTCTGGAAGACCATCCACAATGACCTTCCGGGGCTGTACGAACAGATCAGGAAGGTTCTCGAAGATATGGAGCGGGGCGGCAACTGCGGCGATACCAAGCCGACGAGCTGATCCGGCCAGTACTGAGCCTCCCTCGAAAATTCGTGTTCCAGAAGGTGGGGATTGGATTGCGCTCCCTCTGCGATAATCCACCCCTCAGCACGGGGGGCTCATGAAATCAACACGTTTTGCTGGCATCGACGATGCCAGGTCCAGAGTAGGGCAGGAGATCGGGGTCAGCGACTGGCTGTTGATCGATCAGCAGCGCGTCAATGCCTTTGCCAGCGTCACCGGCGACGAGCAGTGGATTCATGTCGACGTCGAGCGCGCGAAACGCGAATCGCCGTTTGGCGGGCCGATCGCGCATGGCTATCTGACGGTATCGCTGCTGGCCAAGTTCGCCGGGGAGTGCATCGCGGTCGAGGGCATCAAACTGGCAGTGAACTATGGCCTCAATCGCGTGCGCTTTGCGGCGCCGGTGAAGGTGGGCAGCCGCGTGCGTGCACGCTTCGTGTTGGCCGAACTGGAAGAGATACCCGGCGGCGCGCAAATCGTCTGGAAGGCGACGATCGAAATCGAGGGTGGCGAAAAACCGGCCTGCGTGGCGGAGATGGTGACCCGCTGGTATTTCTAGTGCAGTGCTTGCGAAATGGCCGCGCCCTTGTCGGGCGGCCCGTTGTAGGGCGGACTTCAGTCCGCCATCCACCCCGGCCGGCTGAAGCCGGCCCTACAGGGGTTACAACACCTGGGCGGTCGCCATGAGCCCACCCACCTACATCTGCGTCGCGCGCCATGGCGAAACCGACTGGAACATCGCCGGCATCCTGCAGGGCTGGACCGACGTGCCGATCAACGACCAGGGGCGCCGTCAGGCCTACGAGCTGGTCGGCGGTTTCTCCCACGCGGGGTTTGCCAAGGTCTATTCAAGTCCCCTGATCCGTTCGCGTGAGACCGCGGAGATCATTGCGCGCTCGCTGCGGCTGGAGCCACCGACCTGTCACGACGGCTTGATGGAAAGGAATTTCGGGGCCATCCAGGGCATCCCCAAGTCGGAACTGGCCGACCTGAATCCGGTGCTGCTGCAGCAAATCCTCAAGCGAAACCCGGCGACCGATTTCGAGCAGGGCGAATCCATGGATGATTTCGCCGATCGCGTGCTCGATGCGATCGCGAGCATTGCGCGGCCGAATGTCGGCACACGCATCCTGGCGATCACGCACGGCTGGGTCATGGACGTGATCACGCGGCACATCGCCGGGCTGCCGCGCACGGCGATTCTCAACATGAAGCGCAGGAACGGCGAGTGCGTCTGGCTGGAGGTTCGTGGGGAATCGATACGTCCGCTGTGAGCCGGGCCGTAAACGCAAAACGCGCCGAAAGGCGCGTCGTGTCTGGCTTCATGGCGGAGAGGGAGGGATTCGAACCCTCGTTAGGATATTATCCTAAACACGCTTTCCAGGCGTGCGACTTAAACCGCTCATCCACCTCTCCGCTGGTGCTGCTGTTCGTAGGGCCGGTATTGTAGGGCCGGCTTCAGTCGGCCAACGGTGGATGGCGGACTGAAGTCCGCCCTACATCCGCCCTACAAGTTCGCCCTACAAATCCGCCCTACAAATCCGCCCTGATTGAGCAGGGCGCGAATTCTAGCAGATCAGCCCTCGCTGTGCCGCAGCGAGAGGTCTATGGCGCGGACGTTCTTGGTCAGGCCGCCGATCGAAATGCGGTCGACGCCGGTTTCGGCGATGGCGCGCACGGTTTCCAGGCTGACGCCGCCCGAGGCTTCGAGTGCGGCGCGCCCGGCGGTGAGGCCGACGGCCTGGCGCATCTGTGCCAGATCCATGTTGTCGAGCAGGACCATTTTCGCGTCGGCGTCGAGCGCTTCGGCGAGTTGTTCGATGGTTTCGACCTCGATCTGGACGAAGACCTCATTGCGGCTGATGGCCCTTGCCTGTTGCAGCGCGGCGGTCACGCCGCCGGCGGCCATGATGTGGTTTTCCTTGATCAGGATGCCGTCGTAGAGGCCCAGGCGATGATTGTGGCCGCCGCCGCAGGTGACGGCATATTTCTGCGCCAGACGCAGGCCGGGTAGGGTCTTGCGCGTATCGACGATGCGTGCGCCGGTGCCGGCAATCGCATCGACGTAGTAACGGGTGGCGGTGGCGGTGGCGGAAAGCAGTTGCAGGAAATTCAGGGCGGCACGCTCGGCGGTGAGCAGGGCGCGGGTGTTGGCTTCGATTTCGCACAGCGTCTGGCCGGCGGCGATGGTTTCGCCGTCGCGCGCATGCCAGCGGATCGCCGCCAGCGGGTCGAGGCGGCGGAAGCAGGCGTCGAACCATGCCGCGCCGGCCAGCACCGCATCCTCGCGACTGATCACGGTGCCGTGCGAACGCGTGGTGGCCGAAGTCAGCATGGCAGTCAGGTCGCCGCCGCCGATATCTTCGACCAGGGCGGCAAGCACATTGCGCTGCACTTCGGCGGCGAGCTGAAGGGGGAGTTCCATGAGGTTCGTTGCCCGGTTGTGAGTGCCGCGGATTTTAGCACCGGCGGTTCGGCTTACCCCGCGGCGGGCGTAGGACGGACGTGGGGGGGGGATGTAGGGCGGATGTAGGGCGGACCGTAGGGCGGACTTCAGTCCGCCAACGTTAACCGGCCGACTGAAGTCGGCCCTACAGAGCCATCCACCCCCGGCCGACTGAAGTCGGCCCTACAGAGCCATCCACGCCGATCCGCCCGCAATTCCTGTCTATATCCACATTGCATCCCAGTGCGGGTAATCCCCGGCGCGCTGGACGAGGCCTGCGCGCAGCGGGTTCGCGACGAGATAGTGCGCGACTTCCTGCACATCCTCTTCGGCGCGAAGGGCGTGATCGTGGTAACTGCGCTGCCAGATTTGCCGGTGCTCTCCACGCCGCCTGATTTCTCTCGCCGAACGCCCTTTGAAGCCTTGCATGACACTGGCCAACGCGAATCCCTCGCCGAGCTGGAACAACCAATGCAAATGGTCCGGCATGAGTACCCAGGCCATGGAAACAACTGAGCCTCGATCATGCGTCCGCCGCAATTCGGCAATCGCGCAGCGTGCCGTGGCGAAGTCGGCGAACAAGGGCTGTCGGTCGGCGGCTACGGCTGTGATCAGATAGAACTGTCCGGGAAGCGAACAGCGCCCCTTGCGAAGATTGTCATAGGACATGACAGGAGTGTAGCGCGGGATGGGCCTCGGGAACGGATTGTAGGGCGGACGTAGGGCGGATGTAGGGCGGATTGTAGGGCGGGCTTCAGCCCGCCATCCACCGCTTGGCCGACTAAAGTCGGCCCTACAGCGTCTCCCACATTCGGCCGACTGAAGTCGGCCCTACGGCGCCACCCACCGCTGGCGTTTTGTAGGGCCGACTTCAGTCGGCCAGATTACGTTGGCGGACTGAAGTCCGCCCTACATCGGCCCTACAGGTTTCGCGATCGTGCCGCGATCAATGTATTTTTGCTCCGCGCTGGCTGAGCGTGGTCGATGGGGCGGCGAAGCTATCGGCGCTGGAGACGTCCCAGAACACCTTGAATACCGGATGGTCGGGGACTCCGGCCAGCAGCTCGCCGGGCCTTGCCCAGTGGTGCAGCGCCGCCAGGGAGCGTACCTCGGTGGCCGAGACGCGGCGGATTACGTGCTCGGGGCCAAGCTCGCCGGGGTGGCTGAGCCCTGCGGCGCCGAGCATTTCCTTGAGGGCGAGCAGCGTGTTGTGATGGAACTGGAACACGCGGTCCGACTTGTCCGGCACGTCGAGCGCGCGCATGCGTTTAGCATCTTGGGTGGTGACGCCGGTCGGGCACTTGCCGGTGTGGCAGGTCTGGGCCTGCAGGCAGCCCAGCGCGAACATGAAGCCGCGCGCGGAATTGCACCAGTCGGCGCCCATGGCCATGGTGCGCGCGATGTCGAAGGCGGTGACGATCTTGCCCGAGGAGCCGAGGCAGATCCGGCTGCGCAGGTTCACGCCGACCAGGGTGTTGTGCACCAGCATCAGGCCCTCGCGCAGCGGCGCGCCGACGTGGTCGGTGAACTCCAGCGGCGCGGCGCCGGTGCCGCCTTCGCCGCCGTCGACGACGATGAAATCGGGGGTGATGCCGGTGGCGAGCATGGCCTTGACGATGGCGAACCATTCCCAGGGATGGCCGATGGCCAGCTTGAAGCCGACCGGCTTGCCGCCGGACAGCTCGCGCAGCCGGGCAATGAAGGCGATCAGTTCGCGCGGCGTCGAAAATGACGAATGCCTGGCCGGGGAGATGCAGTCGACACCGATCGGCACGCCGCGCGCCTCGGCGATTTCGCGCGTCACCTTGGCGCCGGGCAGGACGCCGCCGTGGCCGGGCTTGGCACCCTGCGAGAGCTTGATCTCGATCAGCTTGACCTGGTCGAGGCGTGCGTTCTCGGCAAATTTGTTTTCGTCGAAATTCCCGCTGGCATCGCGGCAGCCGAAGTAGCCGCTGCCGATCTCCCAGGCCAGATCGCCGCCGTGCTGGCGGTGATGGCGCGAGATGGATCCCTCGCCGGTATCGTGGAAGAAACCGCCGCGCTTCGCGCCCTGGTTCAGGGCCAGGATCGCGTTGGCGGACAGGGCGCCGAAGCTCATCGCCGAGATGTTGAACACGCTGGCGGAATAGGGCCGGGCGCAGTCCGGTCCGCCGATCTTGATGCGAAAGTCATGGCTGGCGATGTGCACCGGCGCGATCGAGTGGTTGATCCATTCGTAATGCGGCTCATAGACATTGAGCTGGGTGCCGAAGGGCCGCTTGTCGACGGCCTGCTTGGAGCGCTGGTAGATGACCGAACGCTGGGCACGGGAGAAGGGCAGTTCCTCGGAATCGGCTTCGAGGAAATACTGGCGGATCTCCGGCCGGATGTATTCGAAGAAGAAACGGAAATGGGCGAGCAGCGGGTAATTGCGGCGGATCGCTTGCTTGACTTGGAGGAAATCCACCAGACCGACAAGGGTCAGCGCGCCGCACACCAGCGCCGGCCACAGCCACAGCGGAGAGAGCGGCAGCAGCGCGAGGCAGCCGGCGCAGAGGATTGCAGCAATGCTCCAGGCCCAGTAGCGCTTCGGAACGATGTTTTCGAGAACGTGCAACATGGGCGCCCTCCCGCAATTTGTACGCTGCCGGACTACTTTACCTCATGCTTGACGTTTGAAGCGTTCCACCAGCGCGATCGATATGCTGCTGGCGGCGATCACGACGATGCCGGCCACCGACAACAGATCGGGCAGGTGGCGGTAGAACAGCCAGCCCAGCAGCATGGCCCAGATCAGTTGGGCGTAAAGGAAGGGCGACAGGAAGGAGGCGGCGGCGTAACGGAACGCGCGGGTCAGCATCAGGTGCCCGGTGCCGCCGTAGATGCCCAGTGAAGCGATCAGCGCCGCGTCGGTCCAGTCCGGCATCGGCCCGCCCCAGTATAGCGGGGCCGCCAGCGTCATCGATACGGTGCCGACCAGGGCCGTGTAGAACAGCATGGTGACGGTGTTCTCGGTCGGCGAAAGCTGCCGCGTCTGGATCTGGTAGATCGCATAGCAGGCGGCGGCCAGCGACATCCAGACGATGCCGGGCAGGTTTAGCGCGCCGCCGGGGCGGGCGATCAGCAGGGCGCCGCAAAAGCCGGCGATGACGGCGATCCAGTGCGCGCCGGAGATCGATTCCTTGAGCAGCCAGTGCGACAGGATCACCACCACCAGCGGCGTGACGAAGAGGAAGGCCGTGCTTTCGGCCAGCGGCATCATGGAGAAGCCCATCATCGAAAAGCCGGTGGTGCCGACCAGCATCAGCGCCCGCGCGATCTGTGCCATGGGGCGCGCGGTGGCGATCAGCTGCAGGCGCATCGAGGGCGCGAGGAAGATCAGCATCATCAGGCAGTGGAAGGTGTAGCGGCCCCAGACCATCATCGGGATCGGGTAGGTCTGCGACAGATGCTTGGAGGTGGCGTCGAGCGCGGCGAAGCACAGCGTCGCGCCGAGCATCAGCAGCACGGCGAAGCCGACCTTGCGGTGGGCTTCAGACATTCGTTGCGATGAGGCGATTGAGCAGTGTGCGTGCGGCCGGGATCAGCTCGCCGGCGGCGATGCCGATCGGGCCGTCGCCGGCGGCGGTCAGCGCCTCGGCCGCGGCGCCATGCAGATGCACGGCTGCGGACAGGGCGGCGTCTGCCGGCCAGCCTTGCGCCAGCAGCGCGCCGACGAAGCCCGAGAGCACGTCGCCGGTGCCGCCCGAGGCGAGGCCCGGGTTGCCGCGGGTGTTGATGCGCCAGCGCCCGTCGGGATGTGCGATGACCGTGCCGCAACCCTTGAGCGCGACGTCGGCCTTGAAGCGCTGCGCCAATGCCAGCGCGGCGGCGACGCGGTCGGCCTGCACGGCCTCGGTGCTGCTTGCGAGCAGGCGTGCGGCTTCGGCCGGATGCGGCGTGATCAGCGTGGCGGCTTCGCGGCGAGCGATGCCGGCGGCAAGTACCGGATGGGCGGCGAGCAGGTTCAGCGCGTCGGCATCGAGCAGCAGTGGAAAGTTGGCGCTGGCGACACGGCGAAGTATTGCTAGCGCCGCATCGGAGGTGCCGAGGCCGGGACCGACCACGACCGCCGTGGCTTGGGCCAGGGCGTTCTCCGGCGAGCGCAGCATCAGTTCGGGTTGCACGGGATCGACCGCCAGCGCCTGCAGCAGGCCGACAAAGACGCGGCCGGCGCCGAGCTGCAATCCGGCGCGTGATGCCAGCAGCGCGGCGCCGCTCATGCCGGCCGCGCCGCCGATCACGGCCAGCGAACCGTAGCTGCCCTTGTGGCTGTTGCGCGGACGCGGCTTGAGGCCGACGCGGAAATCGTCGATCGAAAGCAGGGCGCCGGGCAAGCCGTCGAGCCTGAGGCCAAGATTGACCACGCTGACTTCGCCGCAATGGTCGGGACCGTCGAGCGTGTAGAGGCCGGGCTTGCCGCCGATGAAGCTCAGGGTATGCGTGGCGCGCACCGCGATGCCCAGCACGCGCCCGGTGTCGCCGTCGAGGCCGCCGGGAATGTCCAGCGCCAGCACCGGGCCGGCGTAGGCATTGATGCGCGCGACGAGTTCGGCCCAGGCGCCTTCGATCGGCCGCGCCAGGCCGATGCCGAACAGGCCATCGACCACCAGGCCGTACTTGCCGGCCGGGATGGTGTCGCCGGTGCCGGCGACGAGCACTGCAATGCCGCGTTGCTGCAACACCCGAGCCATGACGTGTGCATCGCCGCCGTTGTTGCCGGGGCCGGCCAGGATCAGCACCGGGGCGCGGCTGCCCTTGAGCAGGCGTTGGGCGAACTCGGCCGCGGCATGGCCGGCGCGTTCCATCAGCGGCGGCACGACGCCGGCGTAGCGGGTTTCGAGTTCGCGCAGTTCGGTGCTGCGCAGCAGGGCGGTGGACATGACGCGATTGTAACCGTCAGGCATGTGACGCAAGCGCCGGCAATGACACGATATCGTAGCCGGCCGTCGCCAGCCCCTGGCGCAGATGCCGCGCTACCTCGACGGCATCGGGGCTGTCGCCGTGCACGCAGATGCTGCCGATCGGCGTCGGAATGCGCGTGCCGTCGACGGCGATCAGGGCGCCGGCGTCGAGCATGGCTTGCACGTGGGCGAGGCAGGCTTGCGGGCCGTGGATCATGGCGTCGGCACGCGAGCGCGGCACCAACTGGCCGTCGGGCAGGTAGGCGCGGTCGGCGAAGATTTCCTCGACCACCGCGAGGCCGGCGGCGCGTCCCGCGGCGACCAGTTGCGAGGCCGCCGGCGCCAGCAGGATCAGGCTGCGATCGATGGCACGCACCGCGCGGCAAATGGTATCGGCCACGCCGCGATCGACGCAGGCGAGATTGTTCAGCGCGCCGTGCGGCTTGACGTGGGTCACGCGCGCCGCTTCGAGCGCGGCGATGGCGGCCAACGCGCCGACCTGGGCGGCGATCTGGTTTTCGAGTTCGCTCGGCGACAAGGCCATGGCGCGGCGGCCGAAGCCCTGCAGGTCGGGATAGCTGGGGTGGGCGCCGATCGAAACGCCGCGCTGCTGCGCCAGACGCAGCGTGCGGCGCATCACATCGGGGTCGCCGGCATGGCCGCCGCAGGCGATGTTGGCCGAGGCGACGATCGCCAGCATGGCGGCGTCATCACCCATGTGCCAGGGGCCGTAGCCTTCGCCGAGGTCGGCATTGAGGTTAATGCTGGGCATCGATGACTCCGTCGATCAGGTTGGCGGCGTAGAGCGCGTCGAGGTCGAATCCGGCGCGCTCCGGCACCATGCTTGCGATGCATTCTGCCAGTATCGCCGCGGCTTCGCGGCGGGCGGCGAGCGCCTGCGCCAGACTGACTTCGACGAAGCGTAGGGTTTGGCCGGGCAGGGCGTGGCCGAGACGCGGCAGGTCGGCCGCGATTACGGTGGCGATTTTCGGATAGCCGCCGACGGTCTGGCAATCGGCCAGCAGCACGATGGGGCGGCCGTCGCCGGGCACCTGGATGGCGCCGGGGGTGACTGCGTCGGAAATGATGTCGCTGCCGCGTGCGTGGCTCAGGCGCGGACCGTCGAGGCGCAGGCCCATGCGGTCGGCCTCGCGGCTGACGCTGAATTCGGCATCGAGCAAAGTCGCCCAGGCGGCATCGGTGAAGTAGTCGCGCTGAGGACCGGCGATGACGCGCAGGGGGCCGTCGGTCTGGCGCGGTGATCGCGGCAGGCGCAGCAGAATCGGCGGGGCGCCAACGCCAACTTTCAAACAGTCGCCGGCCTTGATGGCACGGCCTTCGATGCCGCCGAATCCGGCGCGGGCATAGGTGGAGCGGCTGCCGAGCACGGCCGGCAGATCGAAACCGCCCCGCACCGCGAGGTAGCCGATGCCGCTCTTGAGAAACCCGGTGTCGAGGATTTCGTTTTCCGCCAACGCCAGGCTGCGCCAGTTGCCGGCGGCACGCGACTGGCCGGCGGCATCCTCGATGCGCGCCGAGAACTCGCCGGCCAGGGCGAGCGTGACTGGTTGGGTCGCACGCAGCCGCGGGCCGCGCAGGCGGATTTCGAGCGCGACGGTGGCCGACGGATTGCCGACCAGCGCGTTGGCGATGGCCAGCCATCCGCCATCCAGCGCACCCGACAGCGGCACGCCGAGATGCCGGTAGCCGGGTCGGCCGCCGTCCTGAAAGCTGGCCGGCAGCGGGGCGTCGAGGATTTCGATCATTGCGCCTGCCACGCTGCGGGTTCGATTTCGCGCGCCGCGACGGCGGCGGCGAGGCGCTCGAATTCCGCGCGGGCTATCGGCCTGAAACGCACCGCATCGCCGGGTGCCAGCAGCGCCGGACGGGCGGTGTCGGCGACGTCGAACAGGCGCACCGGCGTGCGCCCCAGCAGATGCCAGCCGCCGGGGCTTTGCCAGGGGTAGATGGCGGCCTGCGCGCCGGCGATGGCCAGGCTGTTGGCCGGCACCGCGGCACGCGGCGTGGTCAGGCGCGACAGGCGCAGCCAGTCGGGCAGCTCGCCGAGATAGGGAAAGCCGGGCAGGAAGCCGATCAGGAAAACGCGCAGCTCGGTCGCGCACAGCGCCTCGATGATCTGCGATTCGCTGCGCCCGGTGGCCTGTGCGACGCTGGCGAGATCCGGCCCATGCTCGTCACCGAAAACCACCGGGATCAGCCACCGTGTCGCCAGCGCCAACTCTTGCGCTTTTGCTTGCGCGCATTCCAGTAGGTGACGGGTGAGAAGTTCGCGATCCAGTTGCAGCGGATCGAAATGCACCGTCAGCGAGCGCCAGGCCGGTACCACGTCGCTGATACCTTCGAGCTTCATGGCCGCCAGCGCATTGCGTGCCGCGATGACCTGGGCATTCGTCGCCGGATCGATGTGCTCGCCGAATTCGAGCGTCAGCGCGCCGTCGCCGAGCGCAAGCAGGCGCGGTTTCATCCCACCATGCGCTGCGGCAGCCAGGTGATGATGCCCGGGAAGGCGTAGAGCAGACCGACCGCCGCGACCATCAGGAAGAAGGCCGGCAGCGCGGTGCGGGCGATCCACGGCAGCTGCTTGCCGGTCATGCCCTGGATGACGAACAGGTTGAAGCCGACCGGCGGCGTGATCTGCGCCATTTCGACCACGACCACGAGGAATACGCCGAACCAGATCAGGTCGATGCCGGCGGCGACGATGGTCGGCTGGATCACGGCGATGGTCAGCACCACCATCGAAATGCCGTCGAGAAAGCAGCCGAGGATGATGAAGAAAATCATCAGGCCGAAGAGCAGGCCGAACTGGCCGAGCCCGAGGCTGGCGATCCATTCCGCGAGATGGCGCGGCAGGCCCATGTAGCCCATCGACAGCGTGAGGAAGGCGCTGCCGGCGAGGATCAGGGCGATCATGCAATACAGCCGCGTGGCGCCGAACAGGCTTTCGCGGAAGGTGTTCCAGGACAGCGCACCTTGCGCGGCGGCCAGCACCAGGCTGCCGACTACGCCCAGCGCCGCAGCTTCGGTGGCCGTGGCGACGCCGGTATAGATCGAACCCAGCACCAGCGTGATCAACAGCACCACCGGGATCAGGTGGCGCGAGGCGTAGAGCTTCTGGCCGAAGCTGGTCTGTTCGGTGGCGGGCGGCACGGCGTCGGGATTCAACAGCGCCCAGACCACGATCCAGCCCATGAACAGCGTGGCCAGCAGGATGCCGGGAAACACGCCGGCGATGAACAGCTTGGCGATCGACACTTCGGCCGCGACGCCATACACGATCATGATGATCGAGGGCGGGATCAGCAGGCCCAGCGTTCCTGCGCCGGCCAGGGTGCCGATGGTGATGGCCTCCGGATAGCCGCGTTTCTTGAGTTCGGGCAGGGTGATCTTGCCGATCGTGGCGCAGGTGGCGGCCGACGAGCCGGACACCGCGGCAAATATCGTGCAGCCGATTACATTGACATGGAGCAGGCGCCCCGGCAGCTTTTCCAGCCAGGGCGCGAGGCCTTTGAACATGTCGGACGAGAGCCGGGTGCGGAACAGGATCTCGCCCATCCAGAGGAACATCGGCAGCGCGGTCAGGGTCCAGGACGAGGAGGCGCCCCAGATGGTGACCGCCATCGCATCGCCGCCGGCCCGCGTGGTAAACATTTCCATGCCCAGCCAGCCGACGCCGAGCAGGGCCAGGCCGATCCAGATGCCGCTGCCGAGCAGGGCGAACAGGGCCAGGATCAGGCCGAAGGTAATTGCCATGTCCATGGTCTACTCGCTCCTGACGGGTTCGCCGTCGACTGCGCGGTGGCGCGGCCTTTGGCCGCGCAGCACGGCCAGCAATTCGTCGGCCAGCGCGATGGCGAAGATCATGCTGCCCACGGCCATGCCCAGTTGCGGAATCCATAAGGGCGTGGCGTCGGTGCCCTGCGAGATATCGTTGAACTGGAAGGATTGCCAGGCCAGGCGCGTTGCGAACCACGCCAGCAGCACGGCGCAGAGCAGTCCGGCGGCGTGGCTCCAGAGTTCCAGCGCATGCCGCGTGCGCGGCCCGGTGTGATCGAGGATCAGCGTGACGCGGATGTGCTCGCCGCGCTTCAAGGTATGCGCCAGGGCCAGAAAGGCCGCAGCGGCCATGCAATAGCCGGCATAGGCGTCGGTACCGCGGACGTGGAAGTCCAACAGGCGCCCCGTCACCGAGAGCAGGATCATGGCCAGGGTGCCGATCATGAACAGCGCCGCCACCCAGGCGGCGGCGCCGTAAAGCCGGTCGAGCGCGCGTCGGATCGACACGCCTACTTCTTGTAGGCGTCGAGGATGGCCTGGCCTTCAGCGCCGGCGGTCTTCTGCCATTCGCCGATCATGGTGTCGCCGACTTTCTTGAGATCGGCTTTCAGGGCGGCGGACGGCGCGGCGACGTTCATGCCGTTCTTGGTCAATTGCTCGACATAGAACTTGGTCTTCTCCTCGCTGGTCTTCCAGCCGCGCGTTTCGGCGTCGGCGGCGGCCTTCAGTACGGCGGCCTGGGTTGGCTTGTCGAGCGCGTCGAAGGCCTTCTGCGAAACCAGCACGGCATTCTTCGGCAGCCAGGCCTGGGTGTCGTAGAAGTATTTCACCTGTTCCCATACCTTGCTGTCGTAGCCGGTCGCGCCCGAGGTCATGAAGGCGGCGACGGCGCCGGTGGCCAGTGCCTGCGAGAGTTCGGCGGCCTGGATGGTGACCGGCTGGGCGCCGACCAGTTCGGCGATGCGCGAAGTCTGCGGGCTGTAGGCACGCCACTTGACGCCCTTCAGGTCGCCGCCGGCGTTGATCGGCTTGGCGGCGAAAATCCCTTGCGGCGGCCACGGCACCGAGAACAGCATTTTCAGGCCCTGCTTGGCCAGCAGCGCTTCGAGCGCGGGCTTCTGCGCGACCGCGAGTTTTTTCGCTTCGGCGTAGGAGGTCGCCAGGAAGGGCACGTTGTCGGTGCCGAACAGCGGATTCTCGTTGGCGTAGCCGCCGAGCAGGATTTCGCCGATCTGCGCCTGGCCGCCCTGCACCGCGCGCTTGATTTCGTTGGCCTTGTACAGCGAACCGCCGGCATGCACGGTGATCTTGAGCTTGCCGGCCGTGGCCTTGTCCACGTCGGCGGCGAACTGGCTGATGTTTTCGGTGTGGAAGTTGGCGGCCGGATACGGGGTGGGCATGTCCCACTTGGTCTGGGCCGAGACGGCCAGTGCGGTAAAACCGAGTGCGGCGACGAGCGTACGAAGGCAGGTTTTCATCGGCGGATTCCTCATAAAGGTGGCGGGGATGATGACATCAAGCGGACATCACGTTAACATTACATTTACAAAACGTCAATAAAATGTTTCAATGTTTTCACGGAACACAACCGGAAAGTAGTCATCATGGCAACCAAAAGCAAGAAATCATTGGCGCCGGCGCCCCTCGCCGAGGCGGATGTGCGCCGCATAGTCTCCTCCGAGCATCTGGTGTCGGACAAGTGTCCGGAATTGTCGGAACTCGAATTCGGCCTGATCATCGCCAGCCACGCCTTCGGCCGCTGGATGACGCGCTGCATGGCCGGCGCCGGAGTCAAGGACATGACCGAAACCGAGATCCTGGTGGTGCATCACGTCAATCATCGCGGCCGCGAGAAGAAGCTCGCGGATATCTGTTTCGTGCTCAACATCGAAGACGCTCACGTGGTTTCCTACGCCCTGAAGAAGCTGGCGAACCTCGGACTGGTATCGGGCGAGAGGCGCGGCAAGGAAGTCTTCTGGTCCACCACCGAGGCCGGTCAGGCGCTGTGCGAGCGCTATCGCCAGGTGCGCGAAGCCTGTTTGATGCCGGGCTTTTCCGGCGCTGAAGAAGAGAACCTGCGCCTGGGCGAGCTGGCGCGATTGCTGCGCACCCTGTCCGGGCGCTACGACCAGGGCGCGCGGGCGGCATCCTCCATCTGATTGCAATCAACGGGAGCACTTGAATCATGGCCAATCACACCCCGCTTTCCTATCTCGATCCGGCGCGGCCCGAACCCTGGGCCAGTTTCATCGAGCAGATCGACCGCGTCGCGCCGCACCTGGGGCACTTTTCGCACTGGCTGGAAACCCTCAAGCGCCCCAAGCGCGTGCTGATCGTCGATGTGCCCATCGTCCGCGACGACGGCTCGATCGCGCATTACGAGGGTTATCGCGTGCAGCACAACCTGTCGCGCGGTCCGGGCAAGGGCGGCGTGCGTTTCCATCCGGCCGTCACGCTGAACGAGGTGATGGCGCTGGCCGGCTGGATGACCGTCAAGAACGCAGCGCTGGGCCTGCCCTACGGTGGCGCCAAAGGCGGCGTGCGCATCGATCCGCGTGCTTTTTCGGCCGCCGAACTGGAGCGCATCACGCGCCGCTATACCTCGGAGATCGGCATCGTGATCGGTCCGGACAAGGACATTCCGGCGCCCGACGTGGGCACCAACGAGCAGACCATGGCATGGATGATGGACACCTATTCGGTGAACGTCGGCCACACCGCGAGCGGCGTGGTCACCGGCAAGCCGATCGCGCTGGGCGGTTCGCTGGGGCGGCTGGAGGCTACCGGGCGCGGCGTCTATATCGCGGCCCGCGAAGCCGGCCTCCGCATAGGCGTACCGATCGCCGGCGCACGCGTGGCGGTGCAGGGCTTCGGCAATGTCGGCGGCGTCGCCGCCCGGATCTTCAGGGAGAACGGAGCAAAGATCGTCGCCCTGCAGGATGCCCAGGCGGCGATTGCCAATCCGAACGGGATCGACATCACCGCGGCCCTGGCCCACGCCGCGGCGCATGGCAGCCTGGCGGATTTTTTCGGCGCGGAGCCGATCAGCGACGATGATTTCTGGCAATCCGAGTGCGAGTATTTCATTCCCGCCGCGCTGGAAGGCCAGGTGACGCCCGAGCGGGCGCGCAATCTACGCACCCGGATCGTGGTCGAAGGCGCCAACGGACCGACCACGCCGGCGGCCGATGATGTCCTGCAGGAACGCGACATCCTGGTGATTCCGGATGTGCTGGCCAACGCCGGCGGCGTGACCGTGTCCTACTTCGAATGGGTGCAGGATTTTTCCAGCTTCTTCTGGAGCGAGGAGGAGATCAACGCCCGCCTTGAAAGCATCATGATGAAAGCCTTCGCGGCGATCTGGCAGGCAGCCCAGGAGCGCAAGGTTTCGGTGCGTACCGCGGCCTTCATCATCGCCTGCCAGCGCGTGCTGGCCGCCCGCGAACAGCGCGGGCTGTATCCCTGAAAGTCGGGCGGTATCCGCGGCCTACTGGGCGACGCGGTTGCGCCCGGACTGCTTGGCCTGGTACATGTTGCGGTCGGCCTGGGCCAGCAGCAGATCGAGGCTGTCGCCGTCGTTCGGGTAGCTGGCGACACCGATGCTGACGCTGGTGGTGACGTGCTTGCCGGCCAGTACCAGGGACGTCGCCCCGACTGCCTGGCGTATTTTTTCGGCGACGTCGAATGCGCCCTTGGCCGGCGTTTCGGGCAGCAGGACGACGAACTCGTCGCCGCCCTGGCGCGACAGGATGTCGGTATGGCGCAGTTGTTCATTGACGCACTTGACCAGGGAGATCAGCAGGTTGTCGCCGGCCTTGTGACCCTGCTCGTCGTTCACCCGCTTCAGGTTGTCGCAGTCGATGACCAGCAGGCTGATAGGCCTGTTGTAGCGCACGGCCTGGCCGAACAACTGGTCGGCGATGATGGCGAATCCGCGCCGGTTCAGGGCGGTGGTCAGTTCGTCGGTTTCCGACAGGAGCTTGGCCTTGTTGAGGCCAAAGCGTATGTCGGAAGCGAACATGGTGGTGATGTAGGCGACCAGCACGAACGGTGCGAACTGGGCAAAGACGCCGGCCGCGAACTTGAGGGTGATCATGTCCTTCAGCGAGGTTTCGCCGCCCAGGAACACGATGCAGACGGCGATCAAAGCCAGTTCCAGCAGCGTGGTGAGCTTGCCCAGGGCCAGGGCGCTGGTGATGATGACAAGCAGGTAGGTGTTGAGCAGGGGGCTTTCGAGGCGCCCGCTATGCATCAGCGCCCAGGTGATGAAGCCGGTCATGATCCAGGTTTCCACCGCGAGCTTCCAGCGCGACTCGTGCTTGAAGAAATTCGCGTAGCGGAAGCCCATTATGCATAGGGCGTACAAGACCATGGCCACCACGAGGGCCGGCTGATCGTCCGGCTCGATGCCGCCGAAGGCGTGGTAGAGCAGCACCACGACCATCAGCAGCCATTCGATTTCGCCCACGGAACGCGAGATCCCGCGCAGCTCTTCCTGTTGGATGGAGGTCGGGTCGTCCGTTTTCTTGTTCATGATCTCCCTTTTCCGGAGGCTTTCCGCCCGGTCCGGCAATCCGCGTTTTGCATATTATGCCCTTTGTCGGCGCACAGGAGAGCCCCCGGATGCACTCTTGTGCGCCGATCTTCCCGATTCAGGCCATGGCGCGCGCGGCACTTCCGGCCTGTTCCAATCCCCGGCTGAAGCGCGACATCGCGTAACAGCCGATCCAGTAGATCAGGCCGATGAACAGATAGCCTTCGAGATGGTAGGAACGCCATTCGGCATCCCCGGCCAGCGCTAGCGAGAGCGCACCGGTCAGTTCATACATGCTGACTACGGTGACCAGCGAGGTGTCCTTGAAGATGCTGACCGCGCTGTTCATCATGGAGGGAATCACTGCGCGCAGCGCCTGCGGCAGGATGATCCAGCGCATGGCCTGCCAGCGGCCGAGGCCCAGCGCCGCCGCCGCGTCGTGCTGGCCCGCAGGCACACCCTGCAGCCCGCCGCGGATGGTTTCCGACAGGTAGGCTGCGGCGAACAGCACGATGCCGCCCTGCACGCGCAGCAGCACGTCGATCGAGGTGCCCTGCGGCAGGATGATGGGGAACAGGAAGGAGGCGAGGAACAGCACCGAGATCAGCGGCACGCCGCGCACCAGTTCGACATACAGCGTGCACAGCCCGCGCAGCAGTGGCAGGGAGGACTGGCGGCCTAGCGCCACCAGCAGCGCCAGCGGCAAGGCCAGCAGCATGCCCAGCGTCGCCAGCAGCAGCGTCAGCGGCAGCCCGCCCCACAGATCGCTGCCGACCGGACTGAGGCCGAACCAGCCGCCCCCCATCAGCAGCAGGAAGCCCGGCAGGGCCAGCGCCCAGGCCGCCAGCAATGCATTGCCTGGCAGCAGGCGCAGACCGCCCGCAAGGATCGCCGCCAGCAGCAGGGCGGTCGCCAGCAGCGGCCGCCATTGTTCCTCATACGGGTAGCGGCCGAACAGGATCACGCGGTACTTCTCCGCCACCACGCCCCAGCAGGCGCCGGCATGGTTCACGGCTTCGCAGGCTGCGGCGTCGGGACGGAACACGGCCTGCAGCAGCAGCCAGTCGATGAGTCCCGGCAGCCACCAGAGAGTCGCCGCCAGCAATGCCAACGTCGTGACGCTGCTGAAGGCGTCGGAGAACAGGTTGCGCCGCAGCCAGTCGCGTACGGTGGGCTTCATGCGCGCTCCGCCCAGCGCCCGCTGCGGCGTTCCAGCCAGGCGCTGAGCCAGGCGGTGAGCAGCGACAGGATCAGATACACGGCCATGATCAGCGCGATGCATTCCGCGGCGCGGCCGGTCTGGTTCAGCGTGGTGTTGGCCACCGAGACCAGGTCGGGATAGCCGATGGCGACCGCCAGCGAAGCATTCTTGCTCAGGCTCAGGTGCTGGTTGGTCAGCGGCGGAATGATGCTGCGCAGGGCTTGCGGCAGCAGCACCAGGCGGAACAGCTGGATTCGCGTCAGGCCCAGCGCCAGCGCCGCGTCGCTTTGTCCGCGCGGCACGGCCAGGATGCCGGCACGTACGGTTTCGGCGACATAGGCGGCGGTGTAGAGACTCAGGCCAAGGAACAGCGCGAGGAACTCCGGCGTCAGCGTGGCGCCGCCGACGATGTTCATTTCGCCGCGCAGCGGCAGGTCAAGCATGCCCGTGTCGCCGCCGAGCCAGGGGATGGTCAGGCCGCTCTTGCTGAGGAAGACATGTGGCGCGAGCTGCAGCGCCTCGCTCGCCAGCGGCAGCAGGTCGGTCACGACGAAGTACCAGGCCAGCAGTTGCAGCAGCAGCGGCACGTTGCGCAGGGTTTCGACGTAGGCCGCGCACAGGCCGCGCAGCAGCAAATTGGGCGAGAGCCGGCCGAGGCCGATCAGGGTGCCGAGCAGGGTGCTGGCAAGTATCGCCGGCAGCGCCACGCGCAGCGTGTTGGCCAGGCCGGCGGCCAGCGCCCACAGCGCGCTGTCGGTCGACTCGAAGGGCAGCAGGCTTTCGCCGATGCCAAAGCCGGCCGGCTCCCGCAGGAAGTCGAAGCCGCTGCGAATGCCACGCTCAGCCATGTTGGCGGCGGTGACGTCGAGCAGCCACCACAGCGCGCCCAGCAGCGCCGCCGCGAGCAGGGCCTGGAGAGCGAGTTCGCGTCGGCGTCGGCCTTGCATCGCTGCTGAGTCGGCGAAGAGTTGGCGAAGAGTTGGCGCTGGCGGTACGGCGCTTCAGCGCACCGGCGGCGCGTACATCAATCCGCCCTTGCTCCATAGCGCATTGAGTCCGCGCGGCAGTTTCAGCGGCGAGGCGCTGCCGACATTGCGCTGGAACATCTCGCCGTAGTTGCCCACCGCCTTGATCGCACGGGCGGCCCAGTCGCGCTCCAGCCCGAGCAGCTTGCCGCTGTCCTCGGCGGTTCCGAGCAGGCGCTGGATCGCGGGATCGGTGCTGGCCTTCATCTGCTCCAGGTTGGCCTGGGTGATGCCGTATTCCTCGGCTTCGATCAGGGCGAAGATGACCCATTTGACGATGGCAAACCATTCGTCATCGCCGCGCCGCACCACCGGCCCCAGCGGCTCCTTGGATATCAGGTCGGGCAGCACCACGTAGTCGTCGGGTTTCGGCGCCTCCTTGCTGCGAATGAAGGCCAGCGCCGAGGCGTCGGTGGTGTAGGCCTGGCAGCGGCCGCTGAAGAAGGCCTTGATCGAGGCCTCGAACTTCTCGAACACCACGGGCTTGATCTTGATGCCCTGCGCCTTGAACCAGTCGCCGAGGTTCTTCTCCGTGGTGGTGCCCGACTGCACGCAGATCTCCGCGTTCTTCAGCTGCTTGGCGCTGGTGATCCTGAGTTTCTTCGGCACCAGGAAACCCTGGCCGTCGTAATAGGTGACGGCGGTGAAATGCAGGCCCAGCGAGGCGTCGCGCGTCAAGGTCCAGGTCGTGTTGCGCGACAGCAGGTCGACCTCGCCCGACTGCAGCGCGGTGAAGCGCTGCTGGGCATTGAGCGGCACGTATTTGACCTTGGTCGCGTCGTTCAGCACGGCTGCCGCAACGGCGCGGCAGAGATCGACATCGAAGCCGTTCCAGCGGCCCTGGCTGTCGGCCGAGGAAAAACCGATGACGCCGGTGCTGACGCCGCACACCAGTTGCGCGCGCTGCCTGACCTGGTCGAGCGTCTTGCCGGCGTGGGCTGGCGCGAGGTGGAGCAGGAGGGTGGTCAGCGCAATGGTGAGGATTCTCATGATTCAGGCACCCTGGGCGCGATTCGGAACGGGAAGGCATTCTAACAATGCGAGGTGTGGCCAAAGTGCGCAGCATCACTGCTACGCCCGCTCCGTTGCGGCGGGAAGGGGCGTGTCTTGCGCCGCCACCGGCGGTGGCTCGCGGTCGATGCGGCTTTGCAACTGATAGTCGGCCAGGCCCTAGGGTCTGTTCTCAATCATGCGGACAGTGCTATGCCATATGCAACTGAGGTC
>NZ_JASJPC010000073.1:0-15021 GCF_031426875.1 Sulfuritalea sp.
CGCCTGCCTTCGCTGGAGCGCGTCGTCCTCGTGCCCTATGCGGGAACTGCGGCGGGAAATGCGGCGGGAACTGCGGCGGGAAATGCGGCGGAAAATGCGGCCGGCAGCGGGGAAAGCGTGGCGGTGAAGCAGGGCGTGTGGCTGGCCGATTTCCTTGCCCCATTCGCGGCTGAGCGTGAAATCTGCTTCGAGCGGCTGCCCTTCGACCATCCGCTCTACATCATGTATTCCTCGGGCACCACCGGCGTGCCCAAGTGCATCGTGCACTGCGCCGGCGGCGCGCTGCTGCAGCACCTCAAGGAGCACCAGTTGCAGGCCGATGTGAAGCCCGACGACCGCTTGTTCTATTTCACCACCTGCGGCTGGATGATGTGGAACTGGCTGGTGTCGGGCCTCGCCTCGGGCGCGACGCTGCTGCTCTATGACGGCTCGCCCTTCGTCGGCCGCGGCAGCATCCTGTTCGACTACGCCGACGCCGAAGGAATGACGCATTTCGGCACCTCGGCCAAGTTCATCGACGCCATCGCCAAGATCGACCTCAAGCCGCGCCAGACGCACAAGCTGGCACAGCTGCGCGCCATGTTCTCCACCGGCAGCCCGCTGGTGGCCGAAGGCTTCGACTACGTCTACGCCAACATCAAGCCGGAGCTGCAGCTTGCCTCGATCTCCGGCGGCACCGACATCATTTCCTGCTTCGTCCTCGGCAATCCCAACGGCCCCGTGTATCGCGGCGAGATCCAGTGCGCCGGCCTGGGCATGGCGGTCGATGTGTTCGACGACGCCGGCCGCCCGGTGCGCGGCGAAAAGGGCGAACTGGTGTGCACGCGCTCCTTCCCGGTGATGCCGATCGGCTTCTGGAATGACGCGGGCAACGCGAAATACCGCGCCGCCTATTTCGAGCGCTTTGCCAACGTCTGGTGCCACGGCGACTTCGCCGAACGCACACAACACGACGGCTTCATCATCTACGGCCGTTCGGATGCCACGCTGAACCCCGGCGGGGTGCGCATCGGCACCGCGGAAATCTATCGCCAGGTGGAAAAACTCAGCGAGGTCGTCGAATCGCTGGTGATCGGCCAGGACTGGCCGCCGGGCAACAGCGGCGACGTGCGCGTGGTGCTCTTCGTCAAGCTGCGCGAGGGTCTGGTGCACGACGAGGCGCTGGAAAGGCGCATCAAGCAGGTGATCCGCGACAACACCACGCCGCGCCACGTGCCGGCGAAGATCCTGCAGGTCGCCGACATTCCGCGCACCAAGAGCGGCAAGATCGTCGAACTGGCGGTGCGCAATGCGGTGCATGGCGCGGCCGTGAAGAACGTCGAGGCGCTGGCCAATCCCGAGGCACTCGACTATTTCCGCAATCGGAATGAACTGCTGAGCTGAGCGCTTCAGTCCTTTTTGGCGCTCGCCTCGAACTGGTCGACGCTCCAACTGGTCCCCAGTTCAGTGCCGGCGTGGTGGAGGTAGTGTGCTTGGCTTTACTCCAGCTTGCAGTCATATCTCCGTTGCGCTCAAGGGCTTCGTAGATTTCGCCCACCAAATCGTTGGAGACCATCTTGTGCGTTCACAGCTTGTGAAGAGGCCCATAAGCAACGGCCATTTCTCAATGTGAGGGACTTTCGGTGATCCATATTTTGGCCCACAATTGCCTTTTCCTCGAAGGCTGACTATCTCCCTTGTTCTTTCCCTGCACTGCTGCTCATCCCATGTTCCAGCCATGACTGACGTTGATCGATTGGCCGGTCAAGGCGGTAGTGGAAAACGCAGCGAGGAATACAGCGACTTCGGCGATGTCCGTGTCGGTGGTGAATTCGCCGTCCACTGTGCTCCGCAGGATTACGTCGCTGATCAGCTGCTCCTCGCCAATGCCCATGCGTGCCGCCAGTTCGGGAATCTGTTTTTCGACCAGAGGCGTACGCACGAAGCCGGGGCAGATCAGGTTGGCGCGCACGCCGTGTGCTGCGCCTTCCTTTGCCACGGTGCGGCACAGGCCCAGCAGTCCATGTTTGGCCACCACATACGGCCCCTTGCTCACCGAAGCCTCTTTGGAGTGCACTGAGCCCATCAGGATGATCGCGCCGCCGCGTCCCTGTCGGTACATATGGCGTAAGCACGCACGAGTGGTGAGAAAGCCACCGTCGAGATGTACTGCGAGGATGCGTTTCCAATTTTCGAAGGAGACGTCGGCGATGGTATCGAGATGCTGAAATCCGGCGTTGCTGACCAGAATATCGATGCCACCGAAGGCAGCCACCACGGCATCCACGCCGCGGCTCACCTGCCGCTCGTCGGTGACGTCCATCTGTACCGCGACAGCCTGACTGCCGCCTGAGCGCAGTTCCTCAACGACCTTCTCGGCCGCCGCAAGATCCAAATCGGCGACGCCGACCCGGGCGCCCTCCCGGGCGAAGGCGCGGGCGATCGCGGCGCCAATGCCGCTGGCCGCGCCGGTCACGATGGCTACCCGACTATCGAGGTGCATTTGAATCTCCAGGTGAGGTGGTACAAGTAAGAGCGCAAGCGCTGTGCCCAGGGTGGGTTTTGCTCACGTTTTCAAACTTCAGATTGCTCATGGCATCGTCGTCTGACCGATCACCGGCCCATGACCCGCGATCACGGCAGCAGGCACCGTCCCATTTCGCGGATAGCCCGACCGCTTTGTGGCGAGCAGGATGGTCAGCTCGTATCTCGCAGACAGTACCTACGCCACCTCGCGCGCGCGCAAGCCCAGTTTGGCCAGCAGCGCACGATCATCGACAGCGTCCGGGTTGCCGGTGGTCAGCAGCTTATCGCCGTAAAAAATCGAGTTGGCGCCGGCCAAAAAGCACATCGCCTGCACCGCTTCGCCCATCTGGCGGCGACCGGCCGACAGCCTCACGCGCGCCTTGGGCATCGTGACGCGCGCCACCGCAATGGTGCGCACGAATTCCAGCGGGTCGAGCGGCGCGAGGCCGTGCAGCGGCGTGCCTTCGACCTGCACCAGATGATTGATCGGCACCGATTCCGGGTACGGGTTCAAATTTGCCAGTTGCACAATCAGGCCTGCGCGCTGGACTCGCGATTCGCCCATGCCGACAATGCCGCCGCAGCAGACCTTGAGGCCGGCTTCACGCACCCGACCCAAGGTATCGAGCCGGTCCGAGTATTGACGGGTGGAAATGACGTTGTTATAGAACTCGGGCGCTGTGTCGAGGTTGTGGTTGTAGTAATCAAGTCCGGCGTTCTTCAGGCGCTGCGCCTGGTCATTCTTCAGCATGCCGAGCGTGGCGCAGGTTTCCAGGCCCAGCGCTTTCACCTTGCTCACCATTTCCTCGATCTTTTCCATGTCGCGATCCTTCGGCTCACGCCAAGCGGCGCCCATGCAGAAGCGGGTGGCACCGCTGTCGCGGGCGGCGCGCGCGGCTTCCAGCACTTCCTCGGTCGAGAGCAGCTTCTTCGCCACCACGCCAGTGTCGTAGCGCGCTGCCTGCGGACAGTAACCGCAGTCTTCTTCGCAGCCTCCCGTCTTGATCGACAGCAGCGTCGCCAGCTCTACCTCGGTCGGATCGAAATGGGCACGATGCGCCTGCTGCGCACGAAATATCAACTCGTTGAACGGCAGGTCGAATAGCGCCAGTACGTCCTCGACCGGCCAGGTTTGGGCGGCGATCGACGTCTCGGGCGCGACGGGCACCTGAAAAACCAGTGAATGCGTTTTCGTTACGTGCGGGGTTTCCAGTTCTGGTCGCGACATAAGTGTTTTCCTTTAGGCATGGTTACGTTTCTCGCAAAACAATTCGGCATCGGGTCCGGCAGGAGCCGTCAGCACCGATAGGTTGGCCATGTAGCCCGTGCAGAAATACAGAGCCCACGGCGCTTCAAGAAATGGCGCTAGGAACTCGGCGCAGCGTTCCTCCAACAGCGCATGCGCACGCGAATGGCCGGAAATCAGATGCGAGCCGCCGCTGCCGACGCCATAGCGCGCGGCGCCTTCGCACAGCGCTTCGACCAAGCGTGGATGCGAGGCTAGTCCGAGGTAGTCGTTGCTGCAGAATGCCTGCATGCGGCGACCATCGACCGTCATATCCGGTGCACAGGGGGTATGGGCGACGCGGCGACTGCGGCGCAGTCGTTTTGCATCCAGCTGTTGCAGCTCGTGTTCGAGGGGAGCGAGAAGTTCCATCCGCGGCACCCGGTCACTTGCCCGCGCGTCGAAACATTCGCGCATATCGACCCAGGTCGGGCGCTTGCATTGGCGGCGGCATGAATCCTGCCCCACGGTTACATTGATACACGTCTCTTGGCGCGTGAAGCGTTGCGGGTGATGCCGGCACTCGATTGCGCTGCAACCCTCTCTCCAGCAGACACGTCAACCGGTGACATCGTAGACGCTATTGTCGATGCAGCCTTCCGCAGGACGTCGACGAATCCCAAGCAGGTATCGATGCTTGCGCGGGACGAGGGTGCATGCATGGCAACTGCGGCAACGATTTCCCCTTTACGGCCGAACACCGGCACGGCTATTGCAACCGAATTGTCGAACAGCTCGGAGTCGTGGGTGCCAACTCCGGTCTTGCGCACTTTTTCGAGCTCAAGCTGAAGCGTTTCGAAACTGGTTATGGTCTTGGATGTGAAACGCTCATAAGGCTCGTCGCCCAAGGTGCGTTTCGCGTCGCCGACGCTCATCTGGCTCAGGAACAGTTTGCCGCTTGCGGTGCAGTGAAGAGGTACTCGGGTTCCCGGTTCCAGGTGCAACCGGAGCGGATGGCTGGTTTCGACCCTGTCGATGTAGAGGACCTGGTTTCCTTCAAGCAGGGTCAGGTTGCAGCACTCGCCGCATTTCGTTACGGCGTCTTCCAGTGCTCGATGCCATTGCACCCGCAGAGTGTTGCTGCGCCACATGTCGACGCCAAAGGAGATCAGTCGAGGTCCCGCCATATAGCGCTTGCCGGCAGGCTCCCGAAGCAGCAGATCGGCTTCCCTTAGCAAGTTGATGATCCGGAACACCGTTGGCTTGGGCAGTTTCAGTGCGGACGTGAGTTCGTCGAGCGACATCGGCCCCGATGCATTGACGATCGTTTCCAGCATTGAGAACGCGCGCAAAGCGATGGATTCGGTAGCATCAGATTTGGTGGACTGTGGCATCTTTAGTATTCCCAGAAGGTAGCCGTGACAAAAACCCGGAGTCTAAGGAGCAAGCAGAGCAAAACTGGTTGCACGATGAACTCAAGCGAACAACACACCCAGCGACACCATGAACATGAACGCCATCGTAAGCTGACGGAACCGTTGGTCTGAAAAACGCATGAAAATTCTGGAGCCCGCGATTACGCCTACGACGAACGGGCAGGCAAGAAGCGCAGCCTGTTGCAGGGTCGCCAAGGTGAGTAGCCCAGCAGTCATCAGCATTAAGAGACCAGCGCCGGAAATCACCATTACGTAGAGCGTCAAGTTGGCTCGCGTTACCGGCAAGGGATCCGGGCCCGACAGCAAATAGAGAATCACAGGCGGCGCGCCGATACTCGTCGCGCCCAGCATGATGCCGCTGAGCGCACCCAGGCCGGCAGAAGTCGTCAAGCGTGGTTCGCCTTTGAAGCGCCGTCCGGACAGCAAGGCGAGCGAGAACACGATTACCGTCGCCGCGATGAGTCGCCTCAAGGTCAAGGGGGTGGCCATATTCAGGAGCAGGCCACCCGCCGGTACCGTCAACACCGCGGCCGCGCAGATCGGGGAAATGACGCGCCAGCGCGCCAGCGCGAGTGCCGCAGGAAGCATGGGGGCTGCGGCGAAGGTCTCCAGCAGCACTGTCACCGGCACGGCAACGTGTGCGCCCATCAGCAGAGCAAGCGGCGGCGCCATCACCATTGAAGCGCCAAAGCCGGTAGTACCGCGCACGAGACCGCCGATAAGCGCGACCGGCAGCGTCCAGATAAGCAGATTGTCCATTTTGTCGAGCCACGCGGATCACTCCACCGCTCCCATTTCTTCGTTGATGAGCTCCCGCAGGTGATGCCGCAACGCAATAAAGTTGGGATCGTCTTCGTTGCGCGGGCGCGGCAGATCGACCATCAATATCTCCTTGATTCGGCCAGGGCGGCTCGAAAGGACGATGATGCGGTCCGAAAGGAGTATTGCCTCCTCGATGCTGTGGGTCACCAGCACCATCGTTTTACGAACGTCTGCGTCGGCCTGGGCCAGCAGACGTCCCATTTCCTGTTGCATGATCGCGCGGTTCTGTGCGTCCAGGGCAGCAAAAGGCTCGTCCATCAACAGAACTTCGGGGTCGACGGACAACGCCCGTGCAATGGAAACGCGTTGCTTCATTCCCCCCGACAACTGGTGCGGATAGCGCTTTTCGAATCCGGCGAGACCGACGAGGCGGATTTGCTTGTCGATCACCGATTGGCGCTTTTCCGTTGGTATTTGCTTCATTTCGAGGCCGAAGGAAATGTTCTGTTCAACCGTGAGCCACGGAAACAGGGCGTAATCCTGGAATACCATTGCGCGCGACCAGGAGGGGCGTCCCACAGTTTCTCCGTGCACCTTTATGTTCCCGGCCGTTGGCTGCTCGAATCCAGCCAACATGTTCAGTAGAGTTGTCTTGCCACAACCGCTGTGGCCGACGATCGAGCAGAACTCCTTGTCGGCGATATCGACGCTGATGTCGTCGAGGGCCAACACCGGCGCGTCCTTCGAACTGTGTCCAGGGTATATCTTGGTCACATTCCGTATATTGACTTCGCTCATTGCATACTCCTTGTTTAGTGATGCAATGACCGTGACCACGGCAACATGCGGTGGCTAATTTCGCGGATCAACAGGTCCAACGCAAGGCCGACCAGGCCGATCGTGATCATTCCGACGATGACGATATCGGTTCGCAGTAGCGTGCGTGCATCGTTAATCATAAAACCGAGGCCGGAACTGGCACCAACGAGTTCGGCGGCGACGAGTGCCATCCAGCCCACCCCCAGACCGATCCGTATGCCGGTAACAATCTGGGGTAGCGCCGCGTGAAGGACTACCCGGCGCAACACTGCGCCCTCTCCGGCACCGAGGCAACGCGCGGCTCGCACCAAATTCAACTCCACTCCCTTTACGCCTGTAATCGTATTCAGGAGAATGGGAAAGAATATCCCAAGAAATATGATGAACTGATTCTGCATGTCGCCTATGCCGAACCACAATATCGACAGCGGAATCCACGCCAGCGGAGGAATCGGCCGCAGGATTTCGACCAGAGAATCGAGTTGATCGTGGACCGGCTTCCACCAACCCATGGCAATGCCTATGGGAATCGCCGTCAAAGCCCAGGAAAAGGCGACAAACTCCCGGCTCAGCGAATCAAAAAGATGCCGAAACAATTCGCCCGTTGCCACCAAATCCCATGCCGCGATTGCTACTACCGTGGGCGCTGGCAGCAGCATTCTGGTGGTTTCGTCGAGCACCAACATGTTGATTAATTGCCAAGCGGCAAGCAACAGCACAGGAAGGGACAGTCGCTTCATGCGCGCCAGCAAGACTGCGCCGGCGCCGGGTGGTAACGGTAGCGTAACTGTCGAAGGAGACATGCCGGCGGGCCGAGGTGGTATATCGATAGATGATTTTCCCGAATTCGCGAGCTCGCGCACCATCGTATCAAGTTGACTCATATATTCCCCTCATTGTTGTGACTCGTTCCGCAAGGCCCTCACCAAGGCCGGCGTGGATCGGCCTTGGTGAGCCAGCGATCAGGGCTGGTGAGTTCGTCCACCGAAGGTCCAGGGCATCGTCAAATCTCCCGTTCCTGGAAATGGTTGTGGATCTTTGGTATTCAGGACGTTTATGTAATCAGGGTACGGTGGCTGATCGGGCCGTCCATTCCAGCCGGGTGGCAGGAACGGAGGTTCCTTGGGAATCGCCCAACCCAGCTTGGCGAAGGTCTTGCGCATGAATCGCTCGTCGACCGCGGCGGTAAAATCCGCTGCCTTGAGCGGTCGGGTGATGCGATTGGCCGCAAAGAGCCACTTGAATATGGGCTCATTAACCTTACCGTAAAACTCGCCATGCGGAAAAATGTGGGTCGGCTTGTACAAGTTGTTGTAGGCCTTCACCTGCTGCAGCAGTATCTCCTTCGAGTAGTTCTTCAGATTCGGATCCTCGATCATCAACGTGACGGCTTTCTCAGGATTGAGGCGCGTCCACAGCGTGGCCTCGGCAAAGGCGTCAGTGAAGGCCTGAACCACATCGGGCACGTTCTCAATCAGCTCGTTGCGCAGGTAAAACTGACCTTCGTATATGTTGTAGGGAAAGATGCTGTCGACGATACGGCCGTTTTTGCGCTCCTCCACCATCATTACCGGACTCGGATCCCATGACACGACTCCAGTGATACCACGCGGCATGCTCATTTGCTCACCCGGCGGCATGTTCTTCAGGATCACGTCCTCGCCAATCTTGATTCCGTTGATTTGCGCGCTCATCTGGAAATAGAATTCGGCCGACGACCCGGTTACCAGTCCGATCGTCGCCGGAGGCTTCTGGCCTTTAAGGTCTTTAATGGATTTGATTGGCGAGTCCTTGGGCACTACCAGCGCGTGCATCAGGTTGGGGCTCACGATCGCTATCGCCTTTACGGGAATATTGCGATCCACCAGCGTAGTAAATGGAAAGTTACCGCCGTTGCCGACTTGATAACGTCCCGAAATCAGTACTTCGTTGATCGCCGGTCCCGAAGCGAAAGCCGTCCATTTGGCGTCGACCCCGCGCTGTGCCAGGAGTCCCATACGGTTCATCACGATATTTACCGTGTTCTGTCCCGACCACGGCGCCTGGAAGGCGACCTGGATGGGCCACCAACCCTTGTTTTTCAGCCACTTCACTGATTCTTCCGACACCTTCTCGTATGGCGTCGGCCAACCCCACTCGGTTGCTCCCGCCGCAGCCTGCGCGCCCGTCACGCCCAGCAGCATGGCTGCAGCTGCTGTCGCAATGAGCTGGCGACGCATCGGACTATGAAGTTCCGAACGTCTCATGCTTTCTCCTTTGTTCATGCCGCCTCCTTCGTTGTTTTAGTGAGAAAAATCGTCATTGCCCCATCGCGACGTCAATCTCGATGGGCGCGCTTGACCTGTTTAGGACGTCAATGTGATTTCGGTGTCGCCATACTTGACCCTCGCCTGGCGCACATCGGTGCGCGACTCGATAAACCGCATCAACTCCATCAACGGAGTCGTACTGAATCGGTACGGCGCTGGTGCAACCTTCAATGGCTCGATCAGGCTGCGGTCATAGAAGGCCGCCAGCAGAAGATCCTCGTCAGAGGTCGACTCACCGAACTCTCGGCGCAGCTTGGGTAGGGCCGGCTCAAGATCGGCTGCCGCGCGAGCCGCCGCGAAGCCATTGTCATGGACCCCGGCTTTTGCCAAAAACTCTTCCGAGGGCGGAGCTGCCAGCCGGCCATAACAACCCATCGCGTACTTGCGCACCTCGTCTGGAACGGTCTTGTATCGTTCGCCCTGGACGATGTTCAGCACCGACTGCGTGATGATGTACTGTGCGAACGGACTAACCAGAATTGGGTAACCAAGATCCTTGCGAACGCGCGTGGCTTCTTCGAGAATCTCGGGCAAGCGATGTTCCATGCGCATGGCGGCAAGCTGTGAGCGCAGGTTGGAGATCATTCCGCCCGGCACCTGGTGCTCGTACAGTGCCGGGTCATAGGCTTGTACCTCGCCGCGAGGCCGGCCTTCGCGCTCGGCGAGTATGCCAAAATATCCACTCACGTCGGCTAGCGCCCGTCGATCGATACCTGTCGTGAAACCCATGGCACGCGCTCGATCGTCGATCTCTTCCGTTGCGGGATGTGAAGCTCCGTTCGCCAGGGGCTCCGACGCCGCATGGCCATAACGAAAGCCATTCAGCATGGCCACTTCATGTACCTGCGTTGCCAAGCCGGACTGGCAGTGCATGTGCAACTGCAAGGGAATGCCGTCCGCTGCGGCGACCACTGCCGGAAACAGCGTTTTCGCGCGCTCTGGCGTGAGCAGACCGGTAGGGTCCTTTACCGATATGAAGTCGGATCTCAGCGCCACCAGTTCACGGGTGCGCTCGACGTAATAGCTATCCGTATGCACCGGCGACAATGTATAGACCATCATCGCGTTCACCAGCATTCCTGCCTCGTGGGCCGAACGAACCGAAGATTCGATGTTTCGATTGTCGTTGAGCGCATCGTACACAGTGAGTACCTTCAGGCCCCGGCGGGCCAGCACCTTCGAATTGAGCTCAATGATGTCGTCTGGAAACAGTTCGAATGTATAGAGGCTCTGGCCGCGGGTGAGTCCGTCGCAAGGCGTGCGCAAACGGTCACAAAGCATACCGACCCGCTCCCACGGATTTTCTTGCAGGTAACGCACTTGTACGTCGAAAACGGCACCGCCGAGAATGTTGATGTACTCATAGCCGACATCGTCGATCCGCGAAAGAATAGGCGTCATTGACGAAGTCGTCATACGAGTCGACCACAGGCACTGGTGCGCGTCGCGCAACGTGACGTCGACCAGGCCGTAGTGCCGGTCGTCGCTAACGGTGGATTGCGAAGTGTTGGCCTTCATCGAGCGGACTCCTGAATGAACTGTTCGACGAAACGAGTGTGCACCGCGCCCTGCCGGAAGGTATCGCTGGCAAGCAACTGCGCGAGAAATGGCGCCGTGGTCGTGATGCCTTCAACGCGCAACTCCGCCAGTGCACGCTGCATGCGGGCCAGCGCCTCGTCGCGATCATTGCCCCAGCATATGAGCTTCGCAATCAGGGAGTCGTAGTTGGGCGGAACCGTGTATCCGGGATATGCGTGCGAATCGATGCGCACCCCTGGGCCGCCGGGAAAATGCAGCTCATCCAGTCGGCCGGGACTGGGAGCGAAGCCATTCCCGGGATCTTCGGCGTTGATACGGCATTCGATTGCGTGGCCGCGAATATGTATATCGTCCTGCCTTAAGCTGAGGCGCTCTCCGCTGGCAATACGGATCTGCTCCTTGACTATGTCTA
This sequence comes from Sulfuritalea sp., assembly GCF_031426875.1. Taxonomy (NCBI): domain Bacteria; kingdom Pseudomonadati; phylum Pseudomonadota; class Betaproteobacteria; order Nitrosomonadales; family Sterolibacteriaceae; genus Sulfuritalea; species Sulfuritalea sp. The sequence goes on from NZ_JASJPC010000073.1 coordinate 11,008, forward strand.
TGCCAGTCACGCATTCGGTAACCGGGTGCTCGACCTGTACCCGCGTGTTCATCTCCATAAAATAGAAACGTTTACTGGCCGGATCGACAATGCACTCGATCGTGCCTGCGCTTCTGTAGCCCACATGCCGGCACAGTCTCACCGCGGCCTCTCCCATCTCGGAGCGCATCGCCGCCGACAATCCGGGCGATGGGCTTTCCTCGACCAGCTTCTGATTGCGCCGTTGAGACGAGCAGTCGCGTTCGCCAAGATGCAGGACGTTGTCTCCATCCGAGAGGATCTGAATCTCGACATGGCGGATGTCGATAAGGTACTTTTCCACGTACATGGTGCCGTCGCCAAAGGCCGCTTTCGCTTCCCGGGACGCGGCCTCGAAATGCTCGGCGAGGCTGGCTTCCTGCTCGACGATACGCATGCCGCGCCCGCCCCCTCCGGCAACCGCCTTCAGAATCACCGGATAGCCTATCGTCCCCGCGACGGCCAGCGCGGCGTCCGCCGTCGCCACGGTGCCCGACGAGCCGGGCGTTATCGGCACGCCGGCCGCCAACGCCATGGCGCGGGCTGACGCCTTGTCCCCCATCATGGCGATCACATCGCCCGGCGGGCCGATGAAAACAAGACCTTGTTGCTCACAAAGATGCGCAAACGATGCGTTCTCCGACAAAAAGCCATAGCCGGGATGGATGGCATCGGCGTTAAACGCTTTGGCGGCTTCCACCACGATGTCGGCGCGCAGATAGCTCTCGCTTGATCGTGCCGTTCCGATGCATACGGAATAATCGGCGAGTTGCACGGCCATGGTCTGCCGATCGGCTTCCGAATAGACCTGCACAACCTCAATGCCAAGCTCGCGGCAGGCCCGCTGAATACGCACTGCGATTTCGCCGCGATTGGCGATGAGCACCCTGCGAATATGACGCGGCGGGAACTTCATGAAAGGATCCTCACCGGTCGGAGATGACAAAAAGTTCTTGGCCGTGCTCGACCATTTCGGCATCGGCGACCAATATTTCGGTAACGACTCCGTGGCACTCCGCCTTGACGGCACTCATTAGCTTCATTACTTCGACGATGCAGATCTGGTCGCCCGGAGATACCGATTGGCCCACGCTGACAAACGGTGCGGCCCCCGGTTCGGGCGAGTGATAAACCGTTCCGACCATCGGCGACCTGACCACCACTGAGCCTTCGCGCGATAACAACGACGGCAATACTTCGGTTGGTGCGCGCCCGAAAGACTCGGTTTCTTGGTCGTCAAGGTCATCAGCATTCCGCGGTGCCGAGGGCGCTGCGGGGACGGGTCGATTTGCCGATGTCGGCAGCGGTGATCCGCTCGTGCGTCGCAGTTCGACTTCGAGATTTCCCGTGCGCAAGCGAATCTCGTTGAAGTTTGACGATGACTTTACCAATTCGACGAGTTCCAGCACATCCTGGAAATCGATCTGTCCTTTGCTCACTTGATTGATCCTTTTCGAATAGGGTAAGCAGACTTGCATAAAATTTCGATAGTCGTAATAAATAGATCACTGAGTGGAATATTTACACAGATATCGGAAGTGTGCAATAAAATAACGAAATATTTTTGTACATAAATCGAAATATTCAGGCAGCGCTGCTGGTTCCGTAGTCCAACGATAAAGGAGTAGATATGAGCAAGCCCGTCATCATTACCGCGGCGATCACCGGCGCGATTCCTCGAAAGAAAGACACGCCGGCGGTGCCAGTGACACCGTCTGAGCAGATCGAATCGACCCACGAGGCTTTCGAGGCCGGGGCGACTCTGGTTCACATCCACGTCCGCGATTGCGATGAAAACCCGAGCTCCGATCCGGCCCTTTTTGCCCAGGTCCAGGAAGGAGTACGAAAATACTGCCCGGGAATGATCGTTCAGTTCTCGACCGGCGGCCGCGGACGCGACCAGGCGGCGCGTGCGTCGATGCTGTACCTGCGCCCGGATATGGCGTCCCTCGCTACAGGTTCCGTCAATTTCCCCAACGGCATATACGAGAATCCGCCCGATTTTGTCGACAGTCTCGCGAATGCCATGCTCGAGTTCGAGATCAAGCCCGAAATCGAGGTATTCGACCTGTCCATGTTGTACAGCGCTGCAAACCTCGCCAAGAAGGGGCTACTCAAGGGACCGCTACATGTGCAGTTCGTGCTTGGTATCGTCAATGCGCTGCCGGCGCGCCGAAGCGTTTTTGACTTCCTGCGCTCCGAACTGGCAGAGGTGCTTCCCGACGCGACTTGGGTAGCTGCGGGCACCGGACGTCATCAATGGGAAATAAACAAGTGGTGTCTTGAAGCCGGCGGCCATATCCGCACGGGCTTGGAGGACAACATCAAGTTTTCCCCGGAACGCTTGGCAACGAGCAATGCGGAACTGGTTCGAAAGCTTGTAGACGTCTGCGAAGAATACGGTCGTCGCCCCGCGACACCCGCCGAGGCCAGAGCCATACTGCAACTGCCTGCCGTATGAGTACGGATGCCGAAACCGTGATGAACGGGATTCCAGCGGATCCCATCTCGACACTCATGGCGAGTGCACGCGCCGCCCAGCATGTGGCCAACGGCTACGACCAGCAGCGTGTCGATGATCTCGTTGCCGCGGCGGGGTGGGCCATCATAGAGCCGGCGCGTAACAGGGAATTGGCCGAACTGGCGGTGGCGGATACCGGTATCGGTGATGTCGACGACAAGGTGCGCAAGAATGGCCGCAAAACGCTCGGGCTGCTGCGCGATCTCTCCGGTGCGAAATCCGTCGGCGTGATCGCCGAGGATCCAGTCCGCGGCATCATCGAAATAGCCCGCCCGGTAGGCGTGGTCTGCGCCATTACGCCATCCACGAACCCTGGGGCGACGCCTGCCAACAAGATCATCAACGCGCTCAAGGGGCGCAATGCGGTGATTGTCGCTCCGTCACCGAAGGGTTGGAGCACAGCCGATCGCTTGATCGGCTTCATCCACCAGCAGTTCGATCGGATCGGCGCGCCGCGCGATCTCGTACAGCTGCTGCCGGCGCCGGTGAGCAAGCAGTCGACCGCCGAGTTGATGCGCCGGTGCGATCTTGTCGTGGCGACCGGCTCACAGGCCAACGTGCGCGCGGCTTACGCCAGCGGTACGCCGGCCTTCGGCGTGGGTGCGGGCAACGTGGCTGGCATCGTCGATGAAACTGCCGATGTCGAGGCCGCGGCGGAGCGTGTATTGCGGTCGAAGACATTCGACAACGCCACAAGTTGTTCCTCGGAAAACAGCCTCGTGCTGGTCGCGGTGGTGCGCGACAAAATGCTCGCGGCGCTTGAGGCGCGCGGCGCGGTGCTGCTCGATGACACGCAGAAAAACATGCTGCGGCGGCTGATGTGGCCGCAGGGCAAGCTGTCGGCGGCAGTGACCGGGAAGTCGGCCAGGGTTATTGCCGAGAGTGCGGGTTTCGCCGAGATCGCCGCAGGCAGCCCGCGCATCCTGATGGTCAATGAGGAAGGATTCGGTCCCGACCATCCCTTTTCCGGCGAGAAACTGTGCCCGGTGCTTACGATCTACACGGCAGACGACTTTAACGACGCAACGCGCATTGTCGAGCGGATCTACGCCTGGCAGGGGGCCGGACACTCGGTCGGCTTGCACAGCGCCATGCCTGGGCGGGCGCTGCGACTCGGACTCGATCTGCCCGTCTCGCGCGTGATCCTCAATCAGGCGCACTGCATCGCCGCTGGGGGCAGCTTTGACAACGGCTTGCCATTCTCCTTGTCCATGGGTTGCGGCACATGGGGCGGCAACAACTTTTCAGACAACATGAATTACCGACACTACCTGAACATCACGCGCATATCTCGGCCGATCGCCGAGAATGTGCCTAGCGAGCGCCAGATCTTCGGCGCCTACTTTGACCGGTACGGTAAATCATGAACGCCGTGAGCCAAATAGTTCCAAGCCACTGAGGATTCCAATGGTCACCCTTTCCGCACCGATCTGGCAGCCCTCGCCGCAGCGTATCGCCGCCAGCCGCCTCAGCGC
>NZ_JASJPC010000074.1:0-3192 GCF_031426875.1 Sulfuritalea sp.
TGGCGTACGACGCCGGACATGGCTCAACATAATCGAGGCATCTACATAATCGGCCTTATGTTGAGCTCCACATAAGGCCGAGTCCTACTCGGTTTCCGTGCGCAACATCGCCGTCCAGGATCTGCTCTTCGCCCTCGCCCGCGACGCCAAGATCAATGTCGATATCCATCCCGGCATCAACGGCATCGTCACCATCAATGCCATCGACCAGACGCTGCAACAAATCCTGACGCGCATAGCCAAGCAGGTCGACATGCGCTGGGAACTGGACGGTCCCAATCTTGTGGTGATGCAGGATTCACCCTTTCTGCGCAACTACAAGGTCGATTACGTCAACATGTCGCGCGACGTGAGCGGCACGGTTTCGATCAACACGCAAATTGCGTCCACCAGTACCAGCGCTGCCGGCGGCGCCGCGAGCAGCGGTGGCGGAAACAATTCGAGTACCTCCGTCAAGAGTTCCGCGCAAAACAATTTCTGGCAGTCCCTGGAAAAGAACCTGAAGGACATACTGCGCGAAAGCGACAAGATCCTGCCGGAAGGATCGAGCGAAACCGTCATCGAACGTTCCGATCAGCAGGCCACCACCGGCACCGGCGCTGCCGGCGGGGCAAGCTCCTCCCGGTCGGGCAACCAAAGCACCAGCCTGGCCGCCAGCCCCAATCCGGCAAGCCTGCAACAGCAGGGCACCACCGTGGTCAAGCGCACCACTTTCCGCGAGGCCGCCTCGATTATCGTCAACCCCGAAGCCGGCGTCGTGGTCGTGCGCGCAACGGCCAGGCAGCATGAGAAGGTTCAGGAATATCTCGATCTGGTGCTGATGAATGCGCGACGCCAGGTCATCATCGAGGCGACCATCGCCGAGGTCAACCTGAGCGATCGCTATCAGCAGGGGATCAACTGGCAGAGCTTGCGTTCCCTGCGTCCGGGTGCTCCGCAAGCGGGATTCTCGATCGCCCAAAACCAGACCGGCCTACCTGTGCCGGACCCATTCGCCGCCGCGGCGGGCTCATTCACGGCGCCCACGCCATTCTCCTTCCTGCTCAATTACGTCGCACCCGGCATGGGCATCTCTTCAACACTGAGTCTGCTGGAGACTTTTGGCAAGGTCAAAGTCCTGTCCAGTCCAAAAATCAGCGTGCTGAACAATCAGACGGCAATGCTCAAGGTCGTCAATAACGTGGTCTATTTTCTGATCAAGAACGACTCGACCACCACCACAACCGGCACCACCAACAACTTCACCTCCACACCCCAGTCGGTGTCGGTGGGACTGGTCATGAGCGTCACGCCGCAGATCAGCGAAAACGGCAGCATTCTGCTCAACGTGCGACCGACCATTTCGAGTCTCCAGGGTGCCGGGAAAACCGACCCGACCCCGGGTCTGGCGGTTCCGAATGTCGTTCCCGAAATCCAGACGCGCGAAATGGAATCCATGCTGCGCCTGTCTGACGGGGAAGTCGCCGTGATGGGCGGGCTCATGGAAGACCGCGTCAACTACACGTCCAATGAGATACCCGGGCTGGGCGGCCTTCCCGGCATCGGCAATTTCTTCCGCAATCGCGACGACACCAGCACCAAGACCGAACTGGTGATTTTCCTCAAACCCACCATCATTCGCGACCCGAGCATCAACGGCGACTATCGCAGCTTTGCCAACCAACTGCCGGGCAAGGAATTCTTCGCCAACAAGCCTGGGACCACCGAAACGCCGGGAGCAGGCTCCCGATGAGCCTGTTGATGGACGCCCTGAAGAAGGCCGAACTGGCGAAGCGTCAGGGGCAGGGTGAAGACGCGGGTGATTCGCCGCAAGCCGAGCAGCCGGGAGAACTCGCGCTGCAACCGATCTACGACTCGAATCTGATCGAACCGACGGCAAGCAATCCAGCCGCCGAGGATGAGCCTTCGGCAAACAAGCTGCCCCCTCTGGGCACCGACCTTGAAGAACTCGATGCGCGCTTCCTGGCCGAGGCACAGCAGGCCGCGGCAGCCCGACTGCGCACGACACCGCCGGCCATGCCGGCCAAGACGGAAACGCCGACGACGCAGCCTGCAGGCGCAGAAACGCCGCCCCGCACGGCTACCACGGCGGACCCGCATCGCCGACAGCCGGAGACGAGTGCCCCGCAAGGCAAGGCGGCCGCGCAGAACCTGTTCGCCGCCAAACAGGCCGATAAGCCACCGGCACGAAAATCCTTTGCGATCGCCATTGGCGTGCTTACGGTCTTGTCCGTTTCCGCCATCGGCGGATACTTCTGGTGGCAATTGCAGCCGAAGAACACCTTGTTCGCCAACCGCGCCGCACCGCCTCCTGCCGCGGCCATTTCGGCGCCAGCCGCCGTGTCGCCAGCGCCAACTCTCGCCATTGCGCCGGTCGGCGTACCGGGGGCCGCCCAGCCCGCCACGCCGACGCCCGACGAAGACGACGACGCAGCCCCGGTCGCGGCGCCCAAGGCGCCACCGACCAAGCCCCGGCGTGCCGCCGCTGCGGCAGTACCGCGCGAGGCGGAGGCGGAGGGTCCGGTACGCGTGACCAAGGCGCCGCTGCAAGTCAATCCGGCACTGCTGCGCGGCTTCGATGCCTTCAACCGAGGGGAGCTCACCCTGGCGCAGCTCGAATACGAACGCGCGCAGAAAGCCGACCCGCGCAATACCGACGCCCTGCATGGCCTGGCTGCCATCGCCGTGCGCCAGGGCCGCCCCGACCAGGCCGAGTTCCTGTATCAACGCATCACCGAGGCCGACCCGCAGGACACGGTGGCGCAGGCAGCGCTGATCAACCTGCGCGGACAGATCGATCCCAGTGCCGCCGAGAGCCGCTTGAAGTCGCTCGCGGCGGCGCAGCCCGACCTCGCGGCGCCGCATTTTTCCCTGGGTAACCTGTATGCCCGCCATGGCCGCTGGAACGATGCGCAACAAGCCTATTTCCGTGCCTACAGCGCCGAATCCGACAATCCCGACATACTCTACAACCTTGCGATCAGCCTCGAACATCTGCGCCAGAACAAACTCGCCGCGCAGTACTACAACCTGGCACTGGCCGCCGCGCAAAACCGGTCGGCCGGATTCGACAAGGCCCAGGCCGCTGCAAGACTGCGCATCCTCCAGCCCTGAACGGCTTTCGCGCGCCACGGGACAGTCCATTCCAATCCAGGTTTGAGTCTGAGCGATCGGTTTTGACGTTGAATTTCT
>NZ_JASJPC010000075.1:0-8782 GCF_031426875.1 Sulfuritalea sp.
GCTTGCTCGCGATAAGCCGCTATCGCGAGCAAGCTCGCTCCTACATCCATCGGTTCCAACATGTCTGCGCACTAGCGCGAGTGCAGGCGCCGCATCAGTTCGCCGTGGTCGGGCAGGGCGCGGGCGAGTTCGAGGTTGGCGGCCTTGATTTTCTTCAGGGTTTGCCAGACCGCTTCCTTCGGCATCTGCCGGCTCATGGCGTGGGGCGTTCGCGGCAGGCGGCCGAAGCCGGTGGCGATGGAATAGAAGGCGGTATCGCCGAACAGGCCTTGGTCCTGCCATTCGACCAGGCCGGTGCGATCGTAGAGTTCCAGCGTCTGCGCCAGCGAATCGGGCAGCGGCAAGGCGCGCGCGGCGCGCCAGAATTCGCTGTCCTCGCGGCTGTTGAGCAGGTAGTGGAGCACGATGAAGTCGCGGGCTTCGTCGTATTCGCGCGCCACGCGGCGGTTGTAGCGATCGATCAGCAGCGGATCGAAACCGGTGTCGGGGAAATAGTCGAGCAGCATCTCGACGCTCTTTTGCGCAAGATAAATACCGGTGGATTCGAGCGGTTCGAGGAAGCCGGCCGAGAGGCCGATGGCGACGCAGTTCCTGACCCAGAAGTTCGCGCGGCGGCCGATCTTCATCGCCAGGTGCAGCGGCTCGCCGTCCGGCTGTCCGGTGTGGGCCTTGAGTTCCGCGGCGGCCTGTTCCCGGTCGATGAAGCGGCTGGAATACACGTAGCCGCTGCCGACCCGGTGGCGCAGCGGGATGCGCCAGCACCAGCCGGCGGACAGCGCCGTGGACCGCGTGTAGGGATGGAATTCGCCGTCGTGGGGCAGCGGCAGCACGGCGGCGCTGTCGCACAGCAACTGGTCGGCCCAGCTGATGAAGCCGTCACCGAGGCTGCCTTCGATCAGCTTCGCGGCGAAGCCGGTGCAGTCGATGAACAGGTCGGCCTGCAGCGGGCCGTGGGCCGCGGTGTCGACATGGCTGATGAAGCCGCGCGGATCGAGCGCCACCTGGCCGACCTCGTCGACGATGTGCCGCACGCCGCGGCCCACCGCCAGGTCGCGCAGGAACACGGCAAAGGCGCGCGCGTCGAGGTGATAGGCGTAGGCCCCCTGCTGCATGATCGCCGAGTGCGCCAGCGGATTGCCGTCGAGCGGATGCGGCCCGCGGCTCATGTCGCCGAGCAGCGCCTGCAGCGAATACGAAACATAGGGCGAGGCATCGCGGCCGTCCTGGCGTTCGCGCAGCCAGTGGTGGAACAGCGGCAGGCCGCCGACCTGCGATGCGCCGACGACGCCGAAAGGGTGCCAGACCGCGTCGGCGCTGCGCTGCCAGTCGATGAACTTGATGCCGAGCTTGTAGGTGGCGTTGCTGGCCTTCATGAAGGCCGCCTCGTCTATCCCCATCGCGCGCAGGAAGCCGACCAGGGGCGGCACCGTGGCCTCGCCGACGCCGATGGTGCCGATGCTTGCCGATTCGACCAGGGTGATGCGGCACAGCTGTGGATCGAGGAAGCGGTTGAGGAAGGTCGCGGCGACCCAACCCGCGGTGCCGCCGCCGACGATCAGGATGTTCTTGATGGGTGATGGCATCGCGTTCCCGTGGCTTTATGCAAACGCGCAGGATAGCAAATCGCCCGGTTTAAAATCGTGTTACTGCGCGCCGCGCCGCCGGAGGTTTCCCCGAATGAACGCATCCACCCTGGTCCGCTCCATCAATTGCTGCTGCCTGCTGCTGCTCGTGCTTGCGGCGAGCGGCTGCGCCACCAATCCGGTGACCAAGAAAACCGAGCTGGCCTTCGTCTCGGAGCAGCAGGAAATCAGCATGGGCGCCAAGCAGTACCTGCAGAACCAGCAGTCGGCGGGCGGCAAGTTCATTCTCGACCCGGCGCTCGCAGCCTATGTCAATGAAGTCGGACAGAAGCTGGTCAAGGTCAGCGACCGGCCGAACCTGCCCTTCGAGTTCGTCATCATCAACGATTCGGTGCCCAATGCCTGGGCCTTGCCCGGCGGCAAGCTGGCGCTCAATCGCGGCCTGCTGACCGAGCTGAAGAGCGAGGCCGAACTGGCGGCGGTGCTGGCCCATGAAATCGTCCACGCCGCAGCCCGCCACGGCGCCAGCGCGGTGGAGCGCGGCACGCTGCTGTCGGCCGGCGCCGCGGTGATCTCGGTGCTGACGGCGGACAACCGGGCGGCCGACCTGATCGACGTTGCCACGCAGGGCGGCGCGATGCTGCTCAACTTCCGCTTCGGCCGCGAGCACGAGCTCGAAGCCGATCGCTACGGCATGGACTACATGGTGCGCGCCGGCTACGACCCGCAGGCGGCGGTCGAACTGCAGGAGACCTTCGTCCGCCTCTCGGGTGACAAGAAGCCGAACTGGCTGGAAGGCATGTTCGCCACCCACCCGCCCTCGCAGGAGCGCGTCGACGCGAATCGCGCCAAGGCCGCCGGCATGCCGGCCGGGCTATTCCGCGGCGAGGACGTCTACCGGCAGAAGCTGGCTTTCCTGAGCAAGACCAGGCCGGCCTACGCGGCCCACGACGAAGGTCGCAAGCTGCTCGAAAAGCAGCCGGCACAGGCCCTGGCGCAGGCCGATCAGGCGCTCAAGCTGGAGCCGCGCGAAGCGATGTTCCATGCGCTGCGCGGCGATGCGCTGAGGAAGCTCGACCGCAATGCGGAAGCGGAACGCGAGTACGACGAGGCGCTCAAGCGTAACGACGCGTACTACGCCCACTACCTCAATCGCGGCCTGATCCGCCAGCGCCTGGGCAACAAGGCCGGCGCCCAGAGCGACCTGGAACATGCCAACAAGCTGCTGCCGACCGCCGCCGCGCATTACCTGCTGGGCAACCTGGCGCAGGGCGCCGGCAATCCGGCCAAGGCCATCGGGCACTACAAGCTGGCGGCGGGAGCGGAATCGGAGGTCGGCCGGCGCGCCGGCGCGGCGCTGCTGCGGCTCGATCTGCCGCGCAATCCGGGCAACTACCTGCAGGTCGAAACCGTGGCGGACAGCCAGGGCAATCTCGGCCTGCGCGTGACCAATCGCAGCCCGCTGCCGGTAGCCAGGCTGCGCGTGACCGGCGCCGTGCCGGCAGCCGGTTTCCAGCGCGAATACGAGTTGCCGGGAACCCTGAAGCCGGGCCAGTCGGCCGTGGTGGCGATGGGCGTGCGCCTGGCCGACTTCAAGGTGGGTCTGAATCAGGTACGCGGCCAGGTCCGCAGCGCGGAAGCGATCGAGTAGGGCCGGGAAGCCAGTACGCAGACATGTTGTAGCCGATGGATGTAGGAGCGAGCTTGCTCGCGACAACGGCTTATCGCGAGCAAGCTCGCTCCTACAGGGGATGCGCCTTTTCCTTGTTGACTGACTGCTAGACCAGCCCGTTCATCAACTGCACCATCACCGTCTCGCCAGCGGCAACTGATCCGCGCTCGTGTTCGAGCACGATGAAGCAGTCGGCGTCGGCCATCGAGCGCAGCACGCCGGAGCCTTGGGCGCCGGTCGGGCGCACGCACCATTCGCCGTTTTCCCGGGACAGGATGCCGCGCTGGAATTCGGTGCGGCCGCGGCCTTTTCTCATCGGCTCGACGCAGCGTGCGGGAAAACCGGGGACGGGCCTGACCGGATCGATGCCGGAGAGCTTCATGATGGCCGGCTGGACGAACTGGTAGAAGGTCACCATCACCGCCACCGGGTTGCCGGGCAGGCCGAACAGCCAGGCGCCGGGACCATCAGCGCCATCGGGTTGTGTTTTACCTATCCGGCCGAAGGCCATCGGCCGGCCGGGTTTCATGGCGATTTTCCAGAAGGCGACTTCGCCCAGTTGGGCCATCAACTGCTTGATGAAATCGGCCTCGCCGACCGACACGCCGCCGCTGGTGATGATCGCGTCGCTGCAGGCCGCGGCCTCGCGGAAGGCCGCTTCGAGCGCGGCCGGGTCGTCCCTCACCACGCCCATGTCGATCACCTCGCAGCCGAGGCGCGTCAGCATGCCCCACAGCGTGTAGCGGTTGCTGTCGTACACGGCGCCTTCGGCCAGCGGCGTGCCGATCGAGCAGAGTTCGTCGCCGGTCGAAAAAATCGCCACGCGCACCCGGCGCCGCACCGAGACTTCGCCAATCCCGAGCGAGGCGACGATGCCGATCTCGGCCGGGCGCAGCTTCTTGCCGGCCGGTATCGCCGGGCGCCCGGCCTGGAGGTCCTCGCCGGCGCGGCGCAGATTCTGTTCCTTGCGCTGCCCCGGCGGGATGATGACGGCATCGCCCTCGACCTTGGTTACTTCCTGGATCACCACGCAGTCCGCGCCTTCCGGCAGCACGCCGCCGGTCATGATGCGCACCGTCTCGCCAGCGCCAACTCTTCCGGCGAAGGCGCGGCCGGCGAAGGCGGTGCCGATGTTCCTGAGGCGCGTGTCGTCGCTGGCGGCCAGGTCGCCGAAGCGCACGGCCCAGCCGTCCATGGCCGAGTTGTCGTGGGCCGGCACGTCGATCGGCGAAATGACGTCCTCGGACAGCACGCGATCCAGCGCCTGGCGCACGAAGACCCGCTCGTGACCGACTACCGGCTGCAGCAGGCCGAGGATGAGTTCACGGGCGCGATCGACGGGCAGGGAATTCGGATCGTAATCGTCGGCGCAGGAAAAGGCTTGGAGTATGGAAGTCATGAGGTGGCGGCGAACAAGGCAATCTTGAAGAAGGCAGCGTTCAGCCGCCGATGTAGGACATTTCCACCTTGCTGCCGGGCAGGACGGTGGCGGCGGTGCGGATCTCCGAATAGCGATCGTCGCGCCCGCGCCAGACCGCGGCAATTTCGCGCCGCAGCGCCTCGTCGCCGGCGCCCTGGCGCAGCATGGCGCGCAGGTCGTGGCCGGACTGGGCGAACAGACAGGTATAGAGCTGGCCCTCGGTGGACAGGCGGATGCGCGTGCAACTGGAACAGAAGGCCTGGGTCACCGAAGAGATGACGCCGATCTCGCCACCGCCGTCCTTGTAGCGCCAGCGCGCGGCGACTTCGCCGGGGTAGTTGGCGCCGACCGCCTGCAGAGGAAATTCCGCGTTGATGCGGGCGACGACCTCGGCCGAGGGCACCACCTCGTCCATGCGCCAGCCGTTGGAACTGCCGACGTCCATGTATTCGATGAAGCGCAGGATGTGGCCGCTGTGGCGGAAATGGCGCGCCAGCGGCAGGATCTGGTCGTCGTTGGCGCCGCGCTTGAGCACGCAATTGACCTTGATCGGCGCGAGGCCGACCTCCGCCGCCGCGGCGATGCCGTCGAGCACGTCGCCGACGGCGTAATCGACGTCGTTCATGCGCTTGAACACGTCGTCGGCTATGCCGTCGAGGCTGACCGTGACGCGGTTGAGGCCGGCATCCTTGAGCGCCCGCGCCTTCTTGCGCAGCAGCGAGCCGTTGGTGGTCAGGGTGATTTCCACGGGCAGCTTCGCCAGCTGCTCGATCAGGTTTTCGATGTGGCGGCGCAACAGCGGCTCGCCGCCGGTGAGGCGGATCTTCTCCACGCCCTGCTCGACGAAGATGCGCGCCACGCGCATGATTTCCTCGAAGGAGAGCAGCTTGCTGCGCGGCAGGAAGGCGTAATCGTCGTCGAAGATTTCCTTCGGCATGCAATACACGCAACGGAAGTTGCAGCGGTCGGTGACCGAAATGCGCAAGTCGCGCACGCGCCGCTGGCGCAGGTCGAGCAGTTCGCCTTCGGGCGGCGCGACGAGGTCGCGCCCCGGCGGCAGCGTGGTTCTGACGGCCCTGACGATGGGAATGATTCGCGCTTTCATGAGACTTCAGACTATAAGCTGCGCGGGCTTTCGAGACAACACCCGGGACGCACTGATTACGCCGCGCGATGCGGCGCCTGGCGTCGCGCTCGCCCCGGCGGTCCTGTGTCGGCCTCAGGGCTTGGTCTGGGGGCGCTGGAGCAGCAGCGACGGGTTTTCCTTGACCTTTTCCGTCAGGCTGCCGACGCTGGTCACGACTTTCTTGACCTGGTCCTCGATGGCGGCGAATTTCTTGACCAGCTTGGGCAGCTCGTCGAGCATGGCATTGAGGCCGGTTTTTTCCGAAGGAATCTCGGGTATCTGGTCCGCGGGCGTGACCGCAAGCAGGGTCTTCGCCGCCGGGTCGCCGCCGTTCAGCTCGATGAACACCACGCCGGTGATGCCTTTCAGCGTGAGGCTGGCGCGGGTGTCGGTCTTGACCGGCGTTTCCTTGCGCAGGCGCACATCCACGCGCACCAGACGCGAATTCTCGGGATCGATGCCCATTGCCTTGACCGTGCCGACATCGACACCGCGAAATTTCACCGCGTCGCCGGCGGTGAGCCCGCTCACCGAATCGGGAAAATGGATGCGGTAGATCACATCGTCATGGCGGCCGCTGCTGCCCAGCCACACCGCGAACAACGCGGCGGCAATGGAGAAGACGATGATGAACAGTCCCTCGAAGAAGTAATGTTTGTCAGTTTCCATGGCTTGTGCTCCTTGCTTTCATTGCGCCATCCGCGCGCGGTCCGTGGAAGAAATCGTGTATCCACGGATGGGCGGACTTCATCAACTGGTCCGCGGTGTCGACCGTGACGGTCTTGTCGACCAGCACGGCAATGCGGCCGCAGACGTTCAGCAGGGTGGTGAGGTCGTGGGTGACGATGACCACGGTGATGCCGAGGATCTGGTTGAGTTGCAGGATCAGCGCGTCGATGCCGCTGGCGGCGATCGGGTCGAGGTCCGCGGTCGGTTCGTCGAGAAACAGTATCCGCGGGTCGAGCGCCAGCGCCCGCGCCAGGGCCGCGCGCTTGACCATGCCGCCGGACAGCGCCGAGGGAAACTTGATGCCGCTGTCCGCCGGCAGGCCGGTGAGCGCCAGTTTCATCGCCGCGATCTGTTCCTGCTGCCCGGCCGGCAGGGTCGTGTGTTCGCGCAGCGGCAGCATGATGTTCTGCGCCACCGAGAGCGAAGAAAACAAGGCGCCCTGCTGGAACAGCACGCCGATCAGCGCGGCGCGTTCGGCGGCGGCGATGGACTGCACCGGCTTGCCCTTGAGCAGCACCTCGCCGGCGTCCGGCCGGTGCAGGCCGGTGAGGGTCTTCAGCAGCACCGATTTGCCCGAGCCCGAGCCGCCGGCGATGCCGATGATTTCGCCGGGCATGACATTGAGGCTGAGTTTGTCGTGCACCAACTGTTTGCCGAAGCGATTGACGATACCGCGTGCGGCAAGCATGGGTTCCGCATGGCCATGTGACCGCGTCAGGGTGTTCATAGGCCGAGCTTTTCGAACAGGATGGAGAAGAACGCGTCGAGCACGATGACCAGGAAAATCGATTTCACCACGGCGCGCGTGGTCTCCCGCCCGACACTCGCCGCCGAACCCGTGACGCGCAGCCCGTGCATGCAGCCGATGACGGCAATGAAGAAGGCAAACACCGGCGCCTTGAACAGGCCGACGAACAGATCCTGGCCGTCGACCACCTGCGGCAGGCGTGCCAGATATTGGGTCGGCGATACGTCGAGCAGCGCCTGCGCGATCGCGGCGCCGCCGACCAGGCCCATGATGTCGGCAAAAAATGTGAGCAGCGGCAGGGTGATGACCAAGGCGATCACGCGCGGCACCACCAGCACCTGCATTGGTTCGATGCCCATCACCTTCAGCGCGTCGACTTCCTCGCGCGTCTCCATGACGCCGATTTCGGCGGTGAAGGCCGAGCCCGAGCGGCCGGCGACCATGATCGCGGTGATCAGCACGCCCATTTCGCGCAACACGGACACCGCCACCAGGTTGATGGTGTAGTCCTCGCCGCCGAAGGGACGCAACTGGGCCACGCCCTGGTAGCCGATCACGATCGCGATCATGATCGCCATCAGGCCGATGATGGGCAGCGCATGAATGCCGGTTTCCGTGATGTGCCGCGAAATCGACGCCGGGCGCAGGCAAGCCGGGTGCAGCAGCGCGCTGACGGTCCAGCTTGCGGCACGGCCGACAAAGCGGATGATTTCGATCACTTCGTGGCGCACATCGTGCGCGCCTTTGCCGAGCTGGACGACAAGCTGGCGCCAGCGGGGAGCGATCCTGACTTTCGGTATCGGCTTGAGCTCAAGGCCGTAGATGAGGTCGAGCAGCGCGCGGTGTTCGGCACTGACGCCGATGAGGCCCACGCCCTTGTCGCGCAGACCGCAGAGGAACAAGGCGCCCGGCGTGTCCAGGCTGTCGAGCTGCGCAACATCGAGCTGACGCGACGGCCCCGGCTGCGACCATGCTTTCAAGGCGTTTTCGGCCTCGACCAGCGTCGATATTTCAAGCGCACCTGCCAGTGCCAGGCGATCGCCCTCGCCGCTGACGACAAGCGCGGGCAGGGACGGGCTGGCGGAAGCGTGCTGCGCGTGTGCAGGCATACAGGTCACGGTTTGTGCGCCGCTCCATCAAGCCGGAGCCGGCCGCAAGATTCAAAGTCGACAAGCCACCGCGCTGCCGCGGAGCTGTCGCATGACTTGCAGCGTATTGCAAACGCCCGTCACGCTCGGTGCGCTAGCGAACATGCGCCGGCCTGCGTCGCCGTCACGCCAGCGCCAACTCTCGTCTTGCGGCGGCTTGCGTCGCACGCAGCATCAATGGACGCTAGTACGCAGACATGTTGTAGCCGATGGATGCAGGAGCGAGCTTGCTCGCGATAGCGGCTTATCGCGAGCAAGCTCGCTCCTACAGGGAATGCGCCTTTTCCTTGTTGACTGACAACTAGTATCGATACGCATTAATTACGAAACATAATGACGAGCCATTTTGAGATCAG